>NZ_AUNC01000067.1:0-151253 GCF_000714555.1 Thalassospira permensis NBRC 106175 | reverse complement strand
CCAACGTTCACGTGCGGTTTTGTACGCGCAAACTTTTCTTTAGCCATTACACTCAGATCCTAATCCGAACCAAAAAAAACACGTAAGAACCCACCGCACGAGCCGACGGGATCATATAAAATCTGGAGCGGGTGAAGGGAATCGAACCCTCGTCGTAAGCTTGGAAGGCTTCTGCTCTACCATTGAGCTACACCCGCATATTTTTTATTGCGAGCTCTCGCGAGGGCGAGAGAATGGTGGAGGGGGCAGGATTCGAACCTGCGTAGACTAAGTCGGCGGATTTACAGTCCGCTGCATTTGACCGCTCTGCCACCCCTCCATCAGGGTCAAAACGTTGTCGGGGTTAACCCCCGGCTTCGTTCGGCGAGGGAGGGAATACGTTGCAGGGCCTGTCCTTGTCAACAGCAAAAAAAACACGAAATCGGATTTCTTTTCCTATATGTTCCCCCTGTTTTCCATTCAGAGCGAAACAAACAGCATTCTTATCCTTACTGCCCGGAGGTTTCCGCCATTATGTCGCGTCGCAACAATTCACGTTCTGCCAACCGTTCGACCGGGACGGGTCCGGGCGACAGCTTCCCGCAAGACGATGATAAACGCGATGGCAATTCGCGTCGCGGACGAAAACGCGGTCGTGACGGCGGCAATGCCGGTGGGGCATCGCGCCTGATTCTATTTGGTCGTCACCCGGTTCTGAACGCGATTTACAATCCGCAACGCACGATTCACAAAATCTGGGCGTCCGAGGCCGTGCGCGACGAAATCGTTGCCGCCCTCGCCGATACCGAACGCACCGATGTCCAGCTCGACGCAGCCGGGCGCACCGATCTGGATGAAATGCTGCCGCCGGGCACCGTCCATCAGGGCATGGCGATGCATTGCGCCCCCCTGCCCCAGATTTCGGTCGAAGAACTGATTGCCGACACAAGGGACGAGGAACAATGCACGGTCCTGATCCTTGATCAGGTCACCGACCCGCACAATGTCGGCGCGATTCTCCGCAGTGCGGCGGCCTTTGGTGCGGCTGCCGTCATCGTGCCGGACCGTCACGCCCCGCCCGAAACCGGCACTCTCGCCAAATCGGCCAGTGGCGCGCTTGAAACCGTGCCCTATATTCACGCGGGCAATCTTAGCCAGACCATCGAGAAACTTAAAGGTGCGAATTTCTGGCTGGCGGGTATGGATGGCTATGCCGAACAAACGCTGGCCGAAGCCAAGCTCAAGGGCCGGGTCGGCATCATCATGGGCTCCGAGGGCGAAGGCCTGCGCCGCCTGACCCGTGAAAATTGCGATTTCCTCGTCAAACTGCCGATGTCGGACCGCATCGAAAGCCTCAATGTGTCCAACGCGGCCGCAGTTGCCCTGTACGAACTGTATCGTCGCTAGGAACAAGGCCCAAACCCGGGATTCCCGGCAGCCAGGGCACCGCCAGAAGCAGGGAAAATATGCCGCAAAATTTGATGCTATTTTCCCTGCATCAAAGGCTTGCAATCGCGCGCATCCCGGACTATGTTTCGCGCCGCCCACGCCGGCATAGCTTTAACTGGTAGAGCAGCGGATTTGTAATTCGAAGGTTGGGAGTTCGAGTCTCTCTGCCGGCACCATTAAAAAGAAACCCCGCAAGCAGATGCTTACGGGGTTTTCTTTTGGCTATTTGGCCGGGCGGTTCTATCCGTCGCAGCGTAGAGAAGAAACCTTAATCAGAAAGATACCTGTCTAGCACCGAAAACACTCCCGCCGTTTTCCAAAGGCTGCGATTGCCGATAACGTATAGTGATGCTTTAGCTCGCGTTACTGCAACGTTCACGAGATTCGGCTTGCTACCGGCCCAATTGCGCGCGCCATTTTGAGAAGAATCTTGCGCCCCAAGGACGAAGAAGACGATTGCGGCTTCACGGCCTTGAACTGTGTGAACCGTACCAACGTGCTCCCATACCCAATCGTCAGGTTTATCGATCCATCCGCTTAACACGCCGCTGCGCAGGATTGCCTGACGGAGATTGTCCTGCACAACAACAAAAGGAGTCACCACGTATAGATCAGCGCGAGTGCCGCTCAAGCGAATCTTTCGCAGCATTTTAATCAACACTTCTCCTTCATCAGCGCACCATTTGTCAGAACTAGACTTGCCTACAACATCTATCCAGCATGAGTGTCCGAGAACCGGATTTGACGTTGACGGCGCCTTCGCCTGCACCATCAGATTTGAATAGGCAATCTCGTTCGAGATATCAAACATCGGGCTATCGCAGCGTCGATGCACAAGTAGCGGCGATCCAACATCCCGGTGCCCGCTGCCGATCGGAAACTTAGCACAGTACATACTGGCAGCATCTGCAACTGTCTGCACCGAGGCTTCTGGCGCATTGTATTTCAATGGGTCAATGCCGAAGAAAGCACATACTTCTTCCGTGAGGCTGTTAGGGAGGGTAACAACGGGCTCGATTTGAAGCGGATCGCCGACGACAACCGAGCGCTTTGTTCGCATCATCGCACCAACGGCAGCTTGTGGCACTGCTTGCCCAGCTTCATCTACCAGAAGCCATCCCAGGGCTTCGGTGGGAAGCCGCGAGAACATCCGATTCACCGAGGCAAATGTTGTCGAGACAACCGGAACCACCAAGAAGAAAGATGCCCAAAGATCAGGGATCAAGACATCTTTTTGCGGTGTGCCGAGTGAACGCGTCCCGAAAGTCTCTACAAAGACAGATAGGTTTTGCCGCAGCGGATCGGCTGCTGCATCGATAAATGCGTGGTGCAGTTGAATAGCGGCTTCAAAGACATCATCGCGCTGTCGACTTGCCGCGTTATCAAACCAGACGCTGGCGGTTTGAATATCTTCGTGTGCGCCCGCAAAGAAGTCGTCATCTGGGATCGGTACATCAAGCTCAACGCAAGTATGTTGCAGGCTTGCTTCCAAATCTGTCTTTTCGGCACGAAGGGTGTCCAAAGACTCCCGATTCTGCGCAATCAATTCCTTTGTCGCCGCGAGCTCTGCACCAAGATCTTCGGCAATTTTCTTGCAGTTGTGAAAACGCTGCTGATCGCCTCCGGCTCTATTAAAAAGGCCTTGCTGTTCATCGCGCCATGTTCTGAAACGAGGCGTGCGGAATAACCTTGCAAAGAAACCAGGGCGCGATGAAAAATGAGAAACTTGGGCTTGTCGTGAATTCTTAAACCGGTTTTCTGCTTCTTGTAGCTCGTGTAGGGCGGTTGCGCGCTCGCTTTCTAAGTTCCGCGCATCCACTTCAAGAGAAGGCAGTTTTTGCGCGAGGTTATTAATTTCAGCAACGACCTGTGCGTGACGCACGAGCTGCACATGAAGCTTTTGCAGGCGGTTTTCCGTTCGCTTTAAAGCATCAAACTTGGTCTTGAATTTGGAACGGGCTTTCTCCCACCGCATCTGTGCTTCGCGGCTATTTGACGGCGGATGCTCACGATCAATGATTCGACGATTTCGCTTCAGCGGAGGACGGCCGCGACCTTTGGGTTCCGATACTATTTGCGGCACACCGCTGGCATGATTGAGATACGTGGAAAGACCATTCTCCTCGTCGCGCCAGAACCTTTGTGAAAACATGTAGCGGTTTGAAGAATTGCCAAGGACAGCGGCAATAAGACCCCACGTATCACGTTCAAGAACATTATCTGAAATACTCTTGAAATATCGAAGTTCGGGCGCATCCACCGCGATTGCGTCTAGTGCAGGAAGTTCTGCACTGACATTCTCGACAGCTTTGTTGTTGGATGATGTTACCACCATCTCGAAGCCTTTAAGTCGTTCGTCCAGCTTATGAAGTGTGATCTTCGCACCGCTACGTTGAAGGGTTTCGCTAGTTGGCGTGAAGGCTTGCGATGGACGGTCAAATTCATGCATCACTACGGCACGCTCTATGAGCCGTGCTGTCACAACATCACGAAGTAAGGTTGTCTTACCGGTACCGGGCGGACCGTTAACGGCGAGAACACCAGTCTTAATTTGCCGCGCATTTGTGGCGTTGACTGCCGCTTGCTGCAACAAAGCCAGCGGGAAACGTCCTTTGCCTGGCCATTTCCCGGGAGGCGTCAAAGCGGGTTGAAGTAAGTCCCGTAAACCAGCATTGTCTTCCAACAAATTAATGCGTTGCGACGGCTTTTTGATACCAAGATAATGTTCGAGCGCTTTGGGAAGTTTCCCCATACTTGCCAGCACGCGGGCCTCGGCCAAATCCTCCAAGAAGAACGAATTAAGCAAACCCGGTTCGGGCGGTGTCTTACTGGCAAAAAACTCATATCGCCGCAAAGCGAAGGACGGCGCTTTCATCACATGACCGTCTAGGTTTAGGGTCGAGACAAGATACTCAAACAGCTCTGAGATACGGCTTTTCGTCAACGGAATTACATCATCATTTCGATCCCGTTTGACTAAGAGTTTTCTGAACTGTCCTTTCAAAATCTTTTCCTGGGCGGGCCAGTCGGCGAGCTTCTTCAAGTCCCCTTGAAGAGCGATTGGAACGCCCCACGCAAAACTTGAAATCGCAGCACTTGTCTCTTCCTCCAAGGGGCGTCCTTCTTTGTCCAAAAGGATGCTTGCAATCGGACTGCTCCCCCTTACGCTGGGTTTATCCGGGCGCTTATCAGCGTAAACTTTCAGCAGCATTTCAACAGCTGGAGCTAGTTCTATCGCACCGAGGATAAGCTCATAGTAAAGCCGCTTTTTGGGAAGAGATTTTTCCCCTAGTTCCCACGGCAAAGGTCCTTCTTCAAAACGAGCAATCTTTTTCCGGTCACCGGCTACCAGATCTGTTTCTCGCCGATACCCTTGTGGAGACAAAACCTCCAACGCCGTCCATGCGCGCAGAATATCCTGCGCATCATTTGTGATCGGTGGTTTCGCTACAGGTTTGGCCGCAATCTTGATTGTTTCCGGCGGCCTAATAGCTTCATGGAGCTTCGGAGGCTCACCAACAGCTAGCGCTGATTGACGCGGAGCTGAGTCAAGCTGATCCGCTTTTGGTTCAGGATTGAATACAGGCTTTTGAGGAGATGAATTAGGGGATTGATCGGTAGTTGCCGCCTGAACTTTTTTCTTTAGTGCAAGTGCGCGTTGCGTGCTGCGAAACTCCAGTTCATGTATCAAGCGGTTAAGCGTTTCAGAATCGCTCTGGTTGTCATTAAAGGTCTTTTCCAGCTCTTTAATCGACTTATTGAAATAAGGTCTATTCTTCATAAATTTTCCGCCTAGCCTTGGCGCAAAACAACGTCACGCCTCCCCGTATCTCTTTGCTTTCAAATAATCATTCCTCATAACGATAATCGAATGCAAGAAATTCATCGTAAGCTTGCAATTCCACTAACCAATCTGCCACGCGGAATGGAGGCATCGCGTCAAGTTTGAATTTTTCTTGCGGCTCTAACATACGGAACAAAGGCATATAGCGTACTCAGGTCTGCTAACATCGTCGCGAGGACGCATCAAAGCTGCCATCGACGATGTAGCTATAATTGGTAGAGCAGCGGATTTGTAATCCGAAGGTTGGGAGTTCGAGTCTCTTTGCCGGCACCATTAAAAGAAAACCCCGTACGCCTTTTGGCTGCGGGGTTTTCTTTTGTCTCCGATGCGGCAAGTTGGACTCTTTCCCTTCTCCGCCATGCCCGCAAAGGCGGGCATCCGGTTCACAAATCGGGGAACTATCGTTTCTCGACCAGAAACCCCTCGGCCATCAGGCTGAAGGCATCAACCGCCTTGGGCAAAGCAGACTTCGGATCATCACTGTCCGCAACCCATAACGCCGCGTTCAGGGCCGCCCCGCACAGCAGCCGGGCAGCGGCATCGGTATCGACCGGTTTCATAACCCCGTCGGCAATCAGCCTTTCGACCGCTTCTTTGGTGGCCTCAAGGCAGGCATTCTGGCTTGGCCAATGTGACGGATCGCCAAGAATGGCAGGCCCGTCAAGCAGAACGATTCTCCTCACCTCGGGATCAAGCGCCATCGCGATATAGGCCGCCCCCTCTGCCAGAAGCTGTTGCCACCCGTCCCCGGCGCTGGCACTTGCCGCCCGCGCCCGCGCGGCCATCTCGCCATCGACCTGCGCCACCACCGCGGCAAGCAGCCCCTTTTTATCGCCGAAATTGTGATAAAGCGCGCCCCGCGTCAGGCCAACCGATGCGGTCAATTCATCCATCGACGCCGCGGCAAAGCCTTGCGTTCCAAACGCCTTTCGCCCCGCCGAAACAAGCTTTTCGCGGTTTTCTTCCATCGTTTCCTGGCGACGCCGTGCGGCCATTGCGAACCTCCCTGATCAATTTCCCGACACATATCATTTCACATACGCTACGTATATAAAACTTGACATACGCAATGTATCTGAGATTTATATACGCATCGTATGTGAAACTGCACACCCGGATAAAAGGATAAATCCACATGGCACAGCGCAACGCCGTTTTCCCGGCCAACCGACATGCCCTTTATGCCGAACACGGCTATTCCGCCGCGATCAAATCGGGCGATCTTCTGTTCGTTTCCGGTCAGGTCGGCAGCCGCTCTGACGGTTCGCCCGAACCGGATTTCGAGGCACAGGTGCGTCTGGCATTCGACAATCTTGAAGCAACGCTCAAGGCTGGTGGAGCCACGCTTGACGATATCGTCGATGTCACGACCTTCCACACCGATCCCGAAAACCAGTTTGAAACGATCATGAAGGTGAAGGGTGACGTTTTCCCAAAAGCCCCCTATCCGAACTGGACCGCAATCGGGGTCAACTGGCTGGCCGGGTTTGATTTTGAAATCAAGGTCATTGCCCGCATTCCGGACTAAAATGCAAAACGGCGCGCGAGAATCCCCCCGCGCGCCGTTTGACCGACAATCAGATGAACGCTTGCCCTACCCGCGTTTCGAGGTCGCGTAGCGTTCGGATTCCTCGTAATAGGCATCAAAGCCGATGCGATTGCGCAACTGGCCCCAATCCATCAGCATATCGGTGCGTGGCTTCCCGGCCTTCATCAATTGCAGGGTTTCAACCATCGCCTTCATGGCGGCTGCCATAAGCGATAACGGATAGGCCGCAATCTGATAACCGATATCACTCAGTTCTTCCGGCGTCAGGTCGGGGGTTTCCCCACCTTCGACGATATTGGCCATTTTCGGCCCCGGCAGGGCCGCACACAATTCACGCATTTCCGCGACGGTTTTCGGGGCTTCGACAAACAATATGTCAGCACCCAGTTCGGCAAATTTCGCGGCCCGGTCAATCGCCTCGCTCAGACCATGCTGATGCCGGGCATCGGTGCGCGCGAGTATCAGGATATCCGCCCCGGCTTCCCGTGCATCAACGGCGGCCTTGATACGATCAAATGCCTCGTCCCGGCCAACAACTTCCTTGCCCTTGGTATGACCGCAACGCTTCGGCGCAAGCTGATCCTCGATCATCACCGCGGCACAGCCTGCCTTGGCAAAGCCCGCCACTGTGCGTTTCACATTCATCGCGTTGCCATAACCGGTATCGCCATCACCGATCACCGGGATCGAAACCGCATCAGTGATGTTGCGCGCCTGATCAAGCACTTCGCCATAAGACATCAGGCCAAGATCAGGTTCGCCGATCCGCGATGCCGCGGCCGAAAAGCCCGACATGAAGGTCAGGCCAAAGCCTTCCTGTTCGATCAGCTTGGCCGACAGCGCATCAAAGCAGCACGGCATGGTAATCAGATCACCCGTTGCCAGAAGCGCACGGAGTTTATCGGCAGGAGAGATTTGTTTGGTCATAAGCGTCACATTTTAAAGGGTATATAAAGGGCAAGATCATGCCAGACATACAGAATGGCCGCGGTCAGGAACATCAGAAGCAGGAACGGCAAAACGCCGCGCGCCACCTCGCCCAATCGCGTTTTCGCCACCGACTGAATGACATAAAGATTGAGCCCCACCGGGGGCGTGATCAGCGCGCATTCAACCATGATCACCATATAGACCCCGAACCAGATCGGATCAAAACCAAGTGCCAGGGCCGCTGGCAACAGAACCGGCGTCATGATCAGCACCATTGATAATGCTTCAAACACCAGCCCCATGATCAGCAACACGACCGTCACCACGATGATAAAGCCAAATTCGGTATCGATCCCCTGGCTGATCATCATCGAGATATCCTGCGGGATGCGATAAAGGGTGATCGCCTTGCCAAACACCTTGGCCCCGGCAATGATCAGGATGATCGCAACCGTGGTCGCCATGGTATCGAAAATCGCAAGCTTCAACGCCTTCCAGGTCAGAACCCGCATCGCCGCCGTAATCGCAAGGGCGGCGGCAAAGCCAATCGCCGCGGCCTCGGTCGGGGTGAAGGCCCCGGAATAGATCCCCGATATGATCAGCACCGCCAGAAGCACAGCAGGCAAGGCCTTTAACGTGGCGCGCTTGCGCTCTTCCCAGCCGCGTTTGGGTTCGCGTTCCTGCCCGCCAAACCGGGCATAGATCATCGAATAGATGATAAACAGCAACAGCAACGCAATGCCCGGCCCGACCCCGGCAAGGAAAAGCGCAATCACCGATTCTTCGGTGACAAAGCCATAAATGATCATCGGAATCGATGGCGGGATCAGGATGCCAAGCGTGCCGCCCGCCGCCATCAGGCCATAGACGAAACGCTTGTTATAGCCACGCTGGATCATTTCCGGGATGGCGACCGTGCCAATCGTGGCTGCGGTTGCCACCGATGATCCCGAAATCGCGGCAAACACGCCACACGAAAGGATGGTTGCCACCGCAAGCCCGCCCGGCCAATGACCGACCCATGCGCTGACCGCGGCAAACAGATCGTTCCCCACACCGGCACGCAGCAGGATATTGGACATCAGCAAAAACAGCGGCACCGACAGCAGGATAAAACCATCCAGTGTCGACAGGATCGCCTGCGGTGCCATCAGCGGCGAAAAGCCACCAAGAATCAGCATGGCAAGGCCAAGCCCGCCCAGCGCAAAGGCCACCGGCACACGGATCAGCAGCAAGGCGAACATTGCCGCAAGTGTCAGGATAATCGTCATTCGTGCGCCCCTTCCGGAATATCCTTGCCGCGGATCACGCCGACAATTTCAATGACGGCCTGAACAGCCAGAAGCGCAAAACCGATCACGACCGGGATTTCGGCAACCCATGCCGGAAGGTCAAGCATCGTGCCGCTGGTGCGGCCGCGCTCGAAGCTTTCAAAAAAGATTTCCCAGCCCTTGACCGTCACCATCACGGAAAACACCAGAACCACCGCCATCGCGATGATTTCAAGCACACGGCGCATCGATGGTTTGCAAAGCCGGGTCACCGCATCGACGGAAATATGCCGCCGTGCCGCCAATGCCCATGGCATGCCAAGCAACGATCCCCAGATCAGGCAAAGCTGCGAAAGCTCTGCCGCCCAGATGGTGGGACGAATAAAGAAATAACGGGCCACGACCTCATAGGTCAGCATCACACCCGCTGCGACAAACAGCAGGGCCGCGATCCAGGCCAGCAAAAGCATCAAACGATCAAACATGATGAAATCTTGGCCGTGCCGGGAATATGCGCCCCGGTCGCGACCGCCTCCTGAAAAGAGAGACAGATGAATAGATGAAAAGACATCACCGCAACGGCGGGGCCGCCGAAAATGCGGTGATGTCTTCCTTATTGGCAGTTCAGTCTGCAATCACCGGGCAAGGCTTAAAGCTTGCTGGCCGCATCAAAGACCTGCTTGCCCAGATCACCGGCGTGGTTGAGGAATTCCTCGTAAACCGGTTTGGCAACTTCACGCCATGCCGCCATTTCCTCGTCCGTCGGGGTATAGACGGTCATGCCGTTGGCTTTGGCTTCGGCATAGGCCTCGGCTTCGATCGATGACATGCGATCACGGACGTCTTTTTCCGCGTTCATTGCTGCGGTCGAAATGATGTCACGCTGCGCATCCGAAAGGCCGTTCCAGAAATCGGTATTGATCACCACGATGAATTCAACATCGGCATCGTTGGTGACGGTCACCGTATCCATGACTTCCCAAAGCTGGCGGGATTTGACGCCCGACATGCCGGTCATGCCAACATCAACCGTGCCACGCTGATAGGCGATATACTGCTCGGACCCGGAAACAAGGGTCGGCGCACCACCGGCAGCTGAAATGAAATCGCCCTGGGTTTTGGAAAATACGCGGACTTTCTGGCCTTTAAGACCTTCCGGGCCTTTGATCGGACCACCATTCGACAGCATGATCGATCCGCCATAAGCCTGCCACCACAGGACGGTCGCGCCGGTATCGGCAATCGCCTCATCCAGCGGACCACGCACCGGCGATCCCTTGGCAACGGCGGCACGGACTTTCTCTTCGGAATCAAGCAGGAACGGCTGATAGAACACGTCAACCGCCGGAACATCCCCGACATAACGGGTCAGCGACGCCACACCCATTTCAATCGCCCCGGAACCGACGGCGGCGGGAACTTCCTTGTCCTTGTAAAGCTGCGCACTGTCATAAATCTCGACCGCGATATCGCCGTTCGATTTTTCCTCGACCTCGTTCTTGAACATCAAAAGGTTCTGGCCAAGGTGGCTTTTCATCGGCAGTTGCAACGAAATCCGCAGGGTCAGATCGGCCGCAACGGCATTATGGGTCATGCCGGTAAAACCAACGGCAGTCATCAGGGCCGCCGCAAGGGCAAATTTCTTCATGACGAACGTCCTCCGGGTTTTTTTATTTTATACAAAAGCTTTCAGGCGCAAAGATGCGCTCAACCCGGTTTGGCATTCAAGATGTTTTGGTCATACCACTGTCACACGCATTAACCCTTAGTGCACCGCACAGCAGCATGAATGTCCTTTATTTCAGGGAAAAATCGACCATTCAGGCCATGTCATGCTGCACCGCAAAACGTGAATAACCGGCCAGATTACGCACATTTTCCGAACAATCTGGTATGCCAGCAAAACGGTTTTGAATACAGAATACGGGAATCGTCCACCAGCGTATTACACAGCAAGCCGCTTATACATCACGGTGGTTGCACTCAGTTTTTCGGAAAACGGATCGCGGGCATAGGCCGGGATCACGCCCGCCGTTTCAAAACCGAGCGAGGCATAAAGCGGCTCGGCATTGTCGCCGGTTCTTGTATCAAGTGTCAGCAGATGACGTGCTTTCGCAAACGCCCGTTTTTCCAGTGCCTCCATCAGTTTCCGTGCAATGCCCAGACGACGATAGTGCGGATGGACCATCAGCTTGCAGACCTCGCCGCGATGGACCTGATTGGGCATGGTGGCGCAATCAAGCTGCACGGTTCCGACCACCTTGCCGCCCAGCAGCGCCACAAACAGATCGCGTCTGCCGCCCCGCATCGCAGGCAGGACCATATCACGCCAGAATGCCACCGCATCCTTGATGTCAAACGGGTCGATAAACCCGATGCTGGCCCCGTCATGAACGCAGGCATGCAGCATCTCGCCAAACGCCTCTAGGTGGCTTTCAAGCTGATCGGCATCAAAGCTTGCAATGGTGATCTGATCGCTCATTTTTGGGGCCTCATACGATAAAAAGGTGGTAGCGCGCGCTGGTTTCGGCAGGGGCTTCAAAGCTGCTGGGCCCCGAAAGCCGGTATCGCAGGCAATCCCCGACATCAAGCTCATGGGTCTTGCCCTCCACCGTGACACGCAGTTGCCCGGCCAGCATCACCAGATGATGTTCAAGCCCGTCGCGTGGCGATCCGCCATAATCGATCCGTGTGCCGGGATCGAGTTCGCATTCGAGAACCTCTGCCATCAAATCCCGCGATGGCGGCGAAACCGACCGCCGGGAAAAGCCGGTTTCGGGGTCGACCCAGATCCGCTGCGAACCGCGATGCACGAGCGGAACAAACCCATCCTCGACCATCTGCATCAGGCGTGACATCGGCAGGCCATAGGCGGCACAAAGCTTGCCCAGAACATGCGCCGTCGGGCTGACCTCGCCATTCTCAAGCCGCGACAGGCTGGCCCGACTGACATCGCACCGCGCCGCCAGCTCCTCAAGCGACCAACCCCGCTCCGCCCGCAACGCAGCAAGCCGCTCCGCAATCTTCCGATCCATCATATTACTCATTCAAAATTTCATATCAGGGAATTAATCCCATATGCGGGAAATCGTCAACGAGAATCATCGTCGTTATTGAATGAGGCAGCGAATGAAGGGACGAAGAAAGAAGCAGCTCTGAGAGGATCGGTTTGCAATGCCAAGCCGCCTCTGCATTGCGCTTCGAGCACAGAAACACATACAGAAGCACATAGGGACGGGGGCACAAGGCGCGTTTGTTAGCCTTGGGCGAGATCAAACCCGTCGCGTGTCCAGCTTTGCAAACCGCCCTTCAGGTTCATCACCTTGCAATCAAGATGCGGCAGAACGGCGTTGGCAGCCCCGAAAGATCGCTGTCCGACGGCACAAATGAACACGAAATCCGTCTCTGTATCGTCGGCAAGGTCGACAAGTGCCGGAATATCGAAAGTCGAGGTCGGCATATTGATCGCCCCGCTGATATGACCGGACCTGAATTCGTCGGGTTCGCGGACGTCAATCAGGGTCACGTTACCCTGTGCGATCAGGTGATCAAGTTCACCACTTTCGACGAAATTCACGCTACCATCGGTCATTCGATACTTCCCTTCGGGGCGGGTTTGGCGCACAGTAGAAAGACAGAACTGATATAATTTTGCTGTTTGACTGTGCAATTGCAAAATGGGTACGGCGGATGAATTCGCCGTCAGAGTGCCGGTTTCCCGGCATCCGGCCCGGTCACTTCGACGTGATCGTTTCGCAAGCGTTTTTACCAACAATATTCGTAGCTTGACCATTGCGGAATGATACCGGAAGCCCCACGTCAAAGAGACAGGGTCACAGGAGCGGACCTTATCCGGGTGCATTCACCGGCTACGCCCGCCCCTAGGAAAAAGTGACTTTGGGTCGCCGCAAAGCGGGACTTTGACTATTACCATTGCCGGTTGCAAATATTGCAAGCCATTCTAAAAAGTCATCAAACCTATTTTCTTTGCCATCATCTGGCAGACCTTTAAACGAACCTTAAATAAAGTTCATTAGTTTATTTACTCACCGCCCGATTGAACGATTCGTTTATTTCGGACGTAGACAGAATGAACGGCGGCTACTTTCAATGCCACCGCAGCGCAGCAAACCCGCTGCCGTCTTGCAACAGGATCGGGCAATCCGGCCATCATGCCGGTTAAGCCCCAAGATCAAAAGAACACAGGAAACGACATCTGACAGAAGTGCGATAACGTTGGAAAGGAGACCGCGCCATGGCTGAAGACAAGGACATCTTCGAGCTGTATGCGGAAGGCTATGACGGAAAACGCGAAACCGAACTAACCATCCGGGACTATCTTAATCTATGTCGCGATGATCCATCGGCCTACGCATCCGCAGCCGAGCGGATGATCAAGGCAATCGGCGAACCCGAAATGATCGACACCTCGACCGATTCCCGTCTCGGCCGAATTTTCCTGAACCGCACCATCAAACGATATCCGGCCTTTGAAGATTTCTTTGGCATGGAAGAAACCATCGAACGCATCGTTGGCTTCTTCAAATATGCCGCCCAGGGACTGGAAGAACGCAAACAGGTTCTTTATCTGCTGGGCCCGGTTGGCGGCGGTAAAAGCTCGCTTGCCGAACGGTTAAAGGAACTGATGGAGGTCGAGCCGATCTATGTGCTCAAAGCCGGCGATCAGATCAGCCCGGTTTTCGAAAGCCCGCTTGGCCTGTTTAATCCGGCCAAAATGGGCGATGCCATCGAAGACAAATACGGCATCCCCAAACGCCGCCTGACCGGGCTGATGTCGCCATGGGCGGTGAAACGGCTTGATGAGTTTAACGGCGATCTTTCCAAATTCTCGGTCGTAAAACTGATCCCGTCGCGCCTGCGCCAGATTGCGATTGCCAAAACCGAACCGGGCGATGAAAACAATCAGGACATTTCGTCACTGGTCGGCAAGGTCGATATCCGCAAACTTGAATATTACAGCCAGAACGACCCGGACGCATACAGCTATTCCGGCGGCCTTAACCGCGCCAATCAGGGACTTCTTGAATTTGTCGAGATGTTCAAGGCTCCGATCAAGATGCTCCATCCGTTGCTGACGGCAACGCAGGAAAGCAACTATATCGGCACCGAAAACCTTGGTGCGATCCCCTTCCAGGGCCTTATTCTGGCGCACTCGAACGAGGCCGAGTGGCAAACCTTCAAGGCCAACAAGAATAACGAGGCCTTTATCGACCGTATCAGCGTGATCAAGGTTCCCTATTGCCTGCGGGTGACAGAAGAAACCCTGATTTACGACAAACTGTTGCAGGGATCCGAACTGGAACAGGGGTCCTGCGCGCCCGGTACGCTTAAAATGCTGGCACAGTTTTCGGTTCTCTCGCGCCTTGAAGAACACGAAAATTCAAACCTGTATTCCAAGATGCGCGTCTATGACGGCGAAACATTGAAGGATGTCGACCCCAAAGCAAAATCGATGCAGGAATATCGCGATACCGCCAGTGTCGACGAAGGCATGGACGGCATTTCAACCCGTTTCGCCTTCAAGGTTCTTTCGGAAACCTTCAACCATGACACCCACGAGGTCGCGGCCGATCCGGTCCATCTGATGTATGTGCTCGAACAGGCGATCCGGCGCGAACAATACCCCGAAGAACGCGAAAAGGATTACATGGATTTCATCAAATCCGAACTGGCCCCGCGCTATGCGGAGTTCATCGGGGCAGAAATCCAGAAGGCCTATCTCGAAAGCTATTCCGATTACGGCCAGAACCTGTTTGACCGTTATGTTGCCTATGCCGATGCCTGGATCGAGGATCAGGACTTCAAGGACCCGGACACCGGCCAGTTGCTGGATCGCAAGATCATCGATCAGGAACTGTCCAAGATCGAAAAACCCGCGGGCATCGCCAATCCGAAGGATTTCCGCAACGAGGTCGTCAAGTTTGCCCTGCGCGCACGCGCCAATAACAAGGGCAAGAACCCGGCATGGACGTCCTATGAAAAACTGCGCGAAGTCATCGAAAAACGCATGTTCAGTCAGGTCGAAGACCTGCTGCCGGTGATTTCATTCGGATCGAAAAAAGACAGCGACACCGAGAAGAAACACAACGAGTTCGTCAAACGCATGATTGATCGAAGCTATACCGAACGTCAGACCCGCCGTCTGGTCGAATGGTACATGCGTGTCAATAAGGCCGGTTAAGCCCAAGCTGCGGCTTTGCCGACCCGCACCGGGCGGTTTGTCCCCTTGTCCGCCCGGTGCACCGAGCTCCCGGTCGACGGTTTTCCAACGATCCGTCGGCCGGGGTTCTCGAAACGATACGTGCGCAAGCAAGGATATGATGGCCCATGCTTTATATCGTCGACCGCCGCAAAAACCCGAAAGGCAAAAGTCTTGGCAACCGGCAGCGCTTTATGCGGCGCGCAAAGGCACAAATCAAAAAGGCGGTAGAAGACACCATCCGCACGCGCGGCATCACCGACATCAATAGCGGCGATTCCATCACCATTCCGGGCAAGACCCTGCATGAACCGGGTTTTCACCATGCGCGCCGCGGCGGGGATCGCAATTATGTGCTGCCCGGCAATAAAAAGTTTGTCCCCGGCGACCGGATCGCCCGCCCGCAAGGTGGCGATGGCGGTGCAGGCGGATCACAAGCCAGCCCCGATGGCGACGGTGAAGACGAATTTCAGTTCACCCTGTCGCGTGACGAGTTCCTTGATATCTTTTTCGAAGATCTGGAACTGCCCGACCTTTTGAAAAAAAGCCTGAAACAGACCACCGCCTTTCGCACGGCGCGCGCGGGTTTTTCATCGGACGGAACCCCCGCCAATCTTAGCCTTGTGCGCACCATGCGCAATTCGCTGGCGCGCCGGATTGGCCTGCGCCGCCCGAAAACCGCTGAAATCCGCGACCTTGAAGAAAAAATCACCGCCCTTCAGGCCAAGGCCGAAAAACGCCCGTCCGGCAAACTGACCAAGCCCGATGAGGATACCCTTCACATGTTGCTGGCCGATCTTGAAGAAGCCAAACGTCGCATGAAGGCGATCCCGTTCATTGATCCCATCGACACGCGATACAACCAGTTTCAGCAAATCCCCGATCCGAATACCCAGGCCGTCATGTTCTGTCTGATGGATGTGTCGGGATCAATGTCCGAACAGATGAAGGAACTGGCGAAACGGTTCTTCATGCTGCTGCATCTGTTTTTGCATCGCCGCTACGAACATGTCGATGTGGTGTTTATCCGCCATACATCGCGCGCCGCCGAAGTCGACGAGGAAACGTTTTTCTATTCACGCGAAACCGGCGGCACCATCGTTTCGACCGCGCTGGAAGAAATGAAACGGGTGATGAAGGATCGTTACCCGACCGATCAATGGAACATCTATGCCGCCCAGGCATCGGACGGCGACAATTATTCCAACGACGGCGCGAAATGCACGGCCTTGCTGGCCGAGGACCTTTTGCCGAAATGCCAGTATTACGCCTATATCGAAATCACCGACGAGCGCGAGGCAGAAATTTTCTCCTCCGCCGAAGGTGAAACCGCGCTTTGGAAGGCCTATGCCCCGGTTGCCCGCGCCAATGCGCGATTTGCCCTTAAACGGGTGACCAAGGCCGCCGATATCTTCCCGGTCTTCCGGGAACTGTTTGCCAAAAATCGCGCCGAAAAACTAAGCGGGGTCAAAGGATGACCAAAAAGACCGAACCAGCCACCGCCCCCGAACTTCTGTTTTCCGGTGCCGACTGGGATTTCAACACCCTGAAAGCCACCTATGACGCGATCGAGGATATCGCGATCAACGACTTGAAACTGGACGTTTACCCCAATCAGGTCGAGGTGATCACGTCCGAGCAGATGCTGGACGCCTATTCATCCATCGGCATGCCGTTGATGTATCATCATTGGTCGTTCGGCAAACGGTTCGTGCGCGACGATGTGATGTATCGCAAGGGATATCAGGGCCTGGCATACGAGATCGTGATCAATTCCAACCCCTGCATTTCCTATGTGATGGAAGAAAACACCATCGTCATGCAGGCATTGGTGATCGCCCATGCGGCCTTTGGCCATAACCATTTTTTCAAGAACAATTACCTGTTCAAGCAATGGACCGACGCCGAGGGTATTCTCGATTACCTGCAATTTGCCAAACGTTATATCGCCAAATGCGAGGACCGGTTTGGCTTTGATGCGGTCGAACGGGTTCTTGATGCGGCGCATGCCCTGATGGAACAGGGGGTAAACCGGTATTCCCACCCGGAAAAGCCAAATCTGGCGGCAGAACTGGAACGTGAACGCGAACGCGCCAAATACGAGGACGAAACCTATAACGATCTGTGGCGGACCTTGCCGCAGGCGGAAAAGGACGACGAAGACCTTGATGAAATGCGTCGCAAGATGCGGGTCGAGGAACGCCGGGCCCAGTTCGGATTACCCGAAGAAAACCTGCTGTATTTCCTGGAGAAAAACGCCCCGACCCTGCAAGCCTGGGAGCGCGAGATTTTGCGGATCGTGCGCAATATCGGGCAATATTTCTATCCGCAGAAACAGACCAAAATGATGAATGAAGGCTGTGCGTGTTATGTCCATTACGCAATCATGAACAGCCTGTATGACAAGGGGCTGATTTCCGAAGGCGCGATGATGGAATTCATCGATTACCATTCGCGCGTGGTGTTTCAGGCCGAATATGACGATCCGCGTTATTCCGGGTTCAACCCCTATGCGCTTGGCTTTGCCATGATGCAGGACATTCACCGCATCTGTGTCGACCCGACCGAGGAAGACCGCAAATGGTTCCCCGATATTGCGGGCAATAACGCGCCGGTCGAAACGCTAAAAGAAGCGTGGGCGCATTACCGCGATGAAAGTTTCATCCTGCAATTCCTGTCGCCCAAACTGATGCGCGACATGCGGATGTTCCTGATCGACGATCTAAGCTCCAGCCCGCATCTGGAAGTGGCCGCCATCCACGACGATAACGGATACCGCAAGGTGCGCCGCGCCTTGGCACGCATGCATGACATTTCGGTACGCGAACCCGACATGCAGGTGGTTGATGTCGACCTGCGCGGCAACCGGCAGCTTTACATCCAGCACACCGAACATGACGGCATCCGGCTTGAAAAATCCGAAGCGGAAATGACACTGGGCTATATCGGGCAATTATGGGGATATGGCGTGACCTTGCAGGCGGTTGACAATGAAACCGGTGAAATCCTGCATGAAATGAACTTCACGCCCGAAGACCTTGCCAACACCTGATATTGGCATTGCGGCAGTTTATGCCGATCTGCGAAATGACACATTACTTTAGAGTTCTTACACATAACTTTAGAATTTATGACACATAAATTTGAACTCGGTGGCGTTGGGTGTTCGCGAGGCAGGATGCACCGCTCATCGAAGACCGGACAGTCTGGTAGCGGAGCACCTGCAGATATCCAGCGACGCTAGTCGCAAGGGCGGAACCTGACCCGAGCCAGTCCTTTTATCCCCTTGGTTGTATTACGTATATTCGACTAACATCCAAACGGAACCGCATTGGTGAACCCGTTCGATAGATTGGTGCCGTAAATGTATAGAAGTGGAAGCTTTAAAGACTCTAATCGCTTTATTGCATTCGTTAATGGTTTCGACCCTATGTCTAACCTTGTTGACCGAGCCGCCCCAGACCGTTGCCGATTCAACCTAATGCTTGATTGCATATCAGATATTGCTTTTGATCATCACATTGAAAGTACTGAGCATTCGCAAGAGGCTGCATACGGGTTGGTCCGCATAATGACAACAAGACAAAAACTGTCTGATATGGTGGATGGCGAAAGGCTACCTCAGGAGGGAGACTGGGTTGCCATCACAGTGGTTCCCCGAGATGATATGCCTCGACCCCGGTTGTGGTTTTCCACGCTCACCGACGATGACTACCAGGAGCCCGAAGCATTTAGGTTGGGTAGCATTGAGTTCTTACCAGACGAGGGCGATCCAGATGACCTCTCTCCAAAATCTGTTGGTGCCGCAGCGGTGCGTTCTCTCCCTTCTCAATCTCGGGCAAAAACCAAACATGACTTGCGCAAAAAAAAGCCGATTGCGAAACGCAGCGAGGTCAAGAAGTTACTAAATAATTTACAGGTGGCAACGGGTATAGTTGTCTATGATGTTGGTCAGGCCAGCTTCTGTGGCCTCACGAGAACTAACTACAACGGTGAAATCGAAGCCATTTGCTTTTTCGATGTCGGGTTACCGCTTCCTTTCAACAAAAAAACCGAACCCAAGAGCCGTACCAAACCTGTGTGCAGCGAGGATACGTTGATAATTCTTTCTCATTGGGACTATGACCATTTTACACTCGGTCGCCGGGAGCAAAGAAAGACCAAGTTCCAATGGATTGCGCCGACACAGTATGTTGGTCCGGGGACTCTGCGGTTTGTCAATCGACTCCTACAAGATAATAAATTGCTTCTGATCAACCAGCTTAGAAAGCCCATCGCAACTCATGAAATACATCTAAGCCGCTGCAACGGTCCGATCGCAGATTCAAATAATTCCGGACTTGCGCTGTCTTATAAGCTTAATCATGGAACTGTCGTTCTGACCGGTGACGCCAATTACGATTATGTCACCTTTCGGAAGAACGCCAAAGTTGCCGGCGTTACCGTCCCGCACCACGGATCACCAGGTACCTCTCCCCCCAAAACACTCGTTCGGAGCAACTGCCCCAAAGCAATTGTGTCGTATGGTGATGGCAACACTTACGGACATCCCGACGAACCGACGCTATACGCTCATATGAATGACGGCTGGACTGTCAAAAGGACAGCGGAGCACAGAGGGAGACGACGCGGCGATCAGTCCTTTTAAATGTGGAGCGGACTACAGGTTACGGAGCGGCATTTCAAGTGCGTCTGCTTGGTGTTGTGTCGGACTTTAGCTATACGCAGCCCATCTTATGCAGCCCCTTGTACGTCCCATCCGCAGGGAGGATCGGACGGTGATGCTCTTCTCCCTAAACGTCTGGCTGCGGCATAGTATTCTAGGAAATTGTGGCAAACTGTTCCAGAATTATGGATCTCTGACATCAGGTATCGGTAGCCTCCGATCCGAGGTTATGCGTCATTTTACACGTTCCAGAATCCGATCCGTATCGTTGAAATACGGCGGAACCGGATTTGCCTTTTTGCGCGCCAAAGAAAACCTGAAGCTGTATCAGACCACAAACTTATCCATCTAAAACCGTGACTTCAGCACATTCACACTCAAAGAGTGTGCCTTATCAGCAGATACAATCAACATGTTCGCAAGCTACTTAATTAATAATGGAAATCAGTTGCATCATTTTAATGCAACTGCATATTACTTGCGATATTAATTCGAACCGTGTCCGATGCGGTTTCGAATTCCCGGTTCATGACACAAGATGGAAAATCGATCCGATGGCGTCCCGCCTGGCAGCCCGCATTGCACATGCTCTTGTTCTGCTGCTTGCCGTTTCGGTTGCGGGCTTTGCCCTGCTTCGGCTGATGCCGGGTGATTTTGCCGAAGTTCTGTTAATGGCGCAGATGGATGGCACCCTGCCCGATGCCTCCCAGGTTGCAAGATTTGCCGATAGTCATGGTCTGAACGATCCGTTGCCGATGCAGTATTTGCGCTGGCTTGGCGGATTGATGCAGGGCGATCTCGGTCTTTCGCTTGTGACCCGTGAACCGATTATCACCGACATTCTGTTGCGGATTGAACAATCGCTGATCCTTGCGATCTGTGCGCTTGCGGTTGCCCTTTTACTTGCGGCGCCAATCGGCATCTTGTGTGCGGTTTATCCCGACAGCAAGATTGACCGGGTTGCCGGAATCATCAGCGTGATCGGCATGTCGATCCCGAATTTCTGGTACTCGCTGCTGCTTGCACTGCTGTTTTCGCTTGCGCTTGGCTGGTTGCCGACCGGCGGGCACGGTACATGGCAACATGCTATTTTGCCGACCCTCGTGATTGCAACATCTATCACTGGCGTTCTGTCACGGTTCGTGCGCAGCAGTCTTCTGGAAGAATTATCAAAACCCTATATCCGCACCGCACGCGCCAAGGGCGGGCGACGCAGACGCGTCATTCTGCATCATGCAATTCCCAATATCGTGCCGGGTCTTCTGACATTTTCCGGGCTGCAATTTGCCCGGATTTTTGATGGCATGATCATTGTCGAAACGCTGTTTGCATGGCCGGGGATCGGGCGGTATCTGGTGCAATCACTGCTTAATCGTGATTATCCGGCGATACAGGCCTGTTTCCTTCTGATTGCCGCGTCCTACATTCTGGTCAATCTGATCGTCGATATCACCATATCGGTTTACGATCCCCGCACGCGCGAGATCGTCTAGATGCTGGCGCGATCCTTTGTCCCCAAATCCATCGCCCACGAAAAGCTGTCTGCCCTTCTTGGCCGGAATGGCAAAATGTATGCGACCGTCGTCGTCTCGGTAATGGTGGCAATCCTGATCCTGCCGTTTTTTGCCCCGCATGATCCCTATCAGGCGCAATTCCTGTTTCGGTTGCAGCCGCCAAGTCTTGATTATCCGCTGGGCACGGATGCAATGGGGCGCTGCGTGTTTTCGCGGTTGCTTTATGGCGCGCGGCTTACCACCGCCTCGGCGATTGTTGTGGTGATTGCATCATCCCTGTTTGGCAGCCTGCTTGGCACGGTTGCCGCAATGATCGGCGGAACGCCAGACCGTATCCTGATGCGGTTCTGCGAGGGTATTTCGGTTTTCCCGGCATTGGCGATTTGCATGATCATTGCCGGGGTGCTGGGGCTTGGACTTAACGCCGTTATCATCGCCCTGATTGCCATTCACTGGACCGACTATGCCCGGATCGTTCGCAATGCGGTGATTGTCGAACGGGCCAAGCCCTATGTCATGGCCGCCGAGGCGCTTGGCGCGCCACGCCACCGGATCGCCAGACGCCATATCCTGCCCAATATCGTCGGACCGCTTTTGACCCTTGGTGCCTATTCCATGTCCTGGGTGATCCTGTCCTTCGCCGGGCTCAGTTTCCTTGGACTGGGTGTGGAACCGGGCACGCCGGAATGGGGCCTGATGATTGCAGAATCCCGCAACTACCTTCGCGATTATCCGCGGCTGGTTCTGGCACCTGGCCTGACCATTGCCGGTTTTGTCGTTGCCGTAAACCTGCTTGGAGACGCGCTTGGCGATCGTTTCCGGCTCAGTCAGATCAACTATCTTCACTAGAAGGATCACTATGACGATATTCAGGAAGGCCCTTTGCACTTTTGCCTTTGCAACATTGGCAATCGGCACCATCGCAGCCGCACCACAGAAAGCAGCCGCAACCGAACAGGATACGCTGGTTGTCGGCACCATGTGGGAAGCACTGCCGCTGGCGATGCAGCCGCGCCGGTCACGCTTTTTCAATGAAAGCGAGATCCTTGATACGCTGGTCAAACTTGACTATGACCTGAATACCGTTCCCGGTCTTGCGACATCGTGGGAACGCATTTCACCGACGGTCTGGCATTTCAACCTGCGTGAAAATGTCGTCTTCCATGACGGGACAAAACTTGATGCCGGGGCGGTCAAATTCTCGCTCGAACGGGTGATTGCGCTGCTGCCCTATGCTGCTGATCTTTTGAACATCAAACAGATGTCGGCCACCGCACCGCTGGTTCTGGAGATCGAGACGAACGAACCGTTTGCCGCACTTCCCAACCAGCTGACCGACGCGATCACCGGCATTTATGCCAAGGCATCGTTCAATGATGCAGGTGAATTCGTCAAACCGGTCGGTACCGGCCCGTGGAAATTCGAGGAATACCGCAAACAGGACCGCACCATTGTGACCCGGTTTGATGGGTATTGGGGTGAAAAACCGGCCCTTTCGAAAGTCGAATACCGCTTCATCCCTGATCACAATTCGCGCACGCTGGCCCTTGAGGCCGACGAGGTAGACTTCATCGACAATATGCTGCCATCCGATGTGGCACGCCTGTCACGCGATGAAAATTTCAAGGTCTATTCCAAACCGATTGCCGGGCTTTATTACGGCGCGTTCAATGCCGGGGACAAAAGCCCGCTTTCGGATGTGCGCATTCGTCAGGCGGTCAATGCGCTGGTGGATCGCGACCTGATCGTCAAGGGTGCCCTTGACGGGATTGGCGAACCGGCGTGGGAGTTTTTTGGCCCGCAATTTGATTGGGCGCCCAAGGCCGATGCCCCCTTCAAGCTTGACACCGGTTTGGCGACGTCGCTTCTGAACGATGCCGGATATCAACAGAATGACGGCAAATGGGAAAAGGATGGCAAGCCTCTTACGCTGCGTATCCTCAGCTATTCCAGCCGGACAGAAATGCCCGCGATTACCGAGGCACTCGCCGCCCTTCTGAACCAGAACGGCATTGCAACAGATGTGCAGATGTATACCTGGGAAGGAATGCTTGATCTGGTCAAGCGCGGTGAATACGACATCTCGGTCGTGTTCTGGACCCCGGAAATGACAGGCCACCCGGACCTGCACCTTAAATCGCAGTTCCATTCGAAGGCCGGGCTGAATTACCAGTTCTGGAACAATGCCGGATTTGACGAGGCGGTCGATACCGGCCGGACCCTTTCGCCCGGTGCGGAAAAGGACGAAGCCTATCGCAGGGCGATGAATATCCTGCATGACGATGCACCGATCATTCCGCTGGTGCACAAGGTTTCGGTCGGCGCGTCGGCCAAGAATGTTGAAGGTTATCGCATCCATCCGTCCGGCTTCTTCTATGACTTCAAGAGTGTGTCGAAAGACTGACGATCTTTCCGTCCCCGGCACTGTCGCCGGGGACGGGATTTCACCCGCTTTTCTTGCAGGAAACAGCCATGGGACTTTGCCTGTTTATCAATCCGATCAAGGGGGCCGGGGATGATTTGCCCGATGTGGGTGATCATGCGCCCGACATCGCACAGATCGATCATTACGACCTGAGCGATATCGATCTTTCACCCTATGCCGCCCTGATGTTACCCGCCCATCTTGATCAGCGGTTTTTCGGGACGCTGACAACCAAGATCGAGGGGTTCCTTGCCGACGGCGGGACGCTTGTGTTCAACGGGCATGTCGCATGGCCAATGTTGCCGGAATTCCAGACCTTTGTTCCGCTTGAAAACCAGTCGCTTGAAAACCTGATCATTCATCGCCTTGCCGATCACCCGGTTTTCGAAGGTGTGGATACGCATCATCTGACATTCCGGCGCGGTGTGGCGGGGTTTTATGCCCGCGGTTACAACCCGCCGCCCAAGGGCGCGATTGCCCTGCACGGGGTTGGCCCGGACCGGCTGCCGTGCGACTGGATTTATCATCGTCCCGAAGGCGGCCGCATCCTGATGCATGCAGGCAATGATTTATGGATGTATGCCGGATCAGAGGACAGCACCGCACGGATCGTGCCGCAGCTTTGCCAGTGGGCCGGTAGCGGCGATAGAGGACAGGAAGCTGTATCATGACCCATAGGATCGCAGCCCTTGATAGCGGGACCTATTACCACCACAGAACGCTTTATGAACCGCGCTATCGCGACTTTTTCGATGGTGTGATCTATACCCGCGAACTCGGCGATACGGTGCTTGAGGATTATGACACGCTGATTGTGTCATGCCGTACCGATCCGTCCGTGTTGCGGCCGCATCGTGAAAAATTCAGGCAGTTCCTTGAAAGCGGCAGAACACTTGTCATCATGGGATCGACCGGACCGGCGGAATGGATTTCGGGGATCGAATGGCATTTCACCCCGACCAATTTCTGGTGGTGGAAAGAAGGCGGCAGCCTTGGCCTTCACGTAACCGCGCCCGATCATCCATTGTTTGATCACATCACGCTGGCCGATGCGACGTGGCATCATCACGGACATCTTATCGTGCCTGATGGTGCGGTATCGCTGATCGATGTCGGTGATCTGGGATCGGTTCTTTATGACGACACGGTCACCACGCCGGGCCGGATGATCGTCACCACGCTGGACCCGATGTATCATCACGGCAGCCATTTCATGCCCGCGACCACACGATTTCTCGATGGCTTCCTGCCATGGCTAAAGGGCATGAAGCCATCCTCGACAAGACGCCCGCAACATTAACGATATATAATATTCAAAGGACGTCCCTTTAACATCGCAAAGCACGCCCAATATACATCGTAGGCTGAGCCTCACGTGATCTTTATATGGGCGAATGTTTTGAAAATCCTGCGTTTTGCATTTTGGGTCGTTTGTGTTTGCCTTTTGCTCCAGGAAACCGCACAGGCCGATACCAGAACCATCAAAATGGCCTTCCCCGAGGGTCTGAAGAAATTTTTTGCCTATGAATTCGGCGTCATCGAAATGGCGCTGGACCTGTCGGGCACTGATTACGTTATGGATATCGAGGAATTAAAAGGCGCGACACAGTCACGCATAAGCGAAATGCTGTTGGCCGGTGATATCGATGTGATGTTTGCCGGTTACAGTGCAGAGCGTGAAAGCAGATTTCGCCAGGTCAATATTCCCATCACGCGCGGCATTCTGGGGCACCGTGTTTTCATGGTCAAAAAGGACCGGGCAGAGGCGCTTAGGAATGTCGAAACCCTGGACGAATTGCGCCAGTTCTGCATCGGGGTGGGGTCCGACTGGCCCGATGCCGACATCATGGAAGATAACGGTTTCTGTGTTGAACGCGGCCCGCGCAACAACCTTTGGGAAATGCTGGAAAACAGGCGATTTGATGCTTTAACCCGTGCCGTTCACGAAGCCTATCGGGAATTGCCCGCAATTCAGGCGCAATATCCGGATGTGGTTCTGAATGACACCGTCATGCTGGTTTATCCGTTCGACTTTTTCATCTATGTGAACAGGAAAAACAGCGCCCTGTGGCAAACCATTACAGACGGGCTTCTTGAAGCGTATCGAACCGGTGCCTTCATGGAACATTTTCACAATGCCCCGGCGATTGCACGCGCCCTTGATGCCCTGAAAACAGAACGGCGGCACGTTTTCAACATCGAAAATACCATCATGAGTCAGACGACAAGAAACATCGATGACCGTTTCTGGCTGAACGTTTCTGATTTGCATACCGATCGCGAGACCGGCACCCCGGATCTGAAATGTCCTCCGTGCCGGATGTAACATCCCGGCAAGATATTTTAACCGGCCCGAAAATATGGAACCGCCTTCGATGCGGATTGTTTCTTGCCGGTTCAAATCGCATATGGCAGCCGCATCATTACCATTCCCCAACATTTGTTCTGCAATGAAATCGGCAAAAATGCGTCTTCAACTACGGATGCGGATTTTTCGTTACGAACACGAAACTCACTTATTTTGATCAATAGAAAACATCTATTAGGATCAAAAACACCCCCGCCGGATCAGGGATGTAATTATCGCTTGACGAAACGTTATGATATAACATAACAAACATATCCTCACCGATTACCCCATCCCTGTTCCCAACCGGATTGATATCATGCCCCTCTCAAGCCTTCGCAGCACCCTGCTTGCCCTGCCGTTGCTTGCCCTGCCATTTACGGCACAGGCGGCAGAAAATCCGTCGGTCGTTGTTTCGATCAAACCGATCCACGGTATCGCCAGTGCGATCATGGCAGGCGTTGGCAAACCGGCTCTGCTGATTGATGGCGCGTCCTCGCCGCATGCCTATTCGCTACGCCCCAGCGAAGCCCGCTCGCTTCAGGAAGCCGATCTGGTGATTTATGTCTCCCACGGCCTTGAGGGCTTCCTGAAAAAGCCGCTGGCAACCCTGTCGGGCAGTGCCCATCAGCTTGAACTGGCTGATATTGACGGCCTGACCGTCCGGGCAATGCGCGAAGGTGGTGCATGGGAATCGCATGACCATGATCACGAAGGTCACGATCACGCAGACCATGAAGACGAAGGTCATGAAGACGAACATCATGACGAACATGGTCATGACGAACATGGTCATGACGAACATGGTCATGACGAACATGGTCATGACGAACACGCCCATACCGAAGAACACGATCACGATCACGCCCATGAGGGTGAAGAAGGTCACCATCATGACGAAGAAGGTGCCGACCCCCACATCTGGCTTGATCCGGCCAATGGCGCAGCCATCGCAACTGCAATTGCCACCGAACTTGGTGAAATCGACCCGGCCCATGCAGGCACCTATCAGGACAATCTGAAAAAGTTCCTTGCCAGCCTTGATGCACTTGGGAATGATCTGGAAACCCAACTCGCACCGGTTCGCGAAAAGCCGTTCGTCGTTTTCCATGATGCCTATCAGTATCTCGAAGCGGGATTTGGCCTGAACGCGGTTGGTTCGATTACGGTTTCACCGGAACAGAAGCCCGGAGCAAAGCGCCTGCATGAGATCGAAGACAAAATCCGCAACAGCAATGCCGTCTGCGTCTTTGCCGAACCGCAATTCCGCCCGGCCATCGTCGAGGCCGTGGTTGCCGATACGGGCGCGCATATCGGAACGCTTGACCCGCTGGGCGCGGATATTCCGGCGGGACCGGATGCCTATCAGAACATCCTGCGCCAGAATGTGGGCGCACTGGTTGACTGCCTGTCGCAGCCCTAAAAACCTTGCCGCCGGCATGCTCGCATCCGTCCTTTGGGCCGGATCGGGCATGCCTGCATCGGCCCATCCGCATGTCTGGATCGATGCCGATGCACAGATGGTTTTTGAAAACGACAAAATCACCGCGATCCGGCTGCATTGGGTGTTTGATGATCTGTTCAGCCTGACCCTGATCGACCAGTTCGACAAAAATCACGATTTGCGATTCTTTGACGCAGAAAACACCGATGTTCACGACAATGCCTTTGCATTGCTTTCCGAAGTTTCCTGGCTGACCCACCTGCGCCGGAACGAGGAAATCGTGACATTTGCCGACGCAACGGACTTCAAGGCCGATATCACCGATGATCGCCGGGTAAGCTACGATTTCACCCTGACGCTTAAAGAACCGCTTGATCCGATAAAAGATGCGATTGCCCTATCGGTCTATGATGCGGAATTCTATATTGATGTTGCCTTCACCCAGGTCGATCCGATCCTGTTTCGCGGCAACCGCCATCTCAAATGCCACTATGAAATGAGCGAAGATGAAAAGAACCGCATCTATTTTGATCTGGTTTCGCCAATACGCGCCGACCTTGCCTGCGAAAAACAGGTTGCGGATGCCGGCGCTGATCATGGCCTTTCTGCTGGCGATTTCGTTTCTGCCGAGTAATCAGGCGTTTGCGCAGGCCAGCAACCTTCTGGGTCGTGGCACAAGCAGCGAACAGGCCCCGAATGCCCCTGATCAGACGCCACAAAATGATGGCGAAAGCCTGATCAGCCTGCCCGGCTGGCTATCGGACATTGTCGGTCAGGTGGTGGTGATCCAGACACAGCTTAACCGGCAAATGACCGCAACGCTGCGCGACGCCAAAACCGGCGATGCGTGGTGGCCCGCATTGACCATCATTGCCCTTTCATTCGCCTATGGCGTGTTTCATGCCGCGGGGCCGGGCCACGGCAAGATGGTCACCACCACCTATTTCCTGTCACGCGATGCCGGCTGGAAACAGGGTGTCGCCATGGGCAGCCTGATTGCAGCCGTTCAGGCGGTGACGGCGATTGTCCTTGTCGGGTCGCTGACCCTGATCCTTAATCTCGGCCCGGCGGCGGTTACGCAAAACGGACTGGTACTGGAAGCCATATCCTATGCCCTGATTGCCGGGCTGGGCGGATTGATGTGTATCCGCATCCTGCAGGGACGTGATGATTGTTGCGATCACGGCGGGCATGATCATCACCATCATGATCACACCCATCATCATCATCATCATCATCATGATCATGCACACCATCATCACGATCATGACCACAACCACACCATCACCAAATCCCGCTGGCAGATGATTGCGGGCGGGATCGTGGTTGGCCTGCGCCCCTGCACCGGATCGATACTGGTGCTGCTGTTTACGCTGGCCAACGGGTTGTTCCTGATCGGGGTTGCATCGGCCTTTGCCATGGCGCTCGGGGTGGCGCTGACCATCAGCCTGATCGGGTTGGCGGCCATCGGCATTCGCACCGGCACCCAGCATCTTTTCACTGTGTCGGAAAGCACTTCGGGCTGGCTTCGTCGTGGGGTTGGCCTGGCGGGGGCGGCGTTGATTACCCTGTTTGGCCTGTTGCTACTGCTTTCGGCCGCGCGGCAGCTTGGCTGGCTGTAAAAGGTAACGGCCCGCAAGCAACCTTGCGGGCCGTTTGATTTAAAGGGTGACCCAATTATTCCGCGGTCACGACCTTCATCACCAGTTTGCCATCCGGCTTGATCGGGCCGTCTTCCTTGGCACCCAGCGTATATTCGAAATAGCCGGTTTTCATGCCGCCCTGTTCGGAATGGATCATCAGCATCAGCATCTCACCGGATTTGACCGGTTCCTGCAAAATGGCAGTAACGTCCATATTCTCGCCCTTTTTAAGCGGCGCATAACCGACAACCGGGCCCGGCTTCATTTCGGAATCGGTGCGATGCACCACCAGCCAGCCATTTTCACCGGCCATGATTTTCGACGCACTGACGGTTCCGCCCGAAACATCCTGATCCATCGCCTCGACCATCGGCCCCATGGCGTTGGCCGCCGCCGGAATGGCGACGCTCAAGGCACCGGCCATCAAAGCCCCACCGAAAATACCGACCATTTTCTTGGTCACCAGCATGTGAAGTCTCCTTGTCTGTTAAACCGGGACGGGCTGTTTGCTGCCGTCCGCTCGTGTCGCGCTGTGTTGCGCACATCGAAGCTACGCAGACCAGACAGGCCGGGTTTCAGACCGGGAAACTTTTTTTTGAAATCAGTGTTCGACCGGGATCAGGCGGCCATGAATGGCAGGCCCCGTCGGACGCCCGGTTGGCGAACCGCCCTCGGGTTCCAGACTGATGCCAAAGGTCGCATCGCGCAGCAGGGCCGGATCAAATTCCCCCAGCGACCGGGTCGTCGGCACGGATGCGTTTTCAAGCAAGCCCAGCGATTTTGGGGTCGGCCCCAGCTGATCGGATGCGATCCACAACTGATAGGTCTTGCCTTCGGGCAATGTCGCCGAAACCGGGCGGATGATCACCGCACGGGTATCCAGATCAATACTCATGACAAAGGCGGGCTGGGTATCGTCACGGTGAAACACGGCGACAAATTGCTGATCCTGAACCGGGGCGGCAAAATCCGATACCAGAACCGCCACCATCAGACTTGCCGCCAGTGCGCCGGTGGCAAATGTCCCGATCCGCCACCGGGCAAGCTTGCGTTTCAGCAGATCGATCTCAACAATATTATCCGCCTGCACACGCGACCTCTCGATCCGGGCCCCTTCAATACGGGCACGAATGGCCGGAAACAGGTCGCGCGATGGCATTTCTGCGCGGTAATGTGCATTTAACGGCGACAGGCGTTTTTCCCAATCGGCAATCGCCGCATTCAGTTCCGCCTCATTTGTCCGCCGTTCATCGACAATGCGGTGCATGTCGGGATCAAGCGTTCCCAACACATATTCCGCCGCCAGCATGTCGATATCTTCCCGGTCGGTCATGATCCGAGGCATTCCTTCAACTGTTTCAGGCTGCGATGCAGCCATGTCTTGATCGTGCCGACCGGCTGGGCAAATCGTTCTGCCAGTTCGGCACGCGAAAATCCGTCCAGATAGGCCAACCTGACCATTGTGCGACGCTCATCATCGAGCCCGCCAAGGCAGATTTCAAGCTGGCGCAGGTCATCATTGCGTTCGACATCATCGGCAGCCGACAGATCGTCATAATCGGCCAATTGGTCGATATCGAAATCATCCACCACCACCTCATGACGCTTGTCACGACGCAGCGCATCAATCGCCCGATTCCGCGCAATCGTTGCCATCCAGGTGATGATCGACGCACGCCCCGGTTCAAAATCCCCGGCACGTTCCCAGACCTTCACATAGATTTCCTGCAGGATATCCTCGCTTTGGGCCCGGTTCTTCAAGATACGCAGGACAATGCCGAAAAGTTTCGCCGATGTCGCATGATAAAGCTGCCCGAAAGCGCCCATGTCGCCATCGGCCGCACGCGCCAGAAGCTGCTCCAGATCCCGGGTTGATGTCCCCATGCCATCCGCCAATTGACGTCCGCCGCCACCCTGCGGCGAACCGATGTATCATTTTTTCGGGATGATTGATCCCGAGCCATCAATTGATACGTGCGGATTGGCAAGCTTGATCAGTTTTCCGGTCACAAACAGCTGTATCATTCAGCATTTATACCGGTCGGGGATGGCTTCGGTTGCCTTGATCAGGGCATCCATCACCATCCGCACCGCCGGAGAGCGGCGAATATCGGGATGCACGACCAGCCAGACCGGCTTGCTGAGTTCATTGGTCACGTCATCGGTGACAAGTTCCAGCCTGTCATCCTCGTCCGCCAGATAACGCGGCAGAAGGCCAAGCCCGTATCCCGCCGCAACAAAGGCCAGCACGGTCTGGGTATCGTCGGATTTAACCCGCATCGGCAATTGGCGGTTAAGCTGTTCCCATACCCAGCCCTGCTGATAATCGCCAAAGCTATTGCGCCCGTCGGCACAAAATTCCCAATCCTTTTCCGGCACAGTGGCAGTGTAACCGCGCACCGCGTAAACCGCATATCTTATATCGGTCAGCTTGCGCGCAATCAGCCCGCTTTGATCCGGGGTTGCCATGCGCACCGCCACGTCGGCCTCGCGCCGCGCCAGATTGGCAATCACGCTGGAACCAAGGATTTCATATTCCAGATCGCGCTGGTCTTTCAGAAGTTCGGCAAGGCGCGGCGCAAACAATATCCGCCCCGCGACTGGCGGCACGGCAATGCGTACCACACCATGCGCGGTTTCATCGCCACGCGCCTGACGTTCAAAGGCAAGAACATCTTCCTCGATCTTTGTCGCAACCGGCACAAGATTTTCTCCGGCATCGGTCAATGACCATCCCGTTCCCAGCCGGTCAAACAGCCGCGCCCCGACATCCTTTTCAAGGGCCTCGATCCGCCTTGCGACCGTGGTGTGATCCTTGCCGAGCTTTCGGGCAGCACCGGAAAGCGTGCCTTCGCCTGCCAATACGACGAAATATCGCAGATCGTTCCAGTTCATGATGCCTCATCCAGCTTGCGCAAATTTGCACAATCATAGCGCATTTTATCGGAATTACATGATATTTATGCGCATGTCATGATCACGCCATATCAAACGAAGCCCCAAACAAGGAGATTTCGACATGGCTGTCTCCCATCATATCGAATGCGATACCAATGTCCGGCTGAACCGCCCCTCGCGCCCCTCTCGCCCCACCGTGTCGCACATTGTGACAACTGCGATTGATGCCCTGCTGGCCGCTTATAAACGCCATCAAAGCCGCGCGGCACTTCATCGGCTATCAGATCATCAACTGTGCGATATCGGGCTGAAACGCAGCGAAAGCGGGTATGTATCCCGCGACAATTATTAAAAGATTCAAGGCGGTGCCTGATCAGGGTTCCTGACCCTTTCATTCTGGCAATCGACACGCTTTGATATGCCTCCCTTAGAGCACGTCGCATTTAATCTGTATCATTTTGTTTGTTTTTGGCGAACCGTTTGGCAAGGCACAGCGTGCAGAGCGATGCGGCGCATCGGTCAAACGGTGTAACGCCGCGAAACGTCGCCAAAAACAAACCCTTCGGGCCGTGACAGTCTTCCGCCCCACTGCGTCAGGATCCTTGACCGTAGCCCCGCTACGCTCTGCGGATCTTTCCTTGTGCGACAGAAGACTGTCTTCGGCAAAATGGTGCAGATTAAATGCGACGTGCTCTACGCAGCAAAAGAGATCCCGCGCAGATACACAGCACGGGGTCTCTTTTTGTTTTTCAGACCTGAAATTCTGCCGAAATGCTGTCGGCGGCCTTGATCAGGGCATCCATGACAAGCCGCACACCGGGGGACCGGCGCATATCGGGATGCACCACCAGCCACGCGGTTTCGCGGCTTTCGCCCGCCGTATCGGCCCGGATCAGTTCAAGCCGGTCGTCGCCATCGGCAAGGTAGCGCGGCAACACCCCGACCCCATGCCCGGCCGCGATGAATTGCCGCACCGATTCCGTATCATCGGCCCGAAACCGGCAGGGCAATTCCCGCCCCATGATATTACGCACCCATTCCTTTTTGGCCGCCCCATAGGACGTGTCCTCGTACCCGCAGAATTCCCAATCCTGTTCGGGGACGCGGTCACGATATCCGCGTGCGGCATAAAGACCGACCCCCAGTTCGACCAGCTTGCGTGTAATCAGGCCCGGTTCGCGCGGGGTAATCATGCGCACCGCCAGATCGGCTTCCCGCCGGGCCAGATTGACCACGTTGGACGCACCGATAATTTCAAATTCCAGACCCTTATGCGCGGTCAGCAATTGCGCCAGACGGGGCGCAAACAAAACCCGCCCCGCGACCGGGGGCACGGATATCCGCACCACACCGTGGGCGGCTTCATCGCCCCTGGCCTGCCGTTCAAAGCCAAGCGCCTCTGCCTCGACCCGTTCGGCCACCGGCACAAGGTTCTGCCCCGCAGCCGTCAGTTGCCAGCCGCGCGGCAGGCGATCAAACAGCTTGGTCCCCACCGCCTCTTCAAGCGCCTCGATCCGGCGTGCCACAGTCGTGTGTTCCTTGCGCAACCGTCGCGCAGCCCCGGAAAGGCTGCCTTCTTCGGCAAGGATCAGGAAATAACGCAAATCGTTCCAGTTCATGTACTTGACCAGTCCATATGATCGGGCCTTGGCAGTTCCGGTTATTTTTGCACATTAAATCTGCAAAACAACCAAATTCCCGTTTTATTTTGCATATGAGAGGATCAGGTCATCAACAGAACACGACCTTTTGGAAAATCAGGAGGACATCATGGCCTATCAGCCCCCGACCAAAGCACAGAACTTCGACATCCGCACCGACCCGATCGCCAATCGCGTCCCGTTTGGCCGCCTGATCAACAAGATCGCAAGCTATTCGCTCGACGCCCGCAAACGCAAAAACGAACGCGAAGTGATGGCGCATCTCAGTGACGATCAGCTTCGCGATGTCGGCCTGCAACGCACATTTGACGGCAACCAGTGGCGCGTCACGCGCATTGTCTGACAACCGTCCCTCGCCGCCACCAGCAAACAAAAGGGAGCCCACACCGGGCTCCCAAACCGCTGACACAGCCCTCCCAACCGGCAAGGCCCTCCCAACCAGATCGTCATTCCCGCGAACGCGGGAATCCAGTCTCTTTCAGCGGGGCATGGATTCCGGGTCTGCGCTCCGCTTCGCCCGGAATGACGGCTTTGATCAATCGCTAGGCCAGCCCATCAACAAACCAGGCAACCCCGGACCGCTGACAAAGCCCTCCCAACCAGATCGTCATTCCCGCGACGGCGGGAATCCAGTCTCTTTCAACGGGGCATGGATTCCGGGTCTGCGCTCCGCTTCGCCCGGAATGACGGCTTTGATCAATCGCTAGGCCAATCCAGCCAACCAACCCCGCTGCCCCCGGCATCACCAAACGCCACCGAACGGACGGACCACGCCCCGGACGGACCAAGCTGCCCCGAACAAGCACCCGCCGCCCTCGGTTGACGCCGCAAACGCACCTCACCCCAAGGGCAACAACGTTGCCGCATGGCAGACACACAAATCCCGCCATCGATGACCGGCCTTTCGGCATGTCCGACGCACCATCGGCCCGCTGACAACCGATCCTGCCAGCCGCTCCCCGCCAGCCACCCCGGCCAGCCGACCCCGTGCCGATCCAATCCGGGCGCAATTCGGGCCCTCTGATTCTCGGCATTGTCACGCTTCACCGACCGGACTAGCCCCGGACTGAACCGGACCGAACCAACTTGGCTCCGGCTATCCCTGCCCCGAACAAACGCCCTTGCCCCAAGGACACATCTCTCCCGTCATGATAAACACCCGTTTTTCGCAAATTTCCGACGGCCTCACGGCCCGGACGCACCATCGCCGTAATGGCTTTTCCATGCGCCAATGATGCTCCTTTGGCGATACCGCCCCCGCCATTGCGGCCTTTCAGATCGTTGCCCTGTCATCGTCTCATTCCTGTTTTTGCCGCCCGAAACGCAAAAAACCCGCAAAAGCGAATCACGCTTTGCGGGTTTTGTCTCCGGACCCATTTGTCCTGTTGACTTTATCTTTATGCCACAACGAAAAGAACAAATCAAGAACTTTTTCTAAAAAAATCCGGAAAAAGTTCCCAGAAAAGGCTCAGTACAGCGAGAAGACCATATTTATCAATGCTTTGGGCATGATCATCCTATTCCCCCGCCAAAGCCTTCATCGCAAAAGGAGCCCGAACCGGGCTCCTTTTGTGGGTGTTTATCCCGGCCAATCAGCCACGCAATTCGGCAACCTTGTCAGTCGCTTCCTGTGCCAGGCGGGTGATGGTGGCCCAGTCACCGGCCTTGACCGCGTCCTTGGGGGCCACCCATGAACCACCCACGGTGATGATGTTTGGCAGGGCCAGATAATCGCCAAGATTTGCCAATGACACACCGCCGGTCGGACAGAATTTGACCTGCGGCAGCGGCCCGGAAAGGGCTTTGAGCATCGAAACACCGCCCTGCTGTTCGGCGGGGAAGAATTTCAGCATGTCGTAGCCATGTTCAAGCAGATACATGATCTCGGACGGGGTTCCGGCCCCCGGGAGCAACGGCACGCCGGTATCCTTGGCCGCCTTCAGAAGGCTCTTGGTATGGCCGGGCGACACGGCAAAGGCACAGCCGATTTTTGCCATGCGTTCCATTTGCTTGGCGTTGATCACCGTGCCTGCACCGGTAATCGCATCTGGCACTTCGGCGATGATGCGTTTGATGCTTTCTTCGGCTGCGGCACTGCGCAGGGTGATTTCAAGCACCGGCAAACCACCGGCCACCAGCGCCTTTGCAAGCGGAACGGCATCATTGGCGTCTTCGATCACCAGAACCGGTACGACCGGGGCCTTGGACAGAATTTCGCGTGACGAAAGGCTCATTGGGTATCCTCCAGTTTATCGGTCAGGCCGTCAAAATCCTGGCACAACCGATCAGGGCCGGGTATTTCGCCGTCATCAGGCGCACCGGCACATCATTCATCAAATCATGGAAACGGCCTTTGGCGATCATACGATCCTTAAGGCCGCTTTGTTTCATAAAACCGGCAATGCGCGGACCAATGCCGCCGCCGATAAACACACCATCAAACGCGCCAAGCGTCAGGACCAGATCACCGGCCACCCCGCCCATGAACAGACAGAACCGATCGAGCACCTTAAGGCAAAGCGGATCGTTTTTCTGCATGGCATTTTCAACGATTTCCGCCGCACTAAGCGGTGTGACGTCGATCCCGTCAATGGCGGCAAGCGCACGATAAAGGTTTTCAAGCCCCATGCCCGACAGGATACGTTCCGCCGACACACGGCCCAGTTCGGCACTCAGGAATTTGACGATTTCATAATCAAGATCATCGACGGCGGGCAGTGACACATGGCCGCCTTCGCCCTGGATCGGAATCCAGTGATCGTCATGGCGCAGAAGCCCCGAAACGCCAAGCCCGGTGCCCGCTCCGATCACCGCCAAGGGCAATCCCGGACGGCCCGGACCATCAAACAGCGTGATCAGGTCTTCGTCGCCAAGATAAGGCACGGACATCGCAAGTCCGGTAAAGTCATTGACCACCACCAGACGATCAAGACCAAATTCGGCCTTCAGCGCATCCTTGGAAAATACCCACGGATTATTGGTGAATTTGATGATGTCTGCGGATGCCGGGCACGCTACGGCAACCGCAAATTCATTCAGATCCGCACAATCGGTTTTCACCATGAAATCGCGCATGGCATCGCCGATGGTCGCATAATCGCGGACCGGCAATGTCATCGGTGATTGCGGATCGCCATTATCGTCAATCCAGGCAAAGCGGGCGTTGGTACCGCCGATATCACCAACCAGCCGCATTATGCTACCTCGACCTCGACAGCCCCCGGAAGCACCGCACTGGCCCCCATTTCGGCCAGCCCGACATGTTCGCGGAACACACCAAACAATTCACGACCGAAACCGGTCTGATGTTCGGCCTTGTTATCAAAGGTCGCAAAGTCGCGCTTGGCCAGTTCGGCCTCGGTCACGTTCAGGATCAGCTCGCCGGTTTCGGCATCCAGACGCACGATATCGCCGTCTTTGACCTTGGCGATCGGACCGTTCATCATGGCTTCGGGGGTGACATGGATTGCCGCCGGGACCTTGCCCGACGCACCCGACATGCGGCCATCGGTGACAAGGGCCACCTTGTAACCAAGGTCCTGCAACACGCCAAGCGGCGGGGTCAGTTTGTGCAATTCGGGCATCCCATTGGCCTTCGCCCCCTGGAAACGGACAACACAGACAACGTCGCGATGCAGTTTGCCGTCCTTGAACGCCTGCATCATTTCTTCCTGCGAGGTAAAGACCGCCGCCGGGGCTTCGATCACGCGGTTTTCCGGCTTCACCGCCGATACCTTGATCACCGAACGGCCAAGGTTGCCCGACAGCATGCGAAGACCGCCATCGGTGCTAAACGCCTTTTCGGTCGGGCGCAGGATTTCCTCGTCATGGCTGGTGGCCGGGGCATCGCGCCACGACAGTTTGCCATTATCCAGATACGGCTCGGTGCCATAGGCCGCCATGCCACCGGTATGGATGGTCTGAAGATCAGGATGCAGAAGACCGTTTTTCAGAAGGTCGCTGATCACAAAGCCCATGCCGCCCGCGGCATGGAAATGGTTCACATCGGCCTGCCCGTTCGGATAAACGCGGCACAGCAACGGCACAAGTTTCGACAATTCATCGAAATCTTCCCAACGAAGTTCGATACCCGCCGCACGGGCCATCGCCGGAAGATGCAGGGTGTGGTTGGTCGACCCACCGGTCGCAAGCAAACCGATGATGCCGTTCACAAATGCCTTTTCATCGAGAATTTTGCCAACCGGACGATAATCATTGCCAAGCTTGGTGATCTGAAGCGCACGACGGGCGGCTTCTTCGGTCAGGGCATCACGCAGATCGGTGTTTGGATTAACAAACGCCGCACCGGGCAAATGCAGCCCCATGATTTCCATCAGCATCTGGTTGGAGTTCGCCGTACCATAGAAGGTACAGGTCCCCGGGCTGTGATAGGACGCGGTTTCGGCTTCAAGAAGCTCCTTGCGACCGACCTTGCCCTGTGCATAAAGCTGACGGATGCGGGCCTTTTCATTGTTCGGCAAACCGGACGGCATCGGACCGGCTGGCACAAACACCGCCGGGATGTGACCATAGGCAAGTGCACCCATCACCAGACCCGGTACGATTTTATCGCAGACACCAAGATAAAGGGCCGCATCGAACACATCATGCGACAGCGATACCGCCGTCGACATCGCGATCACATCGCGCGAAAACAGCGACAGCTCCATCCCCGGACGGCCTTGCGTCACGCCATCGCACATGGCGGGCACGCCACCGGCAACCTGTGCGGTTGCCCCGGCTTCGAACACGGCCTTTTTGATGCGGTCGGGATAGACGCCCAGCGGCTGATGGGCGGACAGCATATCGTTATAGGATGTCACGATGCCCAGATTGGCACCTTCGTCACCATTGATGCGTTCCTTGTCCGCCGCACTGCAGCCCGCAGACGCATGGGCAAGGTTGCCGCATGACAGCGATGATCTGTGCGGGCGGTCGGACGCGGCGGCTTCGATCCGTTCCAGATATGCCTCGCGGGTCGGCTTGGAACGTTCGATGATGCGTTTGGTAATCTGTTCTAATTCACGTTTCATGGGGTTCAGCCTTTCGGGTTCTCGGCGCTCCACCACAGATCGACGGGGATGTCAGTCTGCTGCAAGATTGCGCGAACCGGCATTTCTTCGATCTCGGTGCCGTTTTTCGCGGTTTCAAAGGTCGACCATTTGGATTGTCCGGTAATATGGATGCCAATATACCGGGCATTAAGGATGGCGGGCAAAGTCATGCTGATGCGCGGGACCGGGGATACGGTCGGGCGCGCGGCGGCAACCAGTTCGCCATGGGCGGGATAAAGTCCCTTTTGCAGGGCATCAGGCGCGGATGACGGGAACAGGGATGCCGTGTGGCCATCATCGCCCATGCCCAGATACACGATATCAAGCGGCCAGTTCAAATCGGTGCGAAGGCGGCTTGAAACCGTTGAAATTGCGTCTTCGGGATTGGCATCGCCGGTTTTCAGCGACACAAAACGCGCATGCTGGGCCTCGTTGATCAGGAAATGATCGCGAACCAGCTTTTCGTTCGACTGATCGTCATCCAGCCCCACCCAGCGATCATCGCCAAGGGTCACGGTGACTTTTGACCAGTCGAGTTTGACGGTCGACAGTTTTTCAAAAAGCGGTTTGGGAAAACGTCCACCGGCCACCGCCATGCTGGCATGGCCGCGGGTGGCAATGGCGAATTCAAGGCGTTCCACGGTTTCCTTGACCATGGCCGCAAGCATGTCATCGCCGCTTTGGAAAATGCGTTCGTTTGTCATGTCTTCGTCCAGAAAATTGGGAACCGGTTCATCGTCACGCAAGGCCGCCATACCAAAAGGCAAGGCGACCCGCATGTCATCAGAACCCGGCTTCTTCGTTCCAGGTCCGGCCGTCACGCTCGATCAGCGCAATGGCCGCCGAAGGCCCCCACGTGCCGGAGGTATAACCCTTGGGCGTGATGTGATTGCTTTGCCATGCTTCCTGAATGGCATCGACCCACTGCCAGGCAATGTCCTGCTCATCACGGCGAACAAACAGCGTATTATTGCCATCAATCGCATCGAGCAGAAGACGTTCATAAGCATCCGGGCTTCGACCACCGAACGCCTCGGCAAAGGACAGGTTAAGCGCCGTCGGACGCAGGCGCACAAGCCCCGGCCCCGGATTCTTGGTATTCAGAACCAGATGAATGCCGTCATCAGGCTGCAAACGCAGAACAAGGCGGTTGGCCTGATAATTGGTCATGGATTTTGCCAGCGGGAAAATCTGGTGCGGCACATCGCGGAACTGGATGACAATTTCCGAATGACGTTTCGGCAAGCGTTTACCCGTCCGCAGATAGAACGGCACACCAGCCCAGCGCCAGTTATTCAGTTCGGCCCGGATGGCAACGAATGTCTCGGTGGTGCTGTCGATATTGGCACCTTCTTCTTCAAGGTAGCCCGGGACTTCCTTGCCACCGACGGCACCGTTGCGGTACTGGCCGCGCACGGTGGCACTGTCGATATTGGAATCGTTGATCGGTTTCAGTGCCTTGAGCACCTTGACCTTTTCATCGCGCACCGCGTCCTGATCCAGAACATGCGGGGCTTCCATCGCGACAAGGCAGAGTAGCTGCAACATATGGTTCTGAACCATGTCGCGCATCGCACCGGCATCGTCATAATAGGACCAGCGCCCTTCGACGCCGACTTCCTCGCCAACCGTGATCTGCACATGATCGATATGCGCGCTGTTCCACAGCGGTTCGAACATGGCATTGGCAAAGCGCAGGATCAAAAGGTTCTGCACCGTTTCCTTGCCAAGATAATGGTCGATACGGAAAATCTGGTGTTCTTCGAAGACTTCGCCGATCTGGCCGTTGATTTCACGGCAGCTTTCAAGATCGTGGCCCAGCGGCTTTTCAAGCACAACGCGGGAATTCGGCGTTACCAGACCGGCTTTCTTGAGGTTAAAGGCCATATCGGCAAACAGCGACGGGCTGGTCGAGAAATAATAGACGCGGTCGCGATCCGGCTGATCGGAAAGCTTTTCATGCAGGATTTTAAACCCGGCCTCATCCCCGGCGGATACCTGAACATAGGCGATGCGGGCTGCAAACTTTTTCCAGACCTTGGCGTCAAATTCGCCTTTGGGAATGTATTTCTTTCCGGCTTCTTCAAGCTTGGCGCGGAATTCTTCGTCGGAATGTTCGCTGCGTGATGCACCGAAAATACGGGTGGTATCGTCAAAACGCCCGGTACGTTCCATTTCGTAAAGTGCGGGGAAAAGTTTGCGTAACGCCAAATCTCCGGTCCCACCGAAAATCACGATATCAGCGATACGATGCTTCAGCCGTTGGCGCTGCGTCGTCGTTTGTGTCATCTTGCCCTAAGCCTTCCAAGCGAACTGCTTTGCTCTCACTCGTTTCCTCCCCGTCGTAAAGGTGGGATCCCGAACCCGAAGGGCTCTGGCAAACGACCGGGCCACGGTATTTACCGTGTTGGCAGGTGCCGGGTTTCCCCCGCCACCGCCTATCCTGTTGCCAGCTGGGCTCTGAGCGGTTCGTAATCCACATCAAGGCGCCGTCTGGCTTGTCCGTTCTGATCGAACAGATAGCAATCTTCCACCCGGGCATGAATGCCGATGGATGATCCTGTTACAATTGCCGTATCACCCGTGACACGGGCAACAAACAGTTCGTCCCCATCGGCCTGCACATAGACGAGACCCGCCTCGCCCAGATGTTCAACCACTTCGACCGTTCCTGACAGCATTGCCGTGTCCTGATCGGCAAGGCTGCAATGTTCCGGTCTGATGCCCACTGTTACACGATCTCCGGCGTCAAGACCACTGCCATCAACAGGCAGCGTCACCTCTTTACCGGAATCCAGTTTAACCGTAACAGTTTGTTGCGAAACCCCCATCACAACCGCCGGAACAAAGTTCATTTTAGGCGACCCGATGAAGCCCGCAACAAATTGATTTTGCGGGTGATGATAGAGTTCAAGCGGGGTCCCGACCTGTTCGACCGAACCGGCCCGCAAAACCACGATCTTGTCGGCCATTGTCATGGCTTCGACCTGATCATGCGTCACATAAATCATCGTGGACTTCAATTTTTCATGAAGTTTTGTCAATTCGATGCGCATTTGCACGCGCAAACCGGCATCAAGGTTCGACAGCGGTTCATCAAACAGGAAGACTTTCGGCTTGCGTACAATCGCCCGGCCAATCGCCACGCGCTGACGCTGCCCACCTGAAAGTTCCTTTGGCTTGCGGTCCAGCAATTCTTCAAGTTGCAGCACCCTGGCCGCAGCCATCACGCGTTCGCGTTGTTCGTCCTTGGTTCTTTTCGCAAGATCAAGGCCGAACGCCATGTTTTCATAGACCGTCATATGCGGATAAAGCGCGTAGGACTGAAAGACCATGGCAACACCACGATCCTTTGGCGCCCTGTCATTGACGATCTCGCCACCAATGGAAAGTTCGCCGTCGCTGATATCTTCCAGCCCGGCAATCAGGCGCAGCAAGGTTGATTTGCCACATCCCGACGGGCCGACAAACACACAAAACTCGCCATCGCGGATGTTCAGATCGACACCATGAATGGTTTCGATTGGACCGAAACGTTTTTTAACCTGCTTAAGAACCACTTCCGACATGCGGGTTCCTCCCTCGACTTGTCGATTTATATCGTTCCGAAATAAAAGCCCCAGCCCGGCAGCGAAAGCTGATTGCCGGTAACCGATCCGCTGTTAAGGGCGAAATTCGCATCCGAACGCCCGGGCAAGGTCACGGTCCGGGCATCGGGTGTAGTGTTGAACACGCAAATGGTCCGGACCACGCCCGCCATCCGGGCATAGGCAATGACATTGTCATCGATATCGAGCATCTCGATATCGCCATCGATGATTTCCGGATGGATTTTGCGCCACGCCAGAAGATCGCGATAGAAACTGCGCAATGAATTGGGATCATCCATCTGTTCGGCCACGGCAAGCCCGCTATGATCCTGCGGGACCGGCAGCCACGGCGCGTCACTTGTTGTGAAACCACCATGGGGGATGTTGGCATTCATCCACGGCATTGGGGTCCGGCATCCATCGCGCCCCTTGAATTCCGGCCACATTTCAATCCCGTAGGGGTCCTGCAACAATTCATAGGGGACGATGGCTTCTTCAAGGCCAAGTTCCTCGCCCTGATAGATGCAGGGCGTGCCACGCAATGTGGTGTAAAGGGCCGGGATCATGCGAAGGCGGGCATCATTATCGCCACCCTTGTCCCTGCCCCAACGGGTCGCAACCCGGACGAAATCATGGTTTGACACCGCCCAGCACGGCCAACCATCACCAAGGACGTCAAACACATTGCGCAACATCCCGCGGATCAGCGGCGTTTCAAGCGGGCTTTCGAGCAGATTGATCGTGTAGGCCATGTGAAGCTTATCGCCCCCGGCGGTATATTCCGCCATCGTCGCCAGCGAATTGTCCGATCCGATTTCACCGACCGTCGTGGCACCGGGATATTTATCAAGAACCGCGCGCAGTTTTTTAAGGAACGCGATATTTTCCGGTCGCGTTTTGTCATAGACATGCATCTGGCGGGTATAGGGATTTTCCTTTGGCGCGCCTTCGGGCCGGTGGGTACCCGGAACCCATGGCGGGTTATCACGTAATTCCGCGTCATGGACATAGAAATTGGCGGTATCAAGCCGGAAACCATCCACCCCACGACGCAGCCAGAATGCCACATCGTCAAGCAACTGGGCCTGAACATCCGGGTTATGGAAATTCAAGTCCGGCTGACTGACCAGAAAGTTGTGCATGTAATATTGCTGCCGGGTGGTATCGAACTTCCATGCCGAACCGCCAAAGATCGACAGCCAGTTATTGGGTGGCGTGCCGTCCGGCTTGGGATCGGCCCAGACATACCAGTCGGCCTTGGGATTATCGCGTGATGACCGGCTTTCCTTGAACCAGGCATGCTGATCGGAACTGTGCGACAGGACCTGATCAATGGTGACACGCAGGCCAAGCGAATGGGCCTTTTCAACCAGATGATCAAAATCGGCCAAGGTGCCAAACATCGGATCGACATCCCGATAATCCGCCACGTCATAGCCGAAATCCTTCATCGGCGAGGTAAAGAATGGCGACAGCCAGATGCCATCAACGCCCAGATCGGCAATATAATCCAGTTTCTGGGTAATCCCGGGCAGATCACCAATGCCATCGCCATTCGAATCAAAGAAACTGCGCGGATAGATTTGATACAGGACGCCACCGCGCCACCAGTCAGGATTTCCGGCCAAAGCCATTTAAGTCACCTTAAGTCATGTGGGACGAGAAGCCGCATCAGCCTTTGACAGCCCCGGCGGTCAGGCCGGACACAATGCGACGCTGGAAAATCAGAACCAGAACAATCAACGGAACCGTCACGATCACCGATGCCGCCATGATATTGCCCCATGGCATTTCAAACTGGCTGGCCCCGGAAATCAGGGCGATGGCAACCGGCACGGTGCGCTGTTCATTGGTCAGGGTAAAGGTCAGGGCAAACAGGAATTCGTTCCATGCCATGATGAAGGCCAAAAGCCCGGTGGTCACCATCGCCGGCCACATGACCGGCAGGAACACACGCGTGATCACGGTCCACGGGCTTGCCCCATCCATCACGGCGGCTTCTTCAAGTTCACGGGGCAATTCGCGCATGAAGGCGGTCAGTATCCAGACCGTGAATGGCAGGGTCAGCATCATGTATGAAATCGCCAGCCCGAACATCGAATTATAAAGCCCGACGGCCCGGATCAGTTCGAACATGCCCGACAGCACCGCGACCTGCGGGAACATCGACACCGACAGGATCGTCACCAGCAACAATCCCCGCCCGGCAAATTTAACCCGTGCAAGCGCATAGGATGCCGTTACCCCCATCAGAAGCGACAGGGCCACAACCATCACACTGACAAAGATCGAATTGAAGATATTGCGACCGAACGGCTGTCCTTCAAAGACCGACAGATAGTTCGAGAAACTGAAACTTTCCGGCAGATAATTGACGTCAAACAGCGCAGACCCGGTTTCGAACGCGGTCAGGATCGCATAGTAGAACGGGAAAACGGCAAAGATCACGATCACCGCCACCAGAAGATAGAACCCTGCCTTCATCATCAGGGATTTGACATTGCGGTTCATCTTAATGTCCCCCTTCGTCAAGCCGGACCCGACCGATCATCATGTAGGCCATGATCGAAAAGGCGATGACCAGAAACAGCAGTGTCGACGCCGCCGAGCCGTACCCGACTTCCTGAAAATCGACCAGAAGCTGCCGGGCATAGACCGACATGGTCATTGTGTTCGGATTGTTCGGCGTTAAGACATAAATCACGTCAAACACACGCAATGCATCAAGGGCACGGAAGATCACGGCAACCATCAATGCCGGTTTGATCAGCGGCAATGTCACCTTGAAAAACACCCGGATCGGATGAATGCCATCGACACGGGCGGCTTCGTAACAGTCACTTGGCAGCATCTGGAGGGCCGCCAGTGTCAGAAGCGCCATGAACGGCGTGGTTTTCCAGACATCGACCATGATTACCGCGACCATTGCCGTATCGGGATTGGCTGTCCAGGCAACCGGCGATGCAATCAGCCCCAGTGACATCAGAAGATCATTGATGATGCCGAACTGGTCATGCAGCATCCAGTTCCACATCTTGGCCGATACAATCGTCGGGATCGCCCACGGGATCAGAACCGCCGCCCGAACCAGACCGCGCCCCTTGAATTCCTGATTAAGGACAAGGGCCACAATGATACCCAACACCGTTTCAAGCGAAACCGAAATCACGGTGAAGTAAATCGTGTTCCAGACTGCCTGCCACCATTCCGGATCGGCCAGAAGGCCGAACGTCTCGCCGTCATAAACCGCATAGAAATTTTCAAAGCCGATAAAGCCATAATTGCCAAGGTCGGAAAGATTTGCATCGGTAAAACCGAAGATGAAAGTCCGCAGCAACGGCCAACCGGCCACTGCGGCAAGAATGACCAGCATCGGTGTTAAAAACAGCCATGCCGAACGCCGTCTTGCACGCGTCAGGGACGAAGCTTGCGCCATGGGAACCGCTCTTGATCTTGAAGGGGGATGATCGATCATGACCGCCATCCATCAAACCGGCCAAAGCAAAGCCGGTACGAAAACAGGGTTGGAGCAACACCGGGAAAACAAGAGCCTCCCGGTGTTGCAAACCCTGTTTACCAGCCGGAACGTTTCACACGTTTCAGGTTGCGTTCAAGTCCGGTTATCGCCTGATCGGCGTTCTGCGATCCCGACAAGGATGCATGCACCGCCTGCCAGAACTCGCTTGACACCTGATTGTATTTCGAACCGGTCACGGTTGACGGGCGCGGTGCCGCACTGGTGAATGTTTCGTAAAGATCGCCAAAGAACGGGTTGGCCGAAAGGACTTCTTCGTCCTTGTAAAGATCGGCAATCGTCGGGTTATAGGATCCTTTGATCGCACGGCGTTTCTGTTCTTCGTAGGAGGTCAGGAACTTTACAAGATCGGCCGCCAGTTCCGGATTTTCCGAATATTTCGAAACTGACAACTGCCATCCGCCAAGGGCCGCCGCCGAACGGCCATCCGTGCTTCCCGTGGGCAGGGCAGCAACACCGACCTTGCCCTTGACCGGGCTGTCTGCCGAATTGGCCAACGCCCAGGCATAGGGCCAGTTGCGCATGAAGACCGAATTGCCTGACTGGAACACGCCGCGCGCTTCTTCCTCGGCATAGCCAAGAACGCCTTCGGGGGAAATGGTGCCAACCCAGTTTGATGCGGTTTCAATCGCCTTTTTTGCCTGATCGTTATTGATCGAAATATCGCCATTCGGTTCGACCACCGAACCACCATTGAACGAAACCACCCATTCCAGCGCGTTACAGGTCAGCCCTTCATAGGCGCGGCCCTGAAACACATGGCCCCACATCTTGTCATTACCGGCCTTGCGTTCGCCTTCCTGAATTTTCTGAGCCGTCGCAGTCAGCTGTTCCCAGGTTTCAGGAACGCTTTCGCCGTACTTTTCCAGCAGATCCTTGCGGTAATACAGCACGCCTGCATCCGTGTACCACGGCATTGCGACCAGCCGGTCTTCAAAGGTATTGTTAGTAACAATGGCCTCAAAGTGCTGCTTGGCCTCGTCCGCCATGTATTCGTTAAGATCGATGAAGTGGTTGCCAAGAATCCCCGGCCAGATCACATCAATCTGGAACACGTCGATATCGGATGATCCGGCAGCAAGAATCTGCTGATACAGCGCCAGTCGTTCGGTAGTCGAATTCGGGGTGGAAATTACCGCAACTTCGTTGCCGGTTTGCTTTGCCCATGCATCGACACCTTCCTGGCAAAGCGCAAGTTCCTGGCCGACGGCACCACAGGAAATAGAAATTTTTGCGGCATTGGCATGTCCGGCCATCACGAAAGCTGCGCCAAGAACGCCCGCCGTTGCGAGCAATTTTTTCATCAAGGTCATTGAGACCTCCCTAGGATGTTATCGGTTTTCCCATACAGCTTTTGGCAGCTGCTTTTGTTCGTTTTGATTGGTCTTTTTGTCCGGGTCGGGCACCCGTACCGGAACCCCAGATGCAATCACCGGCTGCAATCTGCTTTTGGTGATTGCTTCCCGGCGCGAAACCGCCCGATTGAAAAAGGATACGCCTCATCGCACCTTTTCAAAGTGTCATATCCTTCAAAGGATGATACTATTCTGCAAATTCGCGGCGATCAGAACATGAATAGTAGGACGATATGCGGATCATTCAGGAACGGATCACGAATCCACAGGGATATAGCTGGGGTTATTTTCACTATGTCTGGGATGATTTTCGCTGCAACTGGCACCAGCACCCCGAATATGAAATGACCCTGACGCTCAACGCCAAAGGATCGCGGTTGATTGGCGATCATCGGCAGACGTTTGACGGGCTGGATTTCGCCATGGTCGGCCCCAACCTGCCCCATCTTTGGGAATGCAAACGCATTGATCCGTCGCGCCCGATAGAGGTTTATGTGCTTTGGCTGTCGCAGGAATGGGTGGAAAACCTGACACGGGATTTTGTTGAATTTGCCGATTTCCACGAATTGTTTGCCCGTGCGCGCCGCGGTCTTTCCTTTCGCGATGAAACCGTGGAACAGGTTCGGGAAATCTGCCCGCATCTTGATGATGCCAAACCGCGGCGGCGCTTTATCCTGATGATCGAACTGCTTGAAGCCCTGCTTGCCGGGATCGACAAACCGCTGGCATCGGCCAATTTTGGCGGCGAAGCCGGGAAGAATAGCGAATCTATCCGGGTGGATCGCTCACTGGCCTTCATTCATGCCCATTACGCCGAACCGCTCCGGGTTTCATCGCTTGCCGATGTGGCAGGGGTCAGTGAAAGCAGTTTTTACCGGCTGTTCAAACGCTATACCGGGCGCAGTGTTGTCGAATATCTGAACGAATACCGGATTTCGCGGGCCTGCGTGCAGCTATCGCGCACCGATCTTCCGATCTATCAGATCGCCGAAAATAACGGCTTTAGCAATCTGTCTAACTTCAACCGGCGTTTTCGCCAGTATCGCGGAAAATCAGCCAGCGACTATCGCGAAAACATTCGCATTCATGGCCAGTTCCCCGATCACCCACCGATGCCCGATGCCCGCATCGGCGCCGTTCCGGCCCGCCCGCTGCCAAGCGAGGTCGACGGTGTCCCGGACCGTCGCACAGCCATTCCGGCATCCGCCGCAGAATAGGTCCTGCGAAGCAATACGGAACATCTGGAATGCGACGATGTTCCGTTTTGCGTTCTCCTATGGCCCACCCCCTTGAAGACTCGCGTAAAGCCTTTGTTTTCTGCGGGTTTCATTCGACCTGACACACAGTGTTCACCATCGATGTTCTCATTTTCAGCAGCAAAAAGAGAACATCGAGAACAAATAAATTTCATTTAAAAACATCAACTTAACAATTTAATCGGCCTTTGTTCTAATTTTGTTCTTGTGAGAACAAAACGGGATCAGTATGGTTTCTTCAGACAGATTGAGGAGGACATCGCCATGATGAAGTTGCTTGAAAATCCGAACCGCCTAAACGAGCTTTGCAGCACGGTCGCCGTGGTCGGAAGCACCGGATTTTTCCTGTTCGTGATTGGACTGGGAATGGCGCAAACCCTTCGCGGTCTGATCTGATCAAAGCTCATACCTTTTACGAAACCCGGATGGACTTCCCATCCAGGGTGACGACCGGCAGGCAACCCCGCACCCATACCCTGTCCCGTCTGTCGGTCGTCCCTCTTCCATCGGTCCGGGTCACGTAAATTGTAACCTGCATATTACTTTCGTTATTCCGCGCTACTTGACGCTGCTGTTTCCCCGACAGCAGCGTTTTTCTTTGATTGGTTCTTTCGGACCTCGAGTCCCGCAGATACTATACCATTGCATAGATCAGGACGGATTTACCCCATCTTTCAGGGAAAAACTATTATTGCAACGCAACAACTTACGCTGCATTGCAAAATTTCACTCGACAGCACCCCGAATGTTGGTTTGAATCAAGGTGAAAAACGAAAGTTTGGAAATTCATCATACTTTTAGGCTATTGATTGAAACCTGAAGTATCGTAGGATTCTGATGAATTGCAGGATTTCTGTTTATCGTGATTTTGCGGTGTCTTAGCCCGCAATCAGCTGAACCCCGGATGGTCACCCGCAAAAAACGGCCGGACGCGGGTTCGGAACTTACGAAAATCAGAAGGCCTGCCCACCGGAAATCCTTTCGGAAAAATGCAGCCGGGGACCAACACGGTCGATGCACCCCACCACCGAACCTTTGCATCGCCGGGGAGTGAGAGATTAATGCTGTACCATCTCTATGAACTGCAGCACGCCACCATCAGTCCATTGCGGATGGCGGCAGATGCCAGCAAGAAGTGGCTGCGCAATCCGGTCAACCCGCTTGCCTATACCCATCAGGGCCGTGCGGCGGCCGCCGCGTTTGATGTGTTCACCCATATCACACATCGTTATGGCAAGCCTGAATTTGGCCTTGATACCACGATCATCAATGGTGAAACCGTTGCCGTGACAGAGGAAATCGTTCACAGCGAACCGTTCTGCAATCTTTTGCATTTCAAACGCGAAACCGATCACCTTAAAAATCAGCCCGACGATCCGCGGCTTCTGATCGTGGCCCCGCTGTCAGGTCACTTCTCGACGCTTCTGCGCGGCACGGTTGAGGCATTACTGCCCGATCACGATGTTTACATCACCGACTGGATCGATGCGCGCACGGTGCCGGTGCATCTGGGTCATTTCGACCTTGATAGCTATATCGACTATGTCATGCAGTTCCTGCGCAAGCTGGGCCCTAATACGCATCTGATGGCAGTGTGCCAGCCATCCGTTCCGGTGGTTGCCGCCGTATCGCTAATGGCAGCAGGTAACGAGCCGTGCCAGCCGGCATCGATGACCCTGATGGGCGGCCCGGTCGATACGCGTGAAAACCCGACCGAGGTCAACAATTTCGCCAAACAGCACAGTCTGGACTGGTTTGAACGCCATGTCATTTCGCATGTACCGCTGCCCCATGCCGGTGTGATGCGCCGGGTTTATCCTGGCTTCATGCAGTTGGCCGGATTCATGAGCATGAATTGGGACAAGCACGTTTCCGCCCACCACGAGATGTTCACTCATCTTGTCGAAGGCGACGGCGAAAGCGCCGATGCCAAGCGCAATTTCTATCATGAATATCTGGCAGTGATGGATATGAGTGCCGAGTTCTATCTTCAGACGCTGAAAGCCGTGTTCCATGAACATCAGCTGCCCGAAGGGACGATGCGCTGGCAGGGAGTTCCGGTTGAACCGTCCGCCATCACCAAGACCGCCCTTCTGACGGTCGAAGGTGAACGCGACGATATCACCGGCATGGGACAAACTCGTGCCGCGCACAAGCTTTGCAGCAATCTGCCCGATAATATGCGCATGCATCACATCCAGAAGGGCGTTGGTCATTACGGCGTGTTTAACGGTCGTCGCTGGCGCGAACAGATCAGCCCGCGGATCAAGGATTTCATCCGCCGCCACGACCAGCAGGGCAAAGGCCGCCAAAGCGCGCCCGACATGACCCGGATCGAAGCCGCCGAATAGGCAGCGCCCCGATCCTCGGATGAATAGAACACTCAAAAGCCGCCCTTATCCGGGGCGGCTTTTGGCTTTGATGCCTGAGACGGGGGATATGGGGATGTGTTCACGCCCCGATCATCAGCTGGCTTGACGTCAAAAGCGCGGCTGAATCCGGCCATTGACGATTTCGCCACCATAGGTCCCGTCGCCATAGGCATATTGTTCAACCGGATGCAGTGTATCGACCAGATGCTGATAGACCGCAGACGCCGATGCTTCCCATGCACTGATCGATCCGATCACGACAGGATACGCCCCACCATCCAGCAATCCGATTGCCGTATCGATATCGTCATTGGTCACCGCGTTATTCCCATCACGCAGTGGCAGATGCACACCGATGACCTCATTGTTCTTGATTGCCATGATCCCGATGCACGATGAAAAGCCGGTAAACATGATCTGAGCCGCTTTGCCCCATTCCCGTTCGGCGATGGCTTCGGTATCGGCGGCCTGGCTAAAAACATATGGCATTGGATTGTCCCTGATTTGCGAAAGATAAAGGATAACTGACGCATCTGAGAGGGGTGTAATCCGTTACTGTGACAATCCATAAACCAACACGGTTTTGCCTACGTAAAACAGACAGGATAGAAAACCAGATCGGGGATCAGATCATGTCGATACCACCCGCCCCCAAACTGCAAAGTTTTGATGCTGCCAGCATCGCAATTGTAATCGGGGCAACCGGCGGCATCGGCCGGACCTTTGTGAAACATCTTCGCGATTGTGGCCGGTTCGATGGTGTGATCGAACTATCGCGCGGCACCCAGCCAGCCATTGATTTTGCCGATCCCGGCAGCATCGAAAATGCCGCCGCCTTTGTTCGTGATAAGGCATCTGCCAAGAACCAATCCGTTCGTCTGATCATCGATGCCACCGGTTATCTGCATGACGAGGTATTTCAGCCGGAAAAATCATTGCGCCAGATCGATGCCGATTACATGGCGAAATCGTTTCTGATCAACGCCATTGGCCCGGCTTTGCTGATGAAGCATTTCACGCCGTTATTGCCGCGCGACGGCAAATCGGTATTTGCCACCCTGTCGGCAAAGGTCGGTAGCATCGGCGATAACCGGATGGGCGGCTGGTACGGTTATCGTGCCGCAAAGGCCGCATTGAACCAGTTGGTCAAATGCACCGCCATCGAACTTGCACGCAGCAAACGCAATGCCATCTGCGTCGCCCTGCATCCTGGCACGGTTGATACCGGCCTTTCGGGCCCGTTTGCCAAATCGGGGCTAAATGTACAAAGCCCCGATTTGGCAACGGCCAATATGTTGATGGTGATTGACGGGCTGCAACCATCACAAAGCGGCGGTTTCTTTGCCTATGATGGTAGCGAATTACCTTGGTAAAGCTGCAAAAACATCAATCAAACAGCCCCTTCAACAAGGCGTGCTGTAACAGAATGACGGTTTTGGCATCCCTGATGCGACCATCCGCGATCATGGCCAGTGCGTCCTTGAAGGGCACTTCAAGGACGTGGATATCCTCGCCCTCTTCATGCAAACCGCCGCCCTCGCCCGCACGATGATCGCTTGTGACTTCGGCCACAAACAGGTGCAGGCGTTCAGTGACCGAACCGGGGCTCATGAACAGATCAAACACCTTTTGCGGTTTGCCGATCTTGTAGCCGGTTTCTTCTTCGACCTCGGCAATCACGGCGGATGCCGGATCGCGATCGTCAAGCAAACCTGCCGGAACTTCGATCAGCATGCCGTTTTCATGGCCGTTCACGAAGGATGGTAGACGAAATTGCCGTGTCAGGATCACGGTGCCAGCCCCGCGGTTACAAAGCAGGATGCCCGCCCCGTTGCCCCGGTCATAGGCTTCGCGTTGCTGATTCTGCCATTCGCCGTTGCTTCGGCGCAGATCAAAGCTTACGCGGTACAGGTGATACCAGTTGTCCGACAGGCGTTCGATGTCCTGAACGCGGATATCGTCGTTTTCCGGCAAGTTCCAACCTTTGGGAAGCTCGGTCATGTCAAAATATCCGTTAGCGGTTCAGAAATGCAGACAGAGTCAGCAATACCGCATCAGGTTTTTCGGCATGAACCCAATGGCCTGCGCCCTTGATGCTGGTAAAGGCCGCCTTGGGAAATAGCGACTTGATGTGATCGCGGTCCTTGGGATCGACATAATGCGAATTGGCCCCGGATATGAACAGCACATCGCGATCAAAACTGCCATTGGCCGTTTCGGGCCAGCCGGTGATGTCGGAGAGGTGGTTTGCCATGGCATCGATATTGACCTGCCATGACATTTTGCCGGTTTCCTTGTCGGTCGCGACATTCTGCGCAAGGAACTGACGCACGCCCTTTTCCGAAACGCCACGGACAAGTGCATCTTCGACTTCGGCGCGCCGCGATACTGCATCGAAATCCACCGACTTCATGGCACTGATATAGTCGGTATAGTCATGGTCATAGGTCACAGGCGCAATATCAACCACAACCAGATCGGCCACCAGATCGGCATCCTGTGACAGGGTCAGCACCATTGATGCCTTACCCCCCATCGAATGTCCGATCAGGTGAACCGGACCATTGGCAACATCCCGGATCAGTTCGGCGATGTCCGATGCCATCGCCGCGTAGGTCATGTTCGCATCCCACTCAGACCGGCCATGATTGCGCAGATCTGCGGTTACCACATGATACTTTTCCGCCAGACGCCGCGCGATGGCGGTCCAGTTACGCGCCTGCCCGAACAGCCCGTGCAGGATCACAAGCGTGCCATTGTCACGGTTTTCTTCGCCAAAGGCATAATGGGTAAGTTTCATCAAGCAGGCTCCGCATTTTAATTATCAGGCTGTTACATCAATAGCCGGACAATAGCGGCAGCAAAGGACGGCGTGAAGCCCTGCGATGGGGATGGAATCAAAACACCCCCGCATGGGAGGAATGCGGGGGTGTTTTTTGGGTCATTCGACCCGGTATTCATCGCCAAGCGTTAAGCTTAGGCACCAGCCGGACGGCCACCCGGAAGACGGTTACCGCCAAACAGGGAAGCAATTTTGCGGGCCAAAGTAACAACGGCTTTGCGGATCGCCTGAGCACGGAGTTTTTCGGCTTCGCGCTGCAGCGTGGTCAGATCGTAATCACCATAACGACGCATGGCTTTATCCTTTCCATAACAGGCGGAGCTATGTGCGCTCCGGTTTCGCGTTGATTTGTTCTGAAGCCGGTGTACGCCTGTTTATTCGATCCTACGAGACGAGTTTTTTCACCTCACCCATGCATTTGACGCATAGACAGACATAAGTTCGTCACAATCATTTCATGCGAAAGACGCATGATTGTCTCATGACAAATAAACCATTCAACTTGAACGAAATTTTCCCCGACCTGTTTTACACAGTTCAAACACAATCCGAACAGGCCGGATCAATTAGACCTCTATCCTTTGCATATAAAGGGATTGAGGCAGATCAAACAGGGTGATTTTAATGCTTAAAGCGGGGTCTTAAATGGCAATTTGCCGACAAATCGGTTTTAAATTGCAGACTCGATTCCTGGAATCGCACACCGTTCAATTTTGCATGGCTGATTAAGAAATCGGAGAACGGCAATTGCAGAGCACACAATTGCCGTTCTCCGATCTGAAAATTATCGCACGAAAACCACCGGATATTTGCGGGCTCAACCCAGTGCATAATTCAGATATTTGGGTTCAAGATATTCTTCCAGCCCCCAATGACCGCCTTCGCGGCCCTGTCCGCTTTCCTTTACACCGCCAAATGGCGCGCCTTCATGGGACGTGGTGCCATCATTGATGCCAACCACCCCGCTTTCAAGCCCATCGGCGATCCGCTGGATACGACCGATATCGCGACTGAAAAGATAGGATGACAGACCGGCCCGTACCCGGTTGGAAAGCTCGATCACCTCGGCCTCGGTCCTGAAACGATAGATCGGCGCCACCGGGGCAAACAGTTCCTCGTTAAAGCAATCGGCATCAAGGGGCACATCCGTCATGACAAGCGACCGGATGAAATGGCCTTCTTCGGGGCGGTCAGCACCGTAATGCATTATCGCGCCACGCTTTTTCGCATCATCGATCAATCGTTCAACTTTTGCCACCGCCTGACGATTGATCAGCGGACCAATATCCGTACCGGGAATAAAACCGTTGCCGATGGATTGCGCATGGCTTGCCGCGATGAATTTTTCGACAAAGCTTTCATAGACCCCGTCCTGCACGAAAATGCGATTGGCACAGACGCAGGTCTGGCCGCTGTTGCGGAATTTGGAAATCATCGCCCCGGCCACGGCGGCATCGATATCGGCATCATCCATCACGATGAAAGGCGCATTGCCGCCCAGTTCAAGCGACAGCTTCTTGACCGTCGGCGCACATTGCACCATCAGCCGTTTGCCGACCTCGGTAGAGCCGGTGAAGGACAGCATCCGTACGCGCGGATCCCCTGTCAGGGCCTCACCAATCGGCATGGGTTGGCCGGTCACGATGTTAAACACCCCCGCCGGGAAACCCGCCATTTCGGCAAGTTTGGCGGCGGCCAGTGCCGAAATCGGGGTATCTTCGGCTGGTTTGACAACAATTGTGCACCCCGCCGCCAGTGCCGGGGCACATTTGCGCACGACCATGGTCAGCGGAAAGTTCCATGGCGTGATCGCCGCCACGACACCCACGGGATGCTTTTGCACCACCACGCGCCGGTCGCGCTGGGTCGCGGGCATGGTTTGGCCGTAGGCGCGTTTGGCTTCCTCGGCATACCATTCGGCATAGGCAATGGCGCCGACAACTTCGCGCAAGGCCTGATCATAGGGCTTACCCTGTTCAAGCGTGATCAGGGCGGCCAGATCATCCTGATACTGTTCCAGAAGGTCGCGCCAACGTTTGATGTAGCCGGAACGTTCCTTTGCCAGCATGCGCGACCATGCCGGGAACGCTGCATCCGCGGCATCAATGGCGCGCCGTGCCTCGGAGGTGCGCATGAAGGGCACATCGCCGATAACCTTGCCGGTTGCCGGATCATACACATCAATGGCTTCGCGCGAATCAGCACGCGCCCATTCGCCATTGATGAATGCCTTATCAAGGTTCCAGTCGGCGATCAGCTTGCGGGCGCGCGATCTGCCCTCACGAATGGCGGTTTGGCTGGCATCGGGGGCGGCGTTGGACACAGCGGACATTTGGGGGCGTTTCCTTGTGCACGTCATTTACAATAATTTATTCGGTGATCACGCGGTTGTGATTCCGAATTTCGGGGCGCAATTGGGAGACTAAGCGCAGCGGCAAGTCATAGGCAACAATGCTTATGACCTTAATATAAGAATTAAAACAGCCGGGGCCGCACGCCAATGCCCCGTATCCGTCAGAGAGTTTCGAAGAAACAACCAACGAGAGAGCCATGAAGCATTTTGTGACCGCAGGTTTGATGACCGCATCCCTCGCCCTTGGTCTGGGGGCATTTGGAACCGCACAGGCCGACGAGGCAATGGATAACGAAGCCGTTCAAACACGTCAGATGCTGATGGATGGCATCGGTGGTGCGATGGGAACACTTGGCTGCTACATGAAGGGGCAGTGCGAACTGCCTGATGGCGTAATCCGCAACCTTGCCAATGGCATTGCGTTTTCCGCCTCTGCCGCCCCGGCCGCGTTCGAACAGAACACTGCGGAAGCATCCGTAAAAACCACCGCAAAGCCGGATGTCTGGACCAATTGGGATGAATTCGCGGGCCGTTTCCCGGAAATGAAAACCGCGGCCCTGAACCTTGCGGCCGCAGCCGGGGATAAAGGGGCTATGGGTGCCGCTCTTGGCGAACTTGGCAAATCCTGCAAGGGCTGCCACGACGAATACCGTTCGAAGTAACAGATCGAAGATGCCGGGCACGAGCAAGCTCGGACATCCCCGAAAGGCCCTGTCCCCCCCCCTGCTGCCCTCCCCCGGCAGCACGACAGGAAAAACCTTTCGGGGATTTCTTTATTTTCGCGATATTAGCCTTAGAAATAAAGCGTCACGGTAATGTCCTGATCATAGTCACCGAACCCGCGACCAAAGATATTTACCCCGCCCGGATTTTTGGCATTTTCATCAACCCCGATCCGGAACCGGATCGAGTGATGATCCATGATTTCCAGCGTATGGATCGTTTGATCGGAAATTTTTTTGCCGTCGATCCAGGTACCGCTTTCATCGATCACCCAGGTCTTGAGCTGACCATATTGCGAACCTTCCAGCTTCCACCAACCGGGGGAATACAGGCCCCGCCGATCACCGAAATCGCCGGGTGAAGTCCATATGCCGACATGGACCCCATTGATCCAGATCGAAATATCCGATGGCCATTCCGCGTTGGTTTCCGGGGTTTCCGAACTAACCTCGGCAGTGATCTCGATCCGCTTTGGCAACCGTCCGGTGACCTTGGCATTGTTGGGGAATTTGTATTCGACATGTCCGCGCGTGAACCATAGAAGGGCCGCCTGCATCCGTTGCGGGTCCAGAAACACATTGGGCACATCAAGCACACCAATAATCCGTTCAATCGAACACATCCCACAAGGTGGCCCCACATCAAATTCGGTGAACAGGCCAATTGGCATACTCACGACAACCCGATCATCGTCCGAGCTGGTTTTATCCGCATCAAAGCGGATATAGATTTCACTGTAAGCTGCCGAACAGACTTTCTGATTGCCCTTCTTGGCCTTCATGGTCTGGGTTTCAACCAATCCGGCCTTTTCAAGCGTCTTGATATTGGTTGCAACAGTCGATTGCGGCAATCCCATCATATCGGCGATTTCATTGACATTTTGCGGGCCGTGTTTGCGCAGAAGATACAGGATATCAATCCTGGTTTTCGATGCCAGGCCCTGAACAATGTCGGCGTCTTTTACCGGATCGACTGTCAGTAATTTTGTCTGCATGACTTTTTATTGTTCCCTTCAGCTTTTTCGATCCATCGGCCAATGCATATGCGGACTGTACATATAGCCAGGAATGGCGACGGCCAACTTATCCCTTGATCCCCGATGACAACATGATCGCCTGCGTCACGCGGCGCTGGAAAACCAGATATGCAACAGCCACTGGCATCGCTGCCATCACGGCAACCGCCATATCACGCGCATACTGGACGCCGAACGAATCACCGACCTGCGTAATACCGACAGTAACCGTCATCATTTCTTCCGAAGTGGTAACAAGAAACGGCCACAGGAAGTTATTCCAGGACATGATAAAGGTGATGATCGAAAGTGCTGCTGTAATCCCCCAATTCAACGGCAGATACAGCTTGAACAGAATCTGGAATTCGCCGCAACCATCAAGTTTGGCAGCCTCGCGCAGTTCACGGGGCACAGAATCAAAAAACTGCTTATAAACAATCACAACCACCGGAATGATCACCTGCGGCAGGATGATCCCACCCCATGTATTAACCATGCCGAATTTATGCATCAGCACGAATTGCGAGACCACCAGTGCCTGTGATGGCACCATAAAGCTTGCCAGCACCACCAGAAAAAGCACCCGACGGCCGGGAAAGACCAGTTGTGACAGGGCATAACCACACATCATGCTTATCATGAGGACTATGCCTGTAATCAGGACCGACGTCCCGATGGAATTGATGTACCAGCGCACAAGATTGGTATCGAATAACGCAAAGGCATAGGAAGAAATATCGAATGTCTGTGGCCAGAACGATAGACTGCCAACGACTTCCGGTTCCGGCTTCAGCGATGTGACAATCGCCCAGTAAAGCGGGAATGCCCATGCACAGGCAGCGATCAGGGTAAAGATCAGAAGCAGGATGTTGCTTGGCGAAATGCGTCCCATCATTATTTCCCCCGCGCTTTAAGCAACTGATATTGCAGGACCGAAACCGCCACGATGATGACAAACAACGCCACCGCAACCGCCGAGGCGTAACCGCCCTGATTGCGCCCGAACGCCTCGCGATAGACAAGTTGCAACAACACATAGGTCGAATTGAACGGCCCGCCTTGTGTCATCAGGTAAATCTGATCAAAAATCTTGAGCTGCAGGATCAGTTGCAGGGTCAGAACCAGCGCAGTTACCGGCCACAGCAAAGGCCACGTGATACGACGGAACTGCTGCAAGCGGCTGGCACCATCAAGCGATGCGGCTTCGTAGTAATCGTCGGGAATATTGCGCAGGGCTGAAATGAACAGCAACACATTGAACCCGTTGGTCCACCATATGGTTACGAGTGCCACCATCGGCATTGCCCATACCGGATCACGGAATACACTGATACGGCGGCCAATAACGGCTTCTATCAGGGGCTGAGCGACCCCGAACTGCTGATCAAGAACCCACTGCCAGATTTGTGTCACGACTGTCACCGGCAGGATATAGGGCATGAAAAACAGCACCAGAATGCCAGCCTGTATCCAGCCTTTAAGCCGGACGACCATCATTGCGATGCCAAGCCCGATCAGGGTATTGGGCACCACTGTCAGCAACACGAAATAAAGCGTATTATAGACCGAGGTGTAGAACAGCTTGTGTTCGAACATCCGGATATAATTGTCGAGCCCGATCCATTCACCTTCACCGATCAAGGGCGCGTTGGTAAAGCTCATCGCGAACATTTTGTAAACCGGATAGGCAAAGACCACGAGATAGCAGATCACAAATGGCGCAATCAGCAGCAGGGCCGTTACTGTTCTGTTTCGGGATTTCAATCGCATTGATGCCGCCCCATAGCCATGAAAGTCACGCAAGGGATCACCTGCAGCGATGGCTGGCAAAGGGAGGAATGCCAGCCACCACCGTCACCGATGATCAGTTAAGTTCCAGGCCCTGGAGTTCGTCACGCACCATGTCCAGCGCATCTTCGGGGTCGAGCTGCCCGTTGAGTGCAGGAACAATGAAATTCTGCGTGGCTTCGTAAATCGGCCCGGCGACACCGGCAATCGAGATTTCAGGATCGAAAACAGCGGTTTCAGCAAGTGCGGAATAGGTCGCATTCGGTTCCATTTTCTTGAACTCGTCGCTTTCGGCAACCGCCTTGAAAGCCGGTATATGCCCGGCATCAGCCCACGACAGGCTGTGTTCGTTCATCCAAGCGATGATCTGCAGGACGGTCTTGACCTTCTCAGCCGACATCGGATTGGCTTCGCTGTGCGGGATGGCAAAGGCATGAGAATCTGCCCATGTCGCTTTTTGATCCATCAGAACGGGGATCTGAATGGCACCCCATTCGAAACCAAGATCGCCGTTCTTGGCCAGATCCTTCATTGTCGGGACTTCCCATACACCATTGATATGCATGGCGGCACGACCCGATGTGAACAGCGCGATGGATGCCTCGTAGGAAATCAGCTCTGGCGAATAACCCGATGCCACCCAATTGGTCATAGCATTCAGCGCCTTTAGCCCCGCATCGCCGGGGAGGATTTCGCCATCTTCGATAAATGGCGCGCCTTGCTGGGCAAGCAGCGTATAGAATACACGCCACATTGATCCGCCTTCATCCGTATGCAGAGACAGCGGAACCTCGACCCCGGATTCTTCAAGTTTGGCAAGGGCTGCGTTGAAGTTTTCAAGCCCGTCCAGCCCTTTTGGTTTGCCGTCTTCACCAAGCAGGCCGGCCTTATCAAGCGCATCCTTGTTGTAATAAAGAACAATGGAATGGATATCGAACGGCAGGCCATAAAGCTGATCACCAACCTTGGCCGCGTTGAAGCTTGAAGGGAAATAATCATCGGGCGACAGCCCGGCCTCTGCCAGCTCATCATCACTGATCGGGCGCAACTGCCCCTGCGGCACGGCAAGCGGGAAACGCGACAGGTGATAGGTCATGATATCGGGTTGCTGACCGACCGCCGTTGCGGTTTGAACCTTGGTATAGAATGGAACGCCCCATTCCAGTGTGGTTGAACTGATATTGATATCCGGATGGGTTTCGTTGAATTCCTTGATCAGTGCCTTCATACGCACGCCATCGCCGCCTTCAAGGAAATCCCACCAGGTAATCTGGGTCTGGGCGCTGGCGACGGCAGAACCGCCTATCAGGATAGCGGCCGAAAGACCGGCCTTGATGAAATGTTTCACGACGTTTCCTCCTCGTTCGCCGGGTGATGAGACCCGGCCTGAAATGCCCTGACAGGTTTCTTGTTATGATTGCATCCCGTTTCGGGCGACTGTAGTCCGGTGGGCTGCGGCGTTACCGCAGGCGCGCACCGTCGGCATCGAACAGAAACAGGTGACGTGTCGGCAAACGCGCCGATATGTGATCCTGTGCGATATGATTGCGATCCGACCGGCGTTCGATTGTGACGCGCGCGCCACTTTCGGTCAGGCTGTGGACGTAGCTGACCCCACCGAGTTCTTCGGTAAATTCGGTTTTAAGCGTTAGTTCCGCGGCGTGCCCGTCCACGTCTGTCACGTCACCGGTTTCGATATTTTCCGGACGGATGCCCAGTGTGACGGTAGTCCCGACTTTTGGCACTGGTCCGGAAAGGGGCAGCGAAACGATACTGTTTGGGGGTTCATCCAATCGGATATCCACAGTGTCCGATGTGCCACTATTTGATTTGGCGACAGTGCCGGTCAGGAAGTTCATTTTCGGCGAACCAATGAAACCGGCGACGAACTGGTTATCGGGATTATCGTAAAGATCAAGAGGCGATCCGATCTGCTGCACGACACCCGATTTCAGGACCACGATCTTGTCGGCAAGCGTCATGGCTTCGACCTGATCGTGGGTGACATAAATCATTGTCGCCCCGATCTGATTGTGTAGACGGGCGATTTCCATGCGCATCTGAACGCGTAGTTCGGCATCAAGGTTGGATAAAGGTTCGTCAAACAAAAAGACCTTTGGCTGACGCACAATGGCACGTCCGATGGCAACGCGCTGACGCTGTCCGCCGGAAAGCTGCGATGGTTTGCGATCCAGATGCTGATCAAGTTGCAGAATGCGTGCTGCTTCTCCGACCTTTGCCCGGATTTCATCCTTTGGACGACGGGCAATTTGCAGGCTGAAGGCCATATTGTCGAAAACCGTTAGGTGCGGATAAAGCGCATAGGATTGAAACACCATTGATACGCCGCGCCTGGCAGCTTCCTGATGGGTGACATCCTGCCCTTCGATATCAATGACGCCGCTTGTCGTTTCCTCCAACCCGGCAATCATTCGAAGCAGCGTGGATTTCCCACAGCCCGACGGACCGACAAAGACGACGAACTCGCCCTGTTCGATCGAGATATTCACATCATGGATAACTTCGACCGGCCCGAAGGCCTTTTTGATATTGCTCAGCGTAACACCGGACATTTCCGTAATCCTCCCAAGTCTGAACCCGATATGACGACGGGCTGGCCGGTGCTTCCGGCCAGCCCGTAACCATCAGGCCGATGCATCAAGAGAAATTCGGATCATGTGATAGGACAGCGGCTTGAGCATTCCGGCGAGCTTGCCATCCTCAAGTCCGATACCGCTGCCCTTTTTCGGAGTTACGGTATCCGGTGCGTCAATCGAATTGCGGTCTTCGAGCTTGTGACCGGACAGCTCGACATGTTCGATCACACTCGTTTCGCCAAATCCTTCAAGGGACAGATCAAGACCAAGGTCGCTGTCGAGGTGGCGATTGATCAGGAATATCGCAACAGACTTACCGTCTTCGGCCTGCACAGCCGACGCATCGAGATAAGGCACGTCCTGCGATACATCACAATCGTAGCGCGGCACATCCACACTTACATTCAGCGCCGTGCCCCGCCCGTGCTTTGATGCGAACTGCAGGGGATAATAAATTGTCTGAGCCCAAGCTGGTCCGCCTTCACGCGTCAGGATCGGGGCAATGACGTTCACAAGCTGCGCCATGCAGGCGATCTTGACGCGGTCAGAACGACGGATGAATACGTTCAGCAGGCTGGCAATCAGAAGTGCGTCTTCGAAATTATAGACTTCTTCAAGCAAGGCCGGTGCGACCGGCCAGTCCCATTCCTTGATCCGCTGATCATCGGTTTTACGGTCGTGATACCAGACATTCCATTCATCAAAACAGATTTTGACATCCTTTTTGGAACGCTTCTTGGCCTTGATGTAATCAATCACGCCGCCGATGGTAACGATATAGCGGTCCAGTTCTTCGGCACGGCCGAAATAGTTCAGCGTGTCCTTTTCCTCGTTGCCGAAATATTTGTGCAGCGAGATGTAATCAACACTGTCATAGCTTTCTTCAAGCACCGTGGCTTCCCAGTCGGGATAGGTTTTCATCTTGTCGTTCGACGACCCGCAAACCACAGTTTCAAGTGACTGATCAAAATATTTGAAGGCCTTGGAAACCTCGTTGGCAAGATGTCCATAGTCCCGTGCGGTCTTGTGACCGACCTGCCAAGGACCATCCATTTCATTGCCAAGGCACCAGATACGCACATCATGCGGATCGGCATAGCCATGGGACTTGCGCAGGTCCGACCAATAAGTTCCTCCGGGATGGTTGCAATATTCAAGGAAGTTGCGTGCATCTTCCAACCCGCGTGAACCAAGGTTCATCGCCAGCATCATTTCTGTATTGGCAAGCTTTGCCCAATCAGCGAATTCGTTGACCCCCATCTGGTTTGTTTCGCGGGTCCGCCATGCCAGATCAAGACGTGTAGGGCGGTGATCGCGCGGACCGATACCATCTTCCCAGTTATAGGCCGAAACGAAATTGCCCCCCGGATAGCGTACAATCGGCACATCAAGCCCGCGAACCAGTTCCAGCGTATCCTGCCGGAATCCGTTTTTGTCGGCGGTTTCGTGGCCGGGTTCATAAATACCGGTATAAACCGCACGGCCCATATGTTCGAGAAACGAGCCATAAACCCGCCTGTCGACAGTCGCGATTTTGAAGTCCCTGTGAATGGTTGCGCGTGCCCGCATGACTGTTTCCTCACCTGTCTTTTGTTCTTTGATGAGGTCAGCCTAGGAACACGAAATTTATAGATCAAGTAATTTGTTTTATATCAAAAATACTGATACATAAATTTCGGTATATATCTCATTTTTCGGTTTTAATGTCCGCCGAATTATGACGGTCAACTCAGTAACTTACCGCAATGCAACACGTTTTCCGATTTAGTATGATGATATGATAAAATATTTCACCCGCCTCTGGCAATGATAACCATTCCCCACACCACCAGACCACAAACCACGAGAATCGCAATCCCGAGGACCGGAGACGCAAAGCGGATTTGCAGAAAGCCGGCCGCGATGCTTTCGGGGACTTTGCGTACGCCGGTGATCATGGCCCCGATCAGGTTTTCGCGTTTGATCATCAGATAGAAAATCGCGGCCAGAACATGCAGCGCCACTGCGCCATAAATCAGATTGATGTTGGTGTGGTGAATGAAATTCATCGTGCTGGCGACATCGGAACTGACATAGGCAACCAGCGGACCATCAAAGAAGAGGAAGGTATCCTCGCTGGCAAAAAGGCCGCTTATCGCCTGTATCGCCACGAGCAGGATCAGCACAATAACCATCCAGCCGCCCGCCGGATTGTGCCCTGGATAAGTCAGGTCGCGGACCGAGCCGTTTGACAATTTGCGCATATAGCCGATCACCTTGTCTGGACCGGCAAGGAAACTGGAAAACCGTGCGTTGGAACTGCCGACAAATCCCCAGATAATACGAAACAGCACCAGTGCTAATACGCTGTATCCGGCAAGGGCATGGATATCAATCATGACTTCCTGATTGGACCACCAGGATGTCGCAATCGCGATCACCAATGCCCAATGGGACAGACGGACGGGAAAATCCCAAAGCCGGACGGTTTTTTGCGGTTCTGTATCATCGCTCATACGCAGGTCCCCTCTTTCTGCTTGTTGGCGGTCGCATCATGCATTTGTTTGATGATGCTCCGATCTTGGCAAAAGTGCAGGTCAAATTCCGTTTATCACAGCAAAAAATGTGGAAAATCTGCTTATTGAGATATTTCGAGTTTGCAAATCATTATCACAAGCAGTAACAATTACCCCGAAGTATCACGGGCTATGCCCTTGGCTCACCTTCAGGGACAGATGGGAACTCCTATGAAATTCGTTAAAATTCTCGGGATGGCTGCACTGGCAACCACCCTTGGTGCACAGGCCTATGCCGCGCCGGACGCAAAAGACGTCCTGACCACCTATGCCGATATTGCACATGCCGGTTACGAAGATTCGCTCATCACCGCAAAACAGCTCCAGACCGCTATTGATGCGCTGGTGTCCAATCCGTCGCAGGCGACTTTTGATGCTGCGAAATCCGCATGGCTGGCCTCACGCGTGCCGTATCAGCAGACCGAAGTTTACCGTTTCGGCAATGCGATCGTTGATGACTGGGAAGGCAAGGTTAACGCATGGCCGCTTGACGAAGGTCTGATCGACTATGTCGAAACCGACCTTTACGGCGAAGAAAACGAAGAAAACCCGGCTTATACCGCCAATGTCGTTGCCAATCCGAGCCTGAGCATTTCCGGTGAAACCATCGATGCATCAACCATCGATGCCGCACTGATCGAAAGCCTGCATGAGATTGACGACGTTGAAAGCAACGTTGCAACCGGCTACCACGCCATTGAATTCCTTCTGTGGGGTCAGGATCTGAACGGGACCGAAGCCGGTGCCGGTGCACGCGCATGGACCGACTATGCCAAGGGCGATGCCTGCACCAATGGCAATTGCGACCGTCGCGGTACGTATCTTCAGGCCGCAACCGACCTTATGGTTTCGGACCTTGAATGGATGACCGCACAGTGGGCGGATGGTGGCGAAGCACGTGCGACCGTTCTTGAAGGTGACGGCGTTCCGGGCCTGACCGCAATCGTGACCGGCATGGGCTCGCTGTCTTATGGCGAACTCGCGGGCGAGCGCACCAAGCTTGGCCTGTTGCTGCATGATCCGGAAGAAGAGCATGACTGCTTCTCGGACAACACCCACAACTCGCACTACTATGACGCGTTGGGCATCCAGAACGTTTATCTTGGCCGTTATACCCGTGTTGACGGGTCGGTCGTCGAAGGCGCATCGCTTTCGGATATGGTTGCCGCCAAGGATGAAGGCCTCGATACCGAACTGCGTGCCAAACTGGCAGCATCGGTTCTGGCCGGTAAGGCCATGGTCAGCCGCGCACAGGCAGGCGAGCATTTCGACCAGCTGATCGCAATGGACAATGAAGACGGCAATGCCGTTGTTCAGACCTTTGTCGATGCGCTTGTTGATCAGACCAAATCGATCGAACAGATCGTTGCCGCGATTGGCGTTGACGGGATCGAGTTCGAAGGGTCGGACAGCCTTGACAATCCGTCCTCGATCAATTGATTAGATACGATCCGCATTCGGGGTCATGCCCCAAATGAGTCCGACGGCGGGGGAATTTTTCTCCCGCCGTTTCGCTTTTACGATTAGAAGAATTCCATGCAGTTTCCCGCCATGCGCCTTTCCCGTTTCATGATCGCGACCGCCCTTGTTTTTGGGGCAATGACACCGGCGTTTGCCGATGAAACCATACCCGCCGATGCCCTGCCGGGCGGGGCGACCACCTGGCAAAAGAAAACCGGACGAATGGCATTCACCCATCATTCGGCCAATATGACCTTTGAAAAGCGGCTTGATTTCAAGCTTGGCGAGGCCCTTTTTCAAAGGCTTTGGGTAACCGCCCCAACGCGCACCAAGGCAGCAGACGGTTTGGGGCCGCTGTTTAATTCACGAGCCTGCAACGGGTGCCATATCAGAAATGGCCGCGGCCATCCGGTTGATGAAGATGATCCGTCTGCCGGGGCGACGTCGATGTTGTTGCGCCTGTCGATCCCGCCGCAAAATGATGCGGATCGGGAATTACTGGCGTCAGGCCATGCATCCACCCTGCCCGATCCGGTTTATGGCGGCCAGTTTCAGGATTTTTCGATCCCGACCGTTCAAGCCGAAGGCAAGGTCACCGTCAGTTATGACATGCAAACCGTCGAACTAGCCGATGGCACCAGAGTCGAATTGCGCCATCCGACCTATGGCATGCGCGATCTGGCTTATGGGCCATTGCACGACGATGTGATGATATCGCCGCGCATTGCACCGCCGATGATCGGGCTTGGGCTTCTGGAAGCCATTCCCGATGAAGTACTGCTTGCGAGCGCGGATCCGGAAGATCATGACGGCGATGGCATATCGGGCCGGGTTAACCGGGTTTGGGATATTGCAAAGGACGAGGTCGCCATCGGGCGGTTTGGCTGGAAGGCCGGAATGCCAAACCTTGATCAGCAGAACCAGAATGCGTTTCAGTTCGATATCGGGCTTTCAACCCCACTATATCCCAACGGATACGGCGACTGCACCGAAGCCCAGACACTGTGCCGTGGTGCGCCGGATGGTAATGATGCGGAATTTGACAATCTGGAAGCGCACGGGCAGATCACCGACCTTGTACTTTATTACACCCGTAACATAGCCCCGCCGATGCGACAAAACGTATCCGATCCGGAGGTGATCGCAGGGCGTGAGATTTTCAATTCAATCGGTTGCGGAGCCTGCCACACGCCAAGCTATCAATTGCCCGAACAGACTGATCTGGCGGAGCAATCCGGGCAGGTGATCTGGCCGTATAGCGACCTGTTATTGCACGATATGGGTGCCGGGCTTGCCGACAACCGGCCTGAAGCCGAGGCCAGCGGAACGGAATGGCGCACCCCGCCCCTTTGGGGATTGGGCCGCGCGAAGGAAATTGATCCACGTGCCGGATACCTGCATGACGGGCGGGCGCGCAACATTCTGGAAGCCATATTGTGGCACGGGGGAGAGGCAAAACCCGCGCGTGACGCCGTCACATTCTTGCCATCATCGGATCGCAGCAAGTTGATCGCGTTTTTGAATTCTTTATAAGCGTTATTTTATAAGCCTTACTGTTCGGGGGATATCATGCCTTTCCTGTTTCGCACTCGCAAAGCCGCCCTTTTGGGGGCATCTGCCTTGCTGACGGTGGGGCTGGCACCGCCCGGCGCGCGCGCCGATATCCCCGATGAAAATTACCGCCCGGTGCTTGAACATCTTCTGGGTGAGGTCATGCCGCCCAAGCTTGATGCGCTGCATGACGCCACAACAAACCTGTCCGATGAAATGGATGATTTCTGTGCCGAGCCCGATCAGGATGGCCTTGACGAAGTACGCGAAGATTTCCATGCGGCCATGGATATCTGGCAGGAAGTGCAGCCTTGGCGCATGGGACCGCTGATTGCCAATGGCCGTGATCAGCATATCGAATACTGGCCGGACAAACATGGTACGGCGACAAGGCAGTTCCGCAAACTGATGTTTGACAAGCCAGCGATTTATACCGACCGGGAAAAAATCGCTGATACCAGTGCCGCCCTGCAAGGTTTCCCGGCACTTGAACAGGTTCTTTTTGACGACAAGCTATCGCCCAAGCTTCTGGGTGATGACGAGGATGGCGTATTCCTGTGTGGGTATGGCGGGGCCGTCGGCGCCAATCTGGCACGCATGACCGGTGAACTGGTCGATGAATGGCCGGCATTTGCCCAAGGCATGATCAAAGCCGGCCCTGATAGTATGGATTACCCGGATGCCAAATTTGCCGCGACCGACCTTTATCGTGCGCTTCACGAAGGACTTCTGATCATTGTCAGTCAGAAACTTGGCCGACCGCTTGGCGACGGACCGAAGGATGGCAAAGCCAGCCGCGCCGAAAGCCCGACTTCCGAACGATCCCTGCGCAACATTGCCCATAACCTGACCGGGCTGTTTGCGATTTATGACGGCAAGTGGGGCGATACCGGCGAAGAAGGCAAAGGCCTTTCGGCCCTGATTGATAGCAGCCTTCTGGACCGATCCTTCCGGCTGAACTGGCAGACCATGTCAGACGGACTTGATCAGTTGCCTGCCTCGATTGTCGAGTTGCTTGATCAGCCCGATGGCTATCAGAAACTATCAGATTTCGCCGATCAGGTCAGTTTTGTGAATACGCTGGTTGAGGGCGACGTTGGCGGTACGACGCAATTGGGCGGCGGTTTTAACGCGCTTGATGGCGACTAGGCGAACAGGAGTTCAAAAAGTGAACCATCAACGACGCGATTTTTTGAAACTCATGGGTGTTGGCGGGGCCTTTACCCTGTTGCCGGTTGGCATTGGGTGTGCGGCAAGCGCCCCCGCGATGGAAGACCGGGCACATTATATTTCCGCCAGTGCCGGGGATCATGATGACTTTTACGTCAGCGCGTTCAACGCCAACGGCAAAATCCTTTTTGAACAGGCCCTGCCCGGCCGGGGTCACGACCTTGGCCTGCGTCCCGGCCATGTCGATGTGGCGGCGGTTGAACGCAGGCCGGGTCTTTATGGCCTGATCCTTGATCGCCATAGCGGCGAGGTCCGCGCCAAACTGCATTGCCCGGAAGACCGCCGGTTTTATGGCCACGCGGTTTATTCCAATGATGGCCGGTTCCTTTATATCACCGAGAATGATTTCAACCATGCCCGCGGGGTTGTTTCCGTCTGGGATGCAGAAGACGGGTATCGCCGCATTGCCGAATTTGACAGTTTTGGCACCGGCCCGCACGAATTGCACCTGATGCCGGACGGTGAAAGCCTTGTGATCGCCAATGGTGGCTTGCACACCCATCCGGACTTTGACGGACGCACAGCCCTTAATATCGACAGTATGGAACCGAACCTGTCGATCATTGATCGGCATACCGGCACGCTGATCCATCAGGCGGCACTTAAAGCCGACTGGCATCAATTATCCATCCGCCATCTTGATGTCGCATCCAATGGGACAATTGCGGCGGGCTTCCAGTATCAGGGGGAACTGACCGATCAGGTGCCGCTGGTCGGGTTGTGGCATCCGGGTAGCGAAATCCGCCCGATCGAGGCCCCGGACAATGTCCAGCTGCGCATGCGGCAATATTGCGGATCGGTGCGCTTTGACGCATCGGGACAGGTATTTGGCATTTCCTGCCCACGCGGCGGATTGATCACATTCTGGGATGTCAAAACATCGGGCTTCCTGACCCATATCGCCGCCCCGGATGGCTGTGGGCTTGCCGCGACAGATGTTGCGGGTCAGTTCGTTGGCACCAGCGGCCTTGGTACCGGATGGCGTATGGATGCGATTCGCCGAAAACGCGTCGAATTACCCGACGATTCGCTTAAATCGCTTCATTGGGACAATCATCTGCGGCGCATTTCCATCTAAATATCGTCGTTTAACCCGACCTGAAAGGCCGTACAGATCGTGCGGCCTTTTTGGCATTTTCGGCCTGAAATCCGCGGGAAACCGCGGCATTAACCAACCGTTTCAGTCGGGATATAAACACCGTCAAACTCTCAACCAAAAATTTTATGCAAATGCGAACGATTTTCACTTGCGCAGTGATTTTTCCTGACCTATAACGGCTCTCGACACAGCCCGCGAATGCAACCCATTCGCACTTGTCCCCAAAAGGCTTGTCTCTCACCTGCGGGTCTCTCTCCCCGCAGGCCTCTCAAGGTGGAACAGCGGTGGTTATCGATGCGGGAAACGATAACCGCCGCTTTCTCTTTTCAGCACAAAGAAACCGGCATTCTTCCACGCAAAGATATTGTGTGCGGACGGATAAGTAATCAGACGCTGTGGGATAGTTTATCGCCAGCGGATTTCAGTGCGTCGCGATACTGCGCATAGTTTTTGCGGGCATCATCCTTTGGCGCGACAATACATACCGTTGCAACACAGACGCCGTTCTGATCGCGGATCGGGGCGGCGAAGCAATGGGTGAAGGTGTCAACGATGCTATCAAAGGAAAAGAATCCGTCTTTTGCCGCCTGCCGGATTTCGGCGATATAGGCATCAAAATCGGTATGGCTGCCATCGGGCAGAACAAAATCGTTTGCCGGAATCAGATCGCGGATTTCATCATCGGAAAAATGGCCCAGCAACAGCCGACCCGATGCCGTCCACGGGATCGGGGTGCGTTCGCCAACATTTGCACTGATGCGGAACGGACGGCTGCCTTCGCGTTGAAGGGCGACGGTGTATTTATTGCCGTCCAGCATGCAGAACTGCGATGTTTCCTTGGTCGTGGCGGTGATTTCATCCAGCACGACACCGGCTTCGCGGGTCAGATCGAAATATTCGCGATAGGCCAGCCCAAGGAAATAGACACGACGCCCAAGGAACACCGATCCGTTGGCATCGGTGACCTCGAGCATGCCATGTTCCAGCAGAACGCTGATCAGATCATAGATCGTAGAGGTCGGCGCGCCGAGCGCCTGGGCGATCTCGGCAGGCCGTTGCGAGACTTTGACAGAGCGCAAATGATCAAGAATATCAAACGCCCGATCAATGCCGCGCGCCCGTTTCCGTATTTGCCCTTCTTTCATAAGTCCCCTCTTCGCTGGCGATCAGTTCTTTGGATAGAGGTTCTTATGCCTTGCGAAAGGCAATGCAGTCGACCTCGACCTTGCAATCCACCACCATTGAAGACTGAACGCAAGCGCGCGCAGGCGGATGATCGCCGAAATATTCCTGAAAGACGCCGTTGAAGCTCCAGAAATCGCGCGCATCATCAAGCCAGACGCCTATGCGCATGATATCGCTTGCACCATACCCGGCATCCTCGACGATTTTCAGCATGTTTTCGATAGCAATGCGGGACTGCTCGACAATCCCGTTTCCAACAACTTCGCCATCACGCATCGGCGTTTGTCCGGACACGTAAAGCCATCCATCGGCTTCCGTGGCCTTTGCAAAAGGCAGTGCCTTCTGACCGTTTCCTTTTGCTTCACCGACACCGTGTCTTTTGATGGTCATTCAATATCTCCTGGTATTCAATCACATTTCAGAATTTGCAAGAAAGCCCCGCAACCGGTCTGTTTCCGGTGCGCCGAAAATCTGTTCGGGGGGACCTTCTTCGTGGATACGGCCGTGATGCATGAACACGACCTTGCTTGAAACATCGCGGGCAAAGCGCATTTCATGGGTGACAAGCAGCATGGTCATGCCGTCATCGGCAAGATCGCGGACAACGGCCAGAACTTCCTTGACCAGTTCCGGATCAAGGGCGAATGTCACTTCGTCAAACAGCATGATGCGCGGGTTCATGGCAATCGCGCGCGCAATCGCAACACGCTGCTGCTGTCCGCCAGACAACTGACCGGGGAAATGATCGCGCCGTTCAATCATGCCAACCCGTTCAAGCCATTTTTCGGCAATGGCATAGGCTTCGTCCTTTGCCATTTTCTTGGTCTTGGTCAGACCCAGCATGACATTGCGAATGGCGGTCATATGCGGGAACAGGTTGAACTGCTGAAACGCCATGCCGGTCATGGCGCGTTGACGCGCAATATGACGTTCGGAAAGACGGCGACGCTCACCACCTTCGTGTCTGTAGCCGATGGCTTCGCCGTCCAGTTCGATGGAACCGCGTTCGAAATCTTCAAGCAGGTTCACGCAGCGCAACAGGGTTGTCTTGCCCGAACCCGATGATCCGATCAGCGAGACGACATCACCCTTTTGCATGGTCATATCGATGCCCTTGAGGACTTCGAGATCACCAAAGCTTTTGTGAAGGTCGGTAATTGTCAGAATGGGGGACATGGCTGCCTCATTATGGGATCGAGATGCGGCGTTCGACAGCACGGCCGGCCTGTTCGATCAGGAAGTTCAGAATGAAATAGACGAAACCCACGAACAGATAGAATTCGAGGCTGAGATAGGTCCGCGAAATGACCTGCTGGGTTGCCAGCAGCAATTCAACCACACCGATGATCGACAGCAGCGTCGATGCCTTGACGATTTCGGTCGCGGTATTGACCCAGGTTGGCAATATCTGACGCAGGGCCTGGGGCAGCAGGACATAGGCAAAGGTCTGCCCGAAAGTCAGCCCGATTGATTTGGCGGCTTCGGTCTGCCCGGCCGGGATCGCCTTTAGCGCACCACGGACAATTTCACCAACATGCGACGAACAGAACATCGTCAGCGCAAGCACACCAGCCTGAAACGCACTGAGATCCAGGCCAACAACAGAAAGAATATAAAAACAGGCAAGAATCAGAACGAAGACCGGAGTTCCGCGCAGGAAGTCGATATAGACGCGCACCCCGAACCGGGTCGGCTTGTTGCCATATGTCATCGCCAGACCGACGAAAACGCCAAGGAACGTTCCAAGCAGCACGGACGCGACGGAAATGAGAACCGTATCGCCAAGCCCGGCCAACAGGTTCATCCGGGCGTTCCACAATTCTGTCAGGAAAAGAGAAAAATTCATGTGAAAGCCTTTCAGCGCGGAACCGCAAGTCGTTGTTCAAGCTGGCGCAGGAACCACGCGATGACATAGCAGGCCACCACGTAAATCAGTGACGCAACCATCCATGTTTCAATCACGCGGAAACTTTCGACATTGATCTTGCGCGCATAAAACGTCAGTTCGGGCACCGCGATGGCGGCCGCGAGCGACGTGTCCTTGAACAGCGAAATGAAGTTGTTCGATAGCGACGGCAACACATTGCGCAACATCACCGGAATGATGATGTGGATTTTGATTTTCAGTTCCGTCAGACCGATGGCAAGCCCGGCTTCGCGCAGGCCCTTTGGCAATGCCACAAGGCCCGAACGGAAAACTTCGGCCAGATAGGCACCGGCATAAATCGACAGCGTGAAAATGAAGGACGGTATTTTATCAAGCGCAATGCCAAGCTGGGGCAATGCGAAATAGCAAAACAGGATCAGGACAAGGATCGGGGTATTGCGGATCGCAGAGACATAAGCCACTGCGATCCAGCGCAAAACCCGATGACGGGACAGCATCCCGAAAGCCGCCAGAAGTCCGATCCCGCAACCGATTGCAATCGAAACAAGGGCAAGGAACAAGCCAAGGCCAAGCCCCTGCGCCAGCAGTTCCCAATTGCGCCAGATGACGCTGAAATTGAAATCGTAGTTCAAAGCGGTTCTTCCCGGATGCTGCTGGGTTATTTGTATTCGACGGGGAAGCCGATCTGCGGCACCGACAGTTCGGTACCAAACCAGGTTTTGAAACTGTCGGCGTAGAACGGGAATTCAACACCGGTCATGCCTTCGTGCAGAACCGTGTTTACAAAGTTCAGCCAACGCTGATCGCCCGGCTTCACACCACAGGAATAGCTTTGCGGGTTCCAGCCATATCCGGCGTCATGATAACGGCCCGGGTTTTTGACCATGAACCAGCGCAGTGCCGACTGATCGGTTGCGGCGGCATCGGCACGCCCGGAATTAAGTGCCTGATACATCAGATCCACACTGTCATACTGGTCAACTTCTGCCTCTGGCAGGGCGGCGTGAACCATTTCTTCGGCGTAGACGTTCTGAAGAACGGCAACGGTAACATCCGATCCGGCAGCTTTGAGCGCCTCGTAATCGGCGTAGTCGCCACCTTCCATCTGCAACAGACCAACGCCTTCACGGTAATAGGGGATCGTGAATTCGATCTGCTGGGCGCGTTCGGCGGTCACCGTCATGAACTGGCAGGCCAGATCGACCTTGTCGGTCACAAGATTCGGAATGCGGGCATCGCCGGACTGCTGGACATATTCAATCTTGTCGGGATCACCAAACAGGGCCTTGGCAACAAGGCGGCCCATATCAACGTCAAAGCCCTTGAGCTTGTTATCCGAGTCAATGAAGTGCCATGGCGGGTTGGTCGAGCCGGTTCCCAAAATCAGGTAACCGCGGTCAAGGACCTGCTGGAGCTTGCTGGCTTCCTGTGCAATGGCCGATCCGGCAGTTGCGGTCATAAGAGCCGCGACTGCGATTGTCTTTAAGAAGGTCATGTTTGTCTCCGCTGATGAAAAGAGCCAACCGTTTTTGATGAGTCCCGGTTTTCCGCTATAACGGAATTAATATCGTTGTTACGGATTTAACTTGAAACCAAAATCTAGCCATGTCAATTCGCTTTTGCGAAACCCGCAGCTTCCCTTGGTTTTTGAAGTGTAGTGATTTTGTTGCCCGGCCCCTCCGGTCAGCGGATTTTCGTGGATGCCATGACCTGCACGTCCTGTAAAAACAGGACGTTTTCCGCATATTTCTGCGCAAAATGAAGGTCTCGCACACAGGGCAGATCGGGAGTCGCCGCGCGGAAGGTAGCAAAAAGAAATCGGCCACTATCACGAGATGCAATAGTGGCCGATATTCTATAGGTTTATGATGCAGTTTCCCCGAGATGAGGATCAGCGGTTGCGTAGCGCAATCAGCAACCGCAGACTGTTAAGCGTCACCAGAACAGTTGCGCCGGTATCGGCCATCACCGCAAGCCACAGCCCGGTCAGGCCAGTGATGCTTGTGACCAGAAAGACAGCCTTGAGCCCCAGCGCCAGCGCGATATTTTCGCGGATCACGCGACGTGTACTGCGGGACAGCTTCACCAGATTGACAACATCCGAAAGCCGGTCCTTGACCGCCACCGCATCGGCGGCCTCAAGCGCAATATCCGTACCCCCGCCAATTGCGATGCCAACATCGGCCGATTTCAGCGCCGGGGCATCATTGATGCCGTCACCCACCATGGCAATCGGCCCCTTTCGCGCCGGATCATTGCGCAATTCGGCCAGCACGTTCAGCTTGTCTTCGGGCAGAAGCTGCGCCCGGTAATCAATGCCAAGTTCACCAGCCATACGTTTGGCGACACGTTCGGCATCGCCGGTCAGCATCAGCGGGCTGATGCCCAAGGCGTTCAGTTTGCCAAGTGCATCCTTTGCATCGGCGCGTGCGATATCGCGCAACGCAAGCGCGCCAATGACATCGCCATCACGTAGGACGACAACGGCCGTGCTACCGGCGTCTTCCTGTGCGGCTAGCCAGTCGGCAACTTCGGCAGCCGGTTTGATATCAAGGCGTTTGGCCGCCCCGACACGATAAAGCGTGCCATCAATCCGGGCTTCGACCCCGGCACCGGCGATGGTTCGCGCATCGGTGATTTCCGGCAGATCAAGTTTGTTTTCCGTCGCCGCATTGACCACCGCCTTTGCCAGCGGGTGGGAGGTCACGGTTTCAAGGGCGGCGGCAATGGCAAGCAACCGGTCCTCGTCCATATCACCCACCGACATCATTGCCGTCAGCTTCGGCTTGCCTTCGGTCAGCGTGCCAGTTTTATCAAACGCCATGGTGCGTACGGCCCCGATGGCCTCAAGTGCTGCACCGCCTTTAACCAGCAGGCCGATCCTGGATGCACGGGCAAGGGCCGATGTCACCGCCGCCGGTGTGGAGATCACCAAGGCACAGGGGCAGCCGATCAGAAGCAGGGCCAGCCCGCGATAGATCCATTCTTCCCAGCCTTGCCCGAACAGAACCGGTGGAACAACGACCGTAAGGGCCGCAAGCGCCATGATGATTGGCGTATAGATACGGGCGAATTTGGCAACGAAACGCTCGACCGGTGCCTTGTGCTTTTCGCTTTGTTCGACCAGATCGATCACGCGATCCAGCATGGTTTGCCCGGCAGCGCGGGTCACGCGCAGGCGTACCGGGCGATCTGTGACGATGGCACCGGCAAAAACCTCGCCCCCCGGTTCAGAGGCAACCGGAACGGATTCCCCGGTCAGGTGGCTGTTATCGATTTCAGCCGAGCCGACAGTCAGGATACCATCCGCCGGGATGCGTTCGCCGGGGCGGACTTCAACGATGTCGTCAAGCGCAAGCACCGAGGGTGCAACCGTATCAAAGCCACCACCAGATGGTGAAACCCGCCGCGCAGTCTCCGGGGCCAGTTTCATCAGCGATTTGACACCGCTGCGCGCACGGCCTGCGGCGACACCCTCGAGGCTTTCGCCAATCGCAAACAGCAGCACAACCATCCCGGCTTCAAGACTTTCGCCAATCGCGACCGCGCCAAGCACCGCGACACTCATCAACAGTTCGATGGAAAAGAACGCCCCGCTTACTGCCAGACGGAATGCCGATTTCATCACCGGCAATGCCGCAATGATCGATGCAACCGACATGGCATAGGCATCGGTGGCCGGAACCAGCCAGCCGACCAACCCGCCCAGAACCAGCCAGATCGCTGCCCATGCAATTTCGTCCCCGGCTTCCGGCCAGGGGGCCAGTTTGCGCAGCAGGGATTTGTCATTGGCATCGGTATCTTGCGACGCGGCATTATCCGTCGCAGCCGGATTGGCAGAACCACAGGAACCGCCAGCGCAGCAAGCGGCTTCGGATGATTTCCCCGCCCCCGGAATTACCTTTTCCTTTGCCGGATAACCCAATTTGGTCAGCATGGTGCTGATATCGGAACGCGTTTCGGCACTATCATTGCGAAGGCCCAGCGTGACCGTTTCACGCATCATTGATACATCAACACATTGCACGCCATCACGTTTGGAAAGCGCGGTTTCAATTTTCGCCACACAGGACCCGCAATCCATGCCCGACACGGCCCAATGACGATGCGAAATGCCGTCACGATGACGGGCCAGCACATCATCAACCGCGCCCTGGTCCTCGCCACTCAGTTCGGACTGCGCGTGCAGGCCATCGGCGGCAGCAACAAAGCTTTGTCCAGGCACAGCAATGTTGAGCGACGCAATCAGCGATGACTTGCAGCTTTCACAATTTCCAATGGCCGGGAACTGATCCCATTTTACGATGACGAACATTCTGGACCTCGCCAACATTCAAATTTATATTCATGCATCACATTCAAATAACAATTCATATATTAGTGAGTCAAGAACATTCAAACCATGATTTGAATGTTATCACACACAATGCCCGACGCCCCGAAAAAGTTGATGAATTACGCCAGCACTGCGGCCATAGTGACCACCCGATTTAAGAACCAAGGCCAACCGCCGCATGCCCCGTATTGTCATTTGCAAAACCTGCCAACCAGCACCTGATGCTGATCCGGACCCAAAGATGGATTTTGTCGATGCGGATGGTTTTGTGCGGCAGTTAGGCACGGCACTTGATCAGGCGGAATTGCCCGAAACGTTTGAAATCACGCAGGTTGACTGCATGGGATCATGCAGCGACCCGACATCGGTTGCACTTCAGGGAACCGGGCGGGCAAGTTATCTTTTTGCCGGATTATCGGCACATCGTGATATTGACGATATCATTGCCACCTGCCGGGAATATCTGAACGCCCCGGATGGATGGATCGAAGACGCACGCGGCTGCGGACGTCTTCGATTTTGCCTTAAGGCCCGTATCCCGGCCCTGTGATTATGGCGCAACCGAAACAGTCATGACCTGACGCAGTGGCTTATCGCCAACGGCAAGCTGGCTATGGTCATTGGCCGTAAGGGTCACGATAACCTCATTATCGCCCGCTGGAAGGTCTGCGATATGAAGCCACGGGCCATACAGGCGGGCGATCTTGGTGCCGTTAACATAGACATGAGCATGTCCCTCGCCCGGGATATGGGGACTGCTGGCATGTTCGGGGGCAAAACGGAAATTCTGCACCAAGAGATGCAGGTTCCAGCCACTGACCGGATCGGGCGCAATGGCAACATCAAGCCTTGGCGCATCAACGGCATCGGGCAGTGAAATGACGGCATCATGGCTGGCATGGGCACCGTTGACATTCATCGTGTCATGCGTATCACCATGGGCACTTTCCCCATGCGCGCGCGGATCGGAATGGTCATGACCATCAAGGGTGATGCCATTGCCCGCCGCCACCAGAAAGCCAATCCCGCCGCCAAAAACAAGCCCGATCCCGAAAAGAGCAAGTGAACGTGGCATTTCGTTTATCCAGACAAATCAATGAAAGAAAACAGGCGCGGAATATACCGCGCCTGATCAATGTGATTGCGTTTTACGCTTCCCGGTCGGCTTCACGCCGCCAGAAATGCCCGGCAAACAGCCCGGTCAACACCCAGGCCACCGCCCCGATACCAAAGGCACGCGCAGCAAACAGCGCGCCGAGTTCGGTCGGCACGGGACCGCTGAACTGATCGGGTTCCGGCGCACCGATAACATGGGGCGCCAGAAGCAGAACAACCGCCGCCCCCCACGCCAGCCAGTTCCGGCCAAAGGCGATCAGCCAAACCGCAAGTGCCGCGGTTGCCACCGTCGCAAACCACCAGATTTGCCGTTCATAGACATCGGCCGCAGCAACACCGGGCACCTCTGGCGCCAAGGTGAAGCCCGGTGCGAAATGCACGATGACAAACCCTGCAATGCCCCAGATGATGCCATTGCGCGCCGTCACCACATGACCACGATTTTCGGCAAAGGCCATGGCCGCGATCAGGATCAGTGCATAGCCGGTATAGACCAGCATGGTGAACAGGATGCTTAGCCCGTCACGCAGCGGATCAATCCCGCCGACATCCTGATGCGCGCTAACCGCGTCACCGCCGAAATGCACAAGGGCACCGGTTTCATACAGCTCCGCATGCAGCAAAACGGGCTGCACAAAATACAGCTGTAGCAGGGCCGCAATAAGCCCCGCTGCAGCACCAGCGAACAACGCGCTGGTTACTATGCGTGTGAACATGACTTAGTGGCAGGGAAAGCCGGTCGCGTGGCGCACATCGTGTGCCGCGTCATGAAGCAGGTCCGCCTGAACGTGGCCGGTCACAAAGACAATCGCCATGCCGAAAACGGCACAGGCAAGGATCGGCAGAAGAACGGATTTTTTCGAAACGGCAAATGCCGCGGTCTGCGTGGTCATAGAAATCTCCTTTGCTGTCACACCCGACAGTCGGTTCGGGTCCATGCCTGGCAGGTCTCCTGGCTTGCGGGTCTTCATGCGTCGCCGACCTTCCCTGCTTTCGCAAGTGGTATGATGGCGGGCACTCGTCGCATACAGTCGCGGGGGCGGCTTTGGCTTTGACCGTCAAACAGACGGCTTTCCAAATTCCCTCTTCGTTTCCCAACCCCGAGCAGAGCGGGAAAAACCAAGCCATTCGTTTATGACGGTAATTTTGCGCAAGTGCAATGTGAAAACCACGCAGGCCGGGTGATCATTTGCCGAACATATTCGCCCGATTGTCGATCTGCGACTGGAATGCCCGCAAAGATCAGTGCGGGGGTGGCTTAGTCGTGTGTGACGTGGGCAAAGACATCTCGAACAACACGGGAAATATGTTCGTCATCAATCTGATAGAAGATATGACGCCCGTTGCGCTCGGAGGCCAGAATGCGCTGATCGCGCAACTGACGCAGATGATGGCTGGTAAGCGACTGCGACATGCCCGATGCCTCGGCCAGTTCGCCAACGGTTTGCGGTTTTTCCATGCAGCGCAGAACAAGCTGCAACCGCCCGGCATCCCCCAAAAGCGCAAAGATTTTTGCCGCCGCCTCGATATCGGGCAGCGACAGGTTATGACCGGTGGCGCGCGACGCATCACGCGTTACGGCTTCCCCCTGTTCGGTGGAAAGGCCAAGACGTGCGGCGGTATCGCATTCCTGACAACCGTCACCATCATTATTGGCGCTGACCACGACCGGGCGGGCCGGTGTGACTTCGACTTTACGTGATTTTGCTTTGCTTTGTGACATGCCCCTATTTTCCACGCCCTGCATCGCTTGGCAAGGGGACTTGATGTTTGCGTGCATGGAACTCCGCCACGCAGGGAACGTTACAGGTATGACACATCATCGAAAGTGCCCACCAGAACAAGGAGACACACCGATGCAAGAGCAAACAGCACTCGACATTTTTAATCTGCGCCAGTCCCACGACAGCTGGGAACGGAATGTTGCCGGTTACTGCGCGAAAAACGACATGCAGGTCGGAAATCTGCCCAAAGAGGTAACCGGCACCTATAACGAGATGAATGAGGCGTGGGAAAAGCTTAAGGCCGAAGGCGATGCCGCAAGCAACGCCACCGCAGAGCAGTTCCACAAGGCGACCGCAAATCTTGAAAAAGCATGGAACGATATGACTGGCAGGTAAATTGCCGGTTTTATGCCCTTTATAGAGAATGCCCCAAAATCGCCTTTTCATTGCAAATCGATGACATGATTACGCGCCAGATTGAAATTGTCTGGAAAAGCAAAAGGAGGCTCCCATGACAGCCCGTCCCCTTCCGGAGCACGCCAAGCTCCATCAGGAATTCAAGGATTGGGAATTCGGCCTTACAGCCCATTGCAAGGAATCCGAAGCCGGGCTTGAACAATTGCCAAGCGAGGTTGTTCAGGCGTGGGATGACATGGATGCCGCCTGGAGCGAGATCAAGGATCATAGCGGTGATATCCCGCAAGAATCCCTGCAGCGTTTTCGTGAAGCCAAACAACGTTTGCAAGGTGCGTGGGACGCGATGATCTCTTCCAAACGGCATTAACGACGCCGCGCTGGAAGCAGCCAGACTTTTTCGTCTCCCTCTCTTCCCTGGCGGGTTTTCCTCCCCTCCCCGCCATTCCTTCTGCAGCCGGGTGTTTCAACCGCCCCGGCTGCATTTTTTTGTCTGCATTTTGGCTAGGCATCGACCACCTGACGGTCAAAGCACTACTACGGACAAAAATCCGGGTTGACTCATTTCGATAAAAAATTCATGTTTTATTTTAATTAATGAATTTTATTCGTCATTAAAATATCCCCTGATTGTTTCCGGATGGAGCCCCGTCATGTCCGACACCTTGAAAAATGTCCGCACCGTCAGCCGCATACTTGGCTGGGTATGCCTTATCGGCGTTGTTTTCGAAATCTGTCTCGTGCCGCTGATATGGCATGTGGATGGCTGGATTGATACCAGCGCCAGCCAGATGACCATAAGCCTCGAAGAATTGCGCGCCCTTTCCGGATGGCAGAAATATGCCGTGATGGCATCGATGATGCTGCCGACACTTGTTATGGCCTATGGGCTTTGGCGGTTGCGCAAGATGTTCCTGTCTTTTGCCGAAAACCATGTTTTCCAGCTTGCCCCGATTGCCCATCTGAAAGCATTTTCCGTGGCCCTTATGGCACAGACCCTGATCAAGCCGATTTCAGGCGCTCTGACATCCGTGCTGGCAACCATAACTCGGCCAGAAGGCGAACGGGTACTGTCGATCGGGCTGAGTAATGCCGAAGCCAGCACGCTGTTTCTGGGTGGGCTGCTTCTGGTGATTGCATGGGTACTGGGTGAAGCCACCCGTATCGAAGACGAAAACAGGAGCTTCGTCTGATGGCGATCATTGTCCGGCTAGACGTGATGCTTGCCCTGCGAAAGATGAAATCCAAGGACCTTGCCAGCCGGATCGGGGTGACCGAACAGAACCTGTCGCTTCTGAAATCAGGCAAGGTGCGCGGGGTCAGGTTTGAAACGCTTGCCGCGATTTGTCGGGAACTTGATTGCCAACCCGGTGATCTTCTGGAATTCGTTGCCGACGACCTGTAAGCTCTTGTGATCATGGCGGGCCCGGTTAACAGGGGGCCGTCCTTCATAAGAAACCAAGCAGCCTGTTTAACGGCTGTTATCAGGGAAGACGTGAATGGAAAACAAGGTTGCCCTCGTAACAGGTGCCGCGCGCGGCATCGGACTTGCCACCACACATCTTTTTATCGAACAGGGCTGGCAGGTTGCGATGATTGATCGCGACAGCGCGGAACTTCGCAAATCATGTCGTGATATCGCAAATGCCAAGGCATTTGAATATGACGTATCAATCCCCGAACAGGTCGATCTGATGATCGACGAGGTCCTGACCGAGTTCGGACAGATTGATGCGGTCGTCAATAATGCCGGGGTTGCCGATTTCCTGCCAATTGGTGAAACCGACTTCAGCGCGTGGCGCCGGATCATGGAAACCAATCTTGATGGTGTTTTTCTTGTCTCACAGGCGGCAATCCCTGCTCTGAAGCAGACCAAGGGCGCGATTGTCAATATCGGCTCTATTTCCGGGCTTCGGGCATCTACCCTTCGGGTCGCTTATGGCACATCGAAGGCCGCCGTCATTCACCTGACAAAACAGCAGGCGATCGAGCTTGGCGATTTCGGGGTGCGATCCAACTGCGTCTGCCCCGGCCCAGTCAAAACCAAGCTTGCCATGGCGGTCCATTCGCCGGAAATCATATCGGCCTATCTTGACGCCATGCCGCTTGGCCGATTCGGTAACGAACGCGAAATCGCCGAGGTGATTTCGTTTTTATGCTCCGACAAGGCGAGCTACGTTACCGGTCAGGTGATCGCGGCCGATGGCGGGTTTGAAACGGCCGGTGTCGGGCTCCCGGCCCTTCGCAAGGCCGCAGAAGAATAAGCACTTTCGGGCGATCAGCTTGATAAAACACGCACGCCTCGCGGCGCAAAAGTTTGATCGCCTGCCCTTTTTCCTGCGTATGGCTTGGATAGACCATCACCAAAAGGTGTTTCCGTGACCATCGAACTTGCCCTTCTCGTTTTCAACGCCCTTTTCTGCCTTGCTTTCCCGTGGGTTTACAATTGGTCCTATGGCAAGCAGGTCGGCGGCAAACGCCTTTTGGGCAATCGCGACAATCTGCCCGAACGGCAGGGCTTGGCTGCCCGTGGCCTGCGCGCCCATCAGAACCATCTGGAAAATCTGGTGCCGTTTGCGATTATCGTTCTGGTCGCGCATGCAATCGGCATTTCTAACACTGTCACTGTGGCTTGCGCAGTTGTCTTTACCCTCGCCCGTATCGCACATGCCGGGTTCTATGTTGCCGGGATCACGCGCGTTCCGGGGATCAATGGCGTGCGATCCATTGCCTATTTTGTCAGCCTGTTTGCGACGCTTGCCTTTGTCTCGCAATTATTCGGGTCGTAATTGTCGGCGCAAACTCTCGACAAGCCGGGTTTCGGGCGTTACGAGATAGGCGGCCAAACCGGAACGGGTAGGGTCATGACTTAACGCTTTTACCCAAGGATCTGCCGTGAGCACGTTACCCCCCTGCCCCAAATGCCAGTCGCCCTATACCTACGAAGATGGTGAATTGCTGATTTGCCCGGAATGCGCCCATGAATGGTCGCAGCAAACCGCGTCAAGTGGCGATCAAACCGAATACAAGGATGCCAATGGCAATGTGCTTGTTGACGGCGATACGGTTTCGATCATCAAGGATCTGAAGGTCAAGGGTGCGTCTCAACCGCTTAAGGTCGGCACCAAGGTCAAGAATATCCGCCTTGTCGAAGGCGACCACAATATCGATTGCAAGATCGACGGATTTGGCCCGATGAAGCTTAAATCCGAATTTGTCAAAAAGATCTGATTGCGGGCTTGTGAGCCACAGGACTATGGCGACGACATTGCGACCGGGTTCTGGTATCATGTCGTCGTCTGATACCGGCTTAAACCACCCGAAAGAAAACGGGGGCCACCATGCGCCACCTTGCCCTTATCGCCGCACTATTTGCGACCCTGTCGCTATCCTCCTGCCTGACATTTAACTGGCAGCGCAGCGTTCAGCAGGTTTTATCGAATGCATGCAATTCGACAGGGGATTGCGGCTCGGATGGGCCAGGTTATTAGAACAGCCCCAAACAAAACGGCGCGCCCAATGGACGCGCCGCTGTCATTTCCGATGATCGGAAAGCTTATTCCCACTCAATCGTTCCCGGTGGTTTCGAGGTGTAGTCATAGGTGACGCGGTTGATACCGTTGACCTCGTTGATGATCCGGTTGGCGATGCGGCCAAGCAGTTCCGACGGGAAGGCGAAGAAGTCGGCGGTCATGCCGTCGGTCGAGGTGACCGCGCGCAGCGCACAGGCATAGTCATAGGTGCGACCATCGCCCATCACGCCAACGGTACGGACCGGGAGCAGCACCGCGAAGGCCTGCCAGATGGCGTCATAGAGACCGGCATTACGGATTTCTTCGAGATAGATCGCATCGGCCTTGCGCAGGATATCAAGCTTTTCGCGCGTGATCGGCTGGCCGGGGATGCGGATGGCGAGGCCCGGTCCAGGGAACGGGTGACGGCCAACAAAGCTGTCTGGCAGACCCAGTTCACGACCAAGGTCACGGACTTCGTCCTTGAACAATTCACGCAGCGGTTCGACCAGTTGCATGTTCATGCGTTCCGGAAGGCCGCCGACATTGTGGTGTGATTTGATGGTGACAGACGGGCCGCCGGTGAAAGACACGCTTTCGATCACGTCCGGGTAAAGGGTCCCCTGTGCAAGGAAATCGGCACCACCGATTTTCTTGGCTTCTTCTTCGAACACTTCGATGAACAGACGGCCAATGGTCTTGCGTTTGGTTTCCGGATCAATTTCGCCTTCAATCGCGCCGATAAAGGTTTCGGACGCGTCAACATGCACCAGCGGAATATTGTAATGGTCGCGGAACAGGGTGACGACCTGATCAGCCTCGCCCGAGCGCATGAAACCATGATCGACAAACACGCAGGTCAGCTGATCGCCAATCGCTTCGTGGATCAGAACCGCGGTGACAGAGCTGTCAACACCACCCGAAAGACCGCAAATGACCTTGCCATCGCCGACCTGTTTGCGGATTTTGGCAATGGCGTCGTCTTTATAGGCGTTCATCGTCCAGTCGCCAGAGCAACCGGCAACGCCATGCGTGAAGTTTTTAAGCAGCTGCGCACCATGCGGGGTGTGGACCACTTCGGGGTGGAACTGCACGGCGTAGAATTTCTTGTCGTCATTGGCGATGGCGGCAAACGGTGCGCCTTCGGATTTGCCAACAACGCGGAACCCGTCAGGAAGCGCATCGACACGGTCGCCGTGGCTCATCCAGACCTGTTCGCGGGCACCTTCGGCCCAGATGCCGGTGAACAGCGCGCAGTCTTCGATGACATCGACAAAGGCACGACCGAATTCACGGTGATCGGACGTTGCGACCTTGCCGCCAAGCTGGTTGACCATGGTCTGCTGACCATAGCAGATACCAAGCACCGGCACGCCAAGCTCGAACACCTTTGCCGGAGCCGAGGGTGCCTTGTCCCAATGGACCGATGCGGGACCACCCGAAAGGATCACGGCCTTGGGCGCGTATTCGTCAAGGAAAGCATCCGAGACATTGTTGAAGGGGTGGATTTCGCTATAGACACCGCTTTCGCGCACGCGGCGTGCAATCAGCTGGGTGACCTGCGATCCAAAATCAATAATCAGCACGCGATCTGTCATCGGGCCGTATCTCCGTCGAGTATGGGGTTGCGCCGTACATACGCCAAACCATCCGTCTCGGCAACCCGGCGCAAACGGTTACCTTGGGATGCATTCATGAAATTCTGATGCCGAATTCCGGCATTTAGGGACAATTGCGGCCTTTTCCTGCCGGAACGCCCCCGAAAAGAGCACAATTGGTCCCTTTTTCCTGCGCAATGCGTCTGTAACTTGGTTTCCAACGGAGCACGGAGATAACCGCGTCCGACAGAATTAGAAATCATGAGCAAATCAAGTTTGACCATGCAAAGGGACACAGACAAATGACACAGAACAAAGGCAGTAAAATCGCGCTTGCCGTCGCTGGCCTTCTTCTGGTCGCCGGTGCGGCAACGGCCATTGCAATGACCCAGTCCGAGACCAACAACCCGGCGTCGCTGTTTGGCACCGAAACCGGTACTGAAAAAAGCGATACCATGACCCCGGCACCTGATGCCCCGGCAGCCGAAACCGGCGAAGCGCCGAACACTGTCCTGCCGGACGACAATCAGGAAGTTCCGGGCATGAAGGGTCTTGATGGCAATGCAGGCGAAGATAGCAGCCCGCTGGAACTGATGCCGCAGAATGACGGCGGCACCACCGGTGGCGAAGCTGCACCCAAGACGGAATAAAAAACCGGTCGGGTAAACTGTGGAAGATCCAATCTTCACATCGCGTTCACGGTAAAATGCAGTTGTGAAAAGAATTGGCCCTGTCCCCATTCGGGACAGGGCCATTTTTCTTGCCGCAATTTTGCAGTTTGCGAGCAGACCAAGGGCGGTATCGGACATCGGGTTGTTTGCGATGACCATGGCCGCCATTGTCATTATTTCACCTTGCCTTTGGCTGTGCGTTCAAACACCGCGACAAAGAAACCATCCGTACCATGAACATTAGGCGACAGGCGAAGCCACGGCTTGTCCTTGCCACCGGGTACCGGAACGGATTTGGGGGCGTCGGGCCAGATTTCACTGATCGGAACCGGTCTGAAATCCTTGCGATCCCGCATGAAGGTCTCGATCAGGCGTTCGTTTTCTTCGGGCATGATCGAACAGGTCGCGTAAATCAGACGCCCGCCCTTGGTCACCTTTGCCGCACCGGCCTTCAATATCTTGCTTTGATTTGCCATCAGGGTGCGGATATCGCGCTGCCCGATACGCCAGCGCAGTGCCGGGTTACGGCGCAGGGTACCAAGCCCCGAACAAGGAACATCAAGCAACACACGATCAAAGAAACCGGATTTGTTGCGAAGCCAGCTATCGCGTTCATCAGCGATGATGCGCTGCTGAATACAGTCACCGGCACCGGCACGTTTGGCACGCTTGCGCGAATTATCCAGACGACCGCCATGGGTGTCGCAGGCAAGGATATGGCCCTTGCCGCGCATGTCGGACGCCATGCCAAGCGTCTTGCCGCCACCGCCCGCGCACATATCAAGGATATGCATGCCCGGCTTGGCATCGACCAGCCGCACGCAAATCTGCGATGCCTCGTCCTGGATTTCGATCAAGCCATCCTTATAGGCCGCCGTAACCAGCATATTCACACCAAGCGGCAGACGCAGGCCGTTGGGCGCATAAGGCGTTCTTTCGATATTGTGGATGCCATCGGCTTCAAGCGATTTGATTGCGTCTTCAACCGTGCCCTGAAGGCGGTTAACGCGCAGATCAAGTTTGGCGGGCTGATTATAGGCCGCCATTTCAGCCGGAAGGTTTTCGTGATGGAGTTTCAGCAGTTCGGCATAAAGCCATTTCGGCAATTCGGTTTTGACCGCACCTGGCTGGCCGTCATGATCAAGCGTCTTGCCAGTCAGCTTGTTGATCAGATGATTTTCTGCCGGATGCAGCGGGTTCGGGCAGAACTCCTCACCATTGAACATGCTTGAAATGTCTTCGGCCTTGCGTTTGTCCTGCAAGACCAGTTCGGCGATCATGCGCGCACGACCGTCCTGAAACTCATATCCGCATTCGGCAAGCCACCAGCCCAGACGCGCCTGATGGCGGATCAAGTTATAGAAACGTTCGCTGATCTCGCGACGATCGCCACCACCGATATAACGGCGATTGCCAAAATAGCCGGAAATGACGCGGTCTGCGTCGTCTCTGGTCTGGGTCCAGCCGTCATAGAGTTCAATGACAGCCGCGATACGTGCACCGGGTTTCAAAACGAATGTCCAACCTGTCTGAGTGTGATGTTCCTGTCCCGATATGGGAATTCAAGTAAACACCATACGATAAAAAAGGCGATGACGGCAGGATTGCCTGCCGCCACCTGAAACTTGTGCCCGCTGATATCACGGGTTGGGCCATTCGCCAACAGCGACAAGCGCAAGGCAGCCCAGCCAATTGATCAGCGTGCCCGCGATTAGTTACCAGGACGGTAATTCGGGGCCTCGCGGGTGATGGTCACGTCATGGGCATGGCTTTCGCGCAGGCCCGCATTGGTGATGCGAACGAACTGGGCCCGTTCACGGAAATCGGCAAGCGTTGCCGAACCGGTATAGCCCATCGATGCCTTAAGACCGCCAACCATCTGATGGATGATCTGACCGGCCGGACCTTTATACGGTACGCGGCCTTCGATGCCCTCGGGGACGAGTTTCAGGTTGTCCTGAACATCCTGCTGGAAGTAACGGTCCGCAGACCCGCGTGCCATCGCACCGACCGACCCCATCCCGCGATAGGATTTGTACGAACGGCCCTGATACAGGATGACTTCGCCTGGGGCTTCGTCGGTACCGGCCAGAAGTGAGCCAACCATGCAGGTGCTCGCACCGGCGGCCATTGCCTTGGCAATATCGCCCGAAAACTTGATACCGCCATCGGCAATGATCGGAACGTCAAGCTTGTGACCGATTTCCGCACATTCAAGGATGGCCGTCAATTGCGGCACACCCACACCGGCAACAATGCGGGTGGTGCAGATCGACCCCGGACCGATGCCGACCTTGACCGCGTCCGCACCGGCTTCGGCCAGTGCCTTGACGGCTTCGGGGGTGGCAACGTTACCGGCGATGATCTGGGTATTGCCGATCTTTGATTTGATATATTCGACTGCCTTGATCACACCGGCGGAATGGCCATGTGCGGTATCAATGACCAGTACGTCAACACCCGCTTCAACCAGCGCCATTGCCCGTTCAAAGCCGCTTTCGCCAACGCCGGTTGCCGCGGCAACACGCAGACGACCGCTTTCATCCTTGCAGGCATTCGGATGCAATTTGGCTTTTTCGATGTCCTTGACGGTAATCAGGCCGGTGCAGCGATAGGCTTCGTCAACCACCAGAAGCTTTTCAATGCGATGCTGGTGCAGAAGTTTTTTGGCTTCTTCGGTTTCGACATTTTCCGTTACCGTAACCAGATTTTCGTGGGTCATCAGTTCGGAAACCGGTTGCGAACGGTTGGACGCAAAACGCACATCTCGGTTGGTCAGAATGCCGACCAGCTTGTTGCTGGCGCGTTCAACAACCGGAATACCGGAAATGTGGTTGATGTCCATCAGGTCCAGCGCATCGGCGAGCGTCTGATCCGGGTGAATGGTGATCGGGTTGACGACCATACCGGATTCAAATTTCTTTACGCGGCGAACTTGTTCGGCCTGCTGTGCGATATCGAGGTTCTTGTGAATGACCCCCATACCACCATGCTGCGCCATAACAATCGCCATCGGGCTTTCGGTCACTGTGTCCATTGCGGACGACAGAAGCGGAATGCGCAGGTCGATATTTTTGGTAATGCGGGTGTTGGTCTGCACCTGCGCCGGCAGCACTTCGCTGGCGGCGGGTTTGATCAAAACGTCATCAAACGTCAGGGCTTCTGCAATGCGGGTCATATGGGGCCACCTCGTTAATCTGAGTTGGCGCGGAACTTATACACGTTATGGCCTTTATGCCAAGTTTTCTGCGCCCATAGCAGCCCTGTTATTTTATTGCTGCATTATCCGGGCAGTTCCGTTAGAAACTGGTAGATGGGGCTGCTATCTGGCGCAGCCCCATTTTTATGCCCGGATCACCCCCGAATTTTGCAAGGCAGACCAAGCGTTTGCCGCAATCGCGAAAGCCGCCCGCCCCTGTTTTACGCGGTCGCAGCATCCGGAACGTTGAGCACCTTGTCGATAAACCGGCGTACATCACCATCAAGTGAATCGGCCTGCCCCAGAAGATTTATCGCCTCGCTATGGAGTTGCAGGACGACAGAGCCGGACTCGGTCGTGCCGCTGGCAACGTCAGCAAGGATGGCCGCAATGGTTTGCATGCGTCGCACCGCCTGATCGATCCGGTCACTGATCGCACCGACAACTTCGGTCTGTTCGCGGGCGGCTTCGGCAACCAGACGCGCACCGCTATCGATTTCGCTGATCTTTTCATTGATCTCGCGCACCGATGAAACGGCTTCGCGGGTCATTGACTGCATTTCGCCGATTTCACCAATCACCTGTTCGGCGGCACGCGATGTCTGGGACGCCAGGTTTTTGACCTCGGTCGCGACAACGGCAAAACCCTTGCCTGCTTCGCCGGCACGGGCGGCCTCTATGGTGGCGTTCAGGGCCAGAAGATTGGTCTGATCGGCGACATCGGTGATCAGTTCGACCACCTTGGTCACGCGAAGCGCCATGTCATCAAGACGCGTGATGTGATTATCGGCAACACGGGCCCGGCTAACCGCGGCTTCGGCCAGTTCGGCGGAACCATTGATCTGCGCGCCGATCTGACGAATGGAGGCACTGAATTGTTCGGTGGCAACCGCGATGCCGTTCAGGGCCTCGGTACTGTCATCGGCAGCAAGGCGCATATCGTTGGCCTGTTCGGCGATGCGACTGACCTGCCGGGACAGAAAATCGGAACTGTCACTTAGCTGTTTTGCACTGTTCGAGACCGAACCAACCACCGACTGGATATCATCACCGATACGCCCGGCGCTATCGCTGAAGTTTCTGGTTTTTTCATGCATGGCATCAAGGGCGGCATTGACCGTCCCGGCATAGCCGATCAGATCACCGCGCAGTCCCCTTGGCAGGATTTTGCGATAATAGGATCCCCGCGATGCATGGCCCATGGCACCTGCGGCTTCCTTGGCGAACGCCTCGGTCAGGTCAAGTAACTGGTTCACGGCATTTTGCAGGGGCGCAAGATAACCCTGTGTTTGACGATTATTGACCCTGACACCCATTTTGCCATCGGCAGCGTCATGGACGATATCATGCAGTTCATCAATGATCCGCTTGTGACGCGTGAGGGCAACCGTACCAATCAAAGCCATGACCAGAAGCGCAATCGTCGCAATCAAAGAAACAAACGGTGCATGCGTTGGCGCCATCAGAAGTGCACCAATCAGACCAAAGGCCAGCATCAGGCCAGAAATCAAAATCCGTCGCAGATTAGAGAGTGAAAACAAACTGATCATAGTCGATGCCTGCCTGCCCCAGAAGATTGCCAAGTTTTTGTGTACTGCGCGCCATGCCGTCCTTGCGATTACGTTCGCGTTCTTCTTCTGCACGAAGATCGGCATAAAGCGGGATAACCTGTTCAACCGCTTCGCGGCGGGGTACCCGACGATTGGAATGATAACCAACGATATTGCCATTCGGTCCGAAGGTCGGCGTGACATTGGCCAGCACCCAGTAATGATCCCCGTTCGCCGAGCGATTGATCACATAGGCGAAAATCTCGCGCCCCTTGGAAATCGTGTCCCACAGTAAGGCGAACACGCAGCGCGGCATGTCGGGATGGCGGATAATGCTGTGCGGCTGGCCCAGAATATCCTTTTCACGATATCCTGCGACCCGCAGAAAGACATCATTTGCGTAAGTAATACGTCCCTTGGTGTCGGTCTTGCTGACGATAATTTCATTATCGCCAAAATGACGTTCAACACCGGTCAGAAAAAGCTGATCCTGTTTCATCAATTGCACCCCGTTCACGGATCAATGGTCCCACAACCGATCCTGTCATAGCGAAACCCCGCCCGGGTCGCGCAATTCTGCGTCAATTTCATCCGGTGCGGAGACTATTTGCTAGACCAATGTATAGAAGATGCCGGATTGCCACTTCTTGACTTAGCGCAATCGGATTGCGGAATATTTCACCCGCGACACAACCCAAGCGGGATGAAAGCGAATTTTTGCAAATAAAAAAGCGCGCCGATCTTGTGGCGCGCTTTGCATTTTACCTTTTCATGAACTTAGCCGACCGGCGACCAGCCGTCGTCTTCGCGCAACTCTGCATTGGCAATGTCATCGGCGGCATTGTTTTGCCCGCGGAAGCCGGTTGCAATCAGATAAGCTTCCGGGCTTTCGGGGCGTGATGCCGGTGGTTTGGCATGTTTGGATACGCGGAAGTTCTTTTTGACCCGATTCAAAAGATCATTTTCCGTACCGCCCTTGAACACCTTGGCGATGAAAATACCGCCCGGTGCCAGAACTTCTTCGGCAAACAGCAATGCATGTTCGACCAGATCGATAATACGGATATGGTCGGTCTGGCGATGGCCGGTGGTTTCGGGCGACATATCGGAGATCACGGCATCAACCGGCCCATCAAGGGCCTGCTTGATCATGTCAGGCGCTGCAGGATCAAGGAAGTCGGCCTGCAAACAGGTTGCACCGGAAAGACCTTCCCATTCCAGAATATCAAGCCCGACGACCTGACCGCGTCCCTGTTTTGAACCGACCATGTCAACCGCAACCTGCGTCCAGCCGCCCGGTGCCGCGCCAAGGTCGACAATGCGCATGCCCGGACGCAGCAGATCGAACTGATTGTTGATTTCAATCAGCTTGAAGGCCGCACGCGACCGATAGCCAAGGCGCTTGGCTTCCTGCACATAGGGATCGTTCAGTTGCCGGTCGAGCCAGCGGGTCGAGGAAATCTTGCGTCCCTTGGCACTTTTGACGCGCGTCCGCAGCCCGCGCCGTGCGCCGGTATCGATCGCCGCAATGGCTGAACCCTTGCGGCGGCGCGTCCCGCCTTTTCCGCTGCTATTGTCGGTCATGTTCTTTACCTGAACTGAAACGTGTTAAAGGCCAGTACGATCCGATGGCGCGATGCCGATCATGGATTGGCCGAAATATGGGACACTGTATGACGTCGCGCATCGCACGGGTCAATAGCATGACCGTCTGCGCGCATCAAATCGACCAATATTCCCTCGCGAAGGCCACGATCGGCAACTTTTAGCGTCGCCAAGGGCCAGATATCGCGAATCGCGGCAAAGATCGCCGCCCCCGCATCCATCAGCTCGGCCCGCTGATTCCCGATGCAGGGATGGCCTTTGCGTTTGTCGGCTTCCATGCGCAGCAGCAATTCGGTGACGCGTTCCGCATCATCGAACCGCAAATCCGATCCGTCTACCTTGTGGCGCTCGTACCGCTCAAGGCCAAGGGCAATACCGCAGAATGTGGTCACGGTGCCAGATGTACCAACCATCTGCACCTTGCCATCGTCAAGAATGTCCGAACAGCAATTGCGGCTGGCGAAATCGCGCAGGCGGTCGCGAATTTCAGTGCGCATTGCTTCGAACCGTTCGCGGCGCTGTTCGATCCCGGCATAACGTTCGGTCAGGCACAGAACCCCGCAGGGCATCGAAAGCGTTTCAATGCACTGGGTCTGGCCCATGTTATCAACCTTGATCCAGCAAATTTCGGTGCTGCCGCCGCCGATATCAAACACCACCGCATAGGGGCGCTCGTCAAGCAAAGCAGAACAGGCCTGAAGTGCCAAACGGCTTTCTTCGTCCGGATTGATGATTTTAAGTTCAATACCAGTTTCGTCAAAGACCTTCCGGACGAATTCATCGCGATTTTTGGCCGTCCGACAGGCTTCTGTCGCCACCGCATGCAGTTTTGCACCGGGATGCTTGCGCAGTTTTTTCGAACAGACCTTTAACGCGTCAATCGCACGATCCATTGCCGCCTGACAAAGATAACCTTTTTCACGCACACCTTCGCCAAGACGCACAACGCGCGAAAACGCATCAATCACCTTGAACCCGTCTTTGCAAGGGCGCGCGACCAGCAGACGGCAATTCGAACTGCCCAGATCAATCGCGGCATAAAGCGGGGGATGACTGGTCGTCGGGTGCAGCGGGCGATCCACAACAAGGCTGTCGGCAGGCAAACTCGATGATGGCACAACACACGGCGCATCCATCACGGCATTTCCGGCCATGGCAGCACCGCCTTCAGGGCGGACGGCCCTGTGCGTGTCGCTATGGGGAGATACCTGTTTCACCTGCTCTGATCTGCCTTGCTTGTCGGTTACAAATTCTTTGATCGCATCAACACGACAATTATATGACGTTCCTGCGAATCACACATATGAGTTTACCGACAATGTTGCACAAGGCAAATCCCGTATGCATTTAACTCATGGAGCAGCGGCTTCCCCCCCGTACCCAAAGACGTAACGGGCAAAAAAGGTCTTGCCAAAGTGCCATCGGTTTAATAAATAGCGGCCCACGCCACACGGCGTTCAAGGCTCTGTTGGGGAATAGGTTAACGGTAGACCTACGGACTCTGACTCCGTCAGTCCTGGTTCGAATCCAGGTTCCCCAGCCAGCCTTTGCTTGCTTTGCAAGCTTTGGTGAGGTTCGTCTCGTACAAATATGTACCAAGCAGTAAATCGCACCAAAACCCCTGCTGGGGAATAGGTTAATGGTAGACCCGCGGACTCTGACTCCGCTAGTCCTGGTTCGAGTCCAGGTTCCCCAGCCATCTTTCTGATCTGCATATCCCGAACCATTACGATTTTTTTGCAGCACAACACCGTGATTGTCTTATGTGGTGCAACAGTTCTTTTCCTGTCAGGCAGGAAAGCCGGGAACGCAGAGAAAAGATATTCGACGCTTTTTGGAACCTGCCGCCTATGCGGCACGTTGGGCTATCACGATCTGTGACAAATCACAGGCAACGAATGCACATTTGGCAACAAAGGAGCATGAGATGCTTACCGATATGTACCGATCCCGAAACGCTTCCCATCCAACCATCATCGATCGTGTTGATCCGGTAATCTGGTCCGATCATGGCCATTGCCCGATGATCACGGCCGAGGATGAGAAGTTTTATGAAAAGAACGGATTTCTGTTTCTGAAAAATGTTTTCAGCGATGGGGAAATCGCCAAGCTCCGCCGCGAGGCAGGGCTGGTCGAAAATTCCGACCCGACCGACGAAGAGGTCATTTCAGAACCGGGCAACGACGAAGTCCGTAGCGTTTTCCGTGTTCATGACAAAAGCGATGTGTTTTCGAAGCTGATATCAGATGACCGCCTGGTCGCGATTGCCGAACATTTCCTTGATGACGATGTTTACATTCATCAATCACGGGTCAATTTCAAACCTGCCTTCAAAGGCAAGGAATTCTTCTGGCATTCGGATTTTGAAACCTGGCACACCGAAGACGGCATGCCCCGCATGCGTGCCCTTTCGATGTCGATCACTTTGACGGATAACTCGGCCCATAATGGCCCGTTAATGCTGATCCCGGGATCGCATAAAAAGTTCATTTCCTGCGTCGGAGAAACTCCCGATCAGAACTACAAAAACTCGCTCAAGATACAGGAAATCGGCACTCCTGATCAGAAAAACCTCTCGGAAATGGTCGATAAGAACGGGATTGTCGCACCTGTCGGCCCCGCCGGGTCGGTTCTGATTTTCGAATGCAATACACTGCATGGGTCGGGCAACAACATTACCCCCTACCCGCGGTCGAACCTGTTTTTCGTTTATAATGCGATGTCAAACAGGCTGGTTGCGCCGTTTGGCGGTACGAAACCAAGACCGAACTTTCTTGCCACGCGCAAAGATATTGTTCCGGTACGTAGCGGCCGTCAAAAAATACAGGCCGCCGAATAACCCGCTCAGGATGACAGGAAGCAGGGCGGCGACGCTCCCTCCGCCCTGTTGAAATCGCCGGTTGCCTTTTCGCTTACCGGGCGTATGCCAGCCTCGGTCAGGATGATATCGACCGGAATGTCATATTCATGTGGAAAGATATCGGCGATGCGCGTGGCTTCAAAGCCGACACCGATAACAAGTGGACGCACCGCCATCGCGGCAAGTGTCCGGTCAAAAAATCCGCCACCATATCCCAACCGATAGCCACGACCGTCAAATCCGACCAGTGGCGCGATCATGACATGGATAGGCACGGCTTTGGTCCCGACCGGTTCGGGAATTCGGGCAAAACCCGGCGCCATTTCGGTCTGTTGCGTCCAGTCATGAAACACCATTGGCTGATCCTTGCCCGATACTATTGGCAAGGCGGCCTTTCCACCATGTTCGATATGATCGGAGATCACCGGACGCAGATCGATTTCATTCTGGATCGGCCAATAAAAACCGATTGTGGCATTGGGACGCACGGAGAGGATATCGGCAAGTTTCGCGCAAATAGCAGCTGATCGTTGCGCGTAACACTTCGGGTCCATTTGACTGCGCCACGCCAAAAGTTGCTTGCGCACCGCCTTTCGCCACCCGGATACGGCGATATCGTCGGGCTTTTCAGGCGGGTTGGGCAAAATGATCCGGGTCATGGGGCGTAACCTGATGGCGATGTCGGAAACGGGCGTGATAGACAAATTTAACGCAAAAAGGCCCTGAAACGAATAACGCGCCGGAGACCGGCGCGTTAACGGTTGTCAGCAAAAGCTGCAATCCAAAATCAAATTACATGATGGAGAGTTCTTCTGCCGACATGCGGCCGTTACGACCTTCAATCAGCTCGAATTGAACCTTCTGACCCTCATCAAGTCCCTGCAAACCAGCGCGCTGAACAGCGGTGATGTGCACGAATGCATCCTTGCCGCCTTCGTCCGGGGTGATGAAGCCATAACCCTTGGTCGCATTGAACCACTTAACCGTTCCGGTAGCCATATCCGTAGTCGTCCTTAGTTTTGGTAATCGCATTTCCCAAGCGCGGAAAATGCTTAAGTTACGTCCCTGCAATACGCTTTTGAACCAGCGTTAGAAACCTCAACCAGAAGGCAACAACACAGACCAAAGATGCACTGCATCGTTTCAACATTTACGCGAATTTGGACCTTCACGCAACGAATTCGTGTTTGAAGTTCTTTATTCAACCCTGATGGTTAGCCGGTATTTTGCGAATATTGCTTGCTGATCGACGTTCAACTTTCAGCACAACCTGATCGCGCCGGGGAGCACATTGATTTCGAACGAATTTCAATTTTGACCTGCCTTGTCGTGACAAGCTACCGCCTGGCAACCTGATCAAGATCAGTGAACCCGGCCCAAACGCTTGGATTTCCCTTGGCTTCCGACGGAAGCGGCATTATTCGAACCACATTTTTCCGACCTCAGATCCGTCACCATTCCCATTCAGCCCCCCACACGCAAGAAGGCAGGCCGGATCAATCTGGCCATACCTGATTTAACAAGCAACAGAGCGGGCCATCCGTCGCATCAGGCGCGACGGCCAAATGTGAACATTTTCACAAAATTGAACATAGAAAGATTGTTTTTCAATGCCCCAACATATGTCAGAAATCACTTTATTGCACCGAGTCCCTCGATAGTTTTGCAAAACCAAACGAGAGGCCAAAAGCGAATCACATGGCGCTTGCCCCGGCTCCACACGAAGTACCACCCGCAAATACACGATGCATTCCCTGAACAATAAAACAGGAATATAAAGCATCAATATTCAATCAAAAGAACCAACCACCTGTAGCCGTTAGGATTTCTGGCGTCCCTGTCCGTTCGTATTTCGAATGTTCGATTTTGTCATAATTGTTGACGCGGTTTCTCGTGACAAGCAGAGGCAATTCGGTTGAAGATAGAAATAAATGTGTGAAAAGCAGCACGCCGTCACAACATATTAAAAAAACGAGCAAACCGGATAATTCCGGACGGATTGGGACACAAGCAGTTGGTAAAAAGGTTAAGCCGAAGACCGGATCGGAAAACATAAATTGACTGCCACGACAAAGATCGCCAATCCACGCGACATTGCGCACAATGTCATGACGCTGATCTCCGAGTTGAATCTGCAGCCCACGCCGCAGGTTTATCACGTATTTTACAGCTATCTGACCGATGAGATTCCCGAACTGAGCCAACTGATCAAGGTCTTGATCCGCAACACTCAGGAACTGGATGAAGAAACCGTTTTCCGGATTTACCACAAATTCCTTGGCACACATGCCCTGCAACAGCGACTGAATATGGGGGTCGAAGGATTACAGGCTGCGGTCGAACGGGTCGAAGAAGCTGTTCACAGCGTCCTTCGTGAAACCGAAGGCTTCTGCGAGCATCTGGACAATGCCTCTGATCAGTTAAGCTCGGACGATATCACGCTTGAAATCGCGCGCGATGTCACACGCGGACTTTCAAGTGCCACCCGCGATGCGCATGGCCGTTATAGTGAATTCAACGGTTGCCTTGACGAGTACCACAATGAAGTTCGCCGGGTTCGCAGCGAACTGGAACTGGTCCGCCGTGATGCATTGACCGATACCCTGACCGGGATAGCCAACCGTAAGAATTTTGATGCATCGCTTCGTGATGCGGTCACGACAACGATGGAAACCGGTGCCCCGTTAAGCCTTTTGATGATCGATATCGATCATTTCAAAAACTTCAATGACAATCACGGCCATCGTGCCGGGGACGGGGTTTTGAAGGCTGTTGCACGGGTTCTCGTCAATTCGACCAAAGGGGCGGATACCGTTGCGCGTTACGGTGGCGAAGAATTTGCCGTCATCCTGCCCGACACGACATTGGAAAACGCCACGAAGCTTGCCAACAAATTGCGCGACAATGTCTCAGGTCAAAGAATTATCAACAAGAAAACAGGCAAGGATTTCGGTAAGTTAACCGTTTCAATCGGCTTGACGTCTTATAAGCTTGGCGAGAATATACTGGAGTTTGTTGACCGTGCTGACGGCGCCCTTTATCAAGCCAAACAGGAAGGCAGAAATACCTGCATTATGATAATGTGACATATCTGTCAGGTTGAGACTGGAAACATCGATACGTTCTCCCAACCTTATCGGTATGAGAATATGGACACTACCAGTCCCGGGGGCTGCTGCAATAAACTGACTGTCAACCCTATCGCAGGAGCTGACGATAAATCAGACCAGCAGTACCAATCCGGGCGGAGCAAATAAATGAACAAACCGACGCGCGAACGGAAACTTGATCTTGAACACAAGGTCTTTAAATCGTTCGAGGAATGCCATTTCCAAAAGTCTGACCTTTCGGACGAGGCTCTTTTTGTGCTGAAAATGGCCGAAGGATCGGTTGTATCCCTGCCCCTTAAGGCGGTTTGCAAGGAATTCGGGATCGACCCGGATTCAAATGATGGTGAACTGATTGGCCTTGTCGACAAGTCACTGGATTTCGTCAATGTGCTGCGCCCCGGCGATGATTTGCCGCTCGAAGTTCTGACGGGCGAGGCGTCGTGGGATGTCGATGAAGATCACCGTGCAATCGCCTATAACCGCCTGACCATGCAGCTTGTCACCTGGATGTCCGGGAATGAAGAACTGATCACTGATCCCGAACAGCTGATGCAGATCGCCGAAGACCCCGGCACCAAGAAAAAGATCAATCAGGCATTCGACGAAGTCGCCGATAAACTCAATATCGGCCGCGAAAACCGCGAGGAAGTCGTCAATCTGGTTCATCAGGTCGCCGAGGAACTTTCTTATGTCGAAACGCTGCGCGACAAGTACCGCAATGTGAAAAAGATCGACACGAAGCTGCAGGAACTGCGCCGTATCTATGCACATGAAAAGGGCGTTCTGGAAACGGTCACACAGGTCATTCGCCTTATTGATGATGCGATGAAAAAGTTTGAAACCAGCTTTGACGAGATTGACGCCAATACCGGCGAAATCATGTCAGTCCTGCGTAACTTCACGACCCAGCGCCAGTATATCCGCAACAAGCGCGATGATCTGTATCGCCGTCTGCGGGCATGGGAACCGCTTTTTGAACGCTGGGATACGATGGCACTGGAACGGGGCGCACCGGCGGTGCGTCTGGTCCGCGATACATATCAGTTCCTTGCCCCACGCTTCATGAAGGTCAAGGAATGGCTGATGATGACAAAGGTGCAGGACGGGATTGCCGCAGGCCAAAGCTTCAAGAATGAAGACGAACGCATGGGCGCTCTCAAAGGCAAGATGATGCAGTGGTAACACTGATCCGACCTTGATCGCCCTGCCCTCAATTGCAAAAGCGCAGCCAATGCCGCGCTTTTTCTTTTGGGCGTTAAAGTCGTCCCTATTGCTTCATGATCTTTAGCGCGACATGCCCATCAATCATGGTAATCGACTTTTTCGAAGATGCCGGTACCGGCACGCGCACATCAATGCAATAGGCAATCAGGGCTGCCGCCAGTTCTGCACCTGCCGCCGGGACAATTATCGGGTCACCATGATCGGCAATGATATTGAGCCGTGCCGCAATTTCAGGAGATTTTTCAATTTCGAGCCTCCCGATCTGACCGGGCGGCAATGGCTTTCCGGTGCGGCGGCGATATCCGACCAGCGCCTTGATCAGCTCGCTTTCCTCGAAAATGATGCAGCGCAATTCGCGCATGATGGCTCTTCCTGCAAATAAACTTATACAACGATATAAGGCAGGATAATCCGATTTAAAGAGGTTTTACAAACAAATAGGCCCCTAGCTTGACGCCAGCCAGATCCCGACCGCGATCATCAGCGTCCCGGCGATCCGATTAAGGATACGGACATTCCCGCTTTTTTCCAGAAAGTGTCGCAACGACCGGCCGCCGGTCGCATAAAGCGTCATGCAAATCAGTTCTGTCACCAGAATGATTGCCACCAGCACGGAAAGCTGCGGCGCGATAGCATGATCCAGACTGATAAAGGGTGGCAATAGAGCCACCATAAACGCCCAGCCCTTCGGATTGGCAATCGCAGTCACAAACCCCTGAGAAGCAAGCGCAAATGGGGTCGCGGGGCGGGAGGCATCAATTTCAGCGTTAAATGCCATGCGTCCGCGCGAACGCCACATCTGGATACCCAGCCACGCCAGATAGGCGCCACCCACATATTTGAAAACAGCAAAGACCGCCGGATATTCCAGCATCACCGTTGCAACACCAAGGGCCGAGGCCACCACGACAATCCCCACACCGACAAGTTCGCCCATCATCATCCAGACGGTACGGCGCACGCCGATCGTCATTCCCATTGTCAGCGCAAGGGTCATGCACATGCCTGGCGTGATCGAGACAAAGAAGGCCGTCGGGATAAAGGCCCCGATCAAAGACAGGCTTACCATCGTGTATATCCGTAAGTTGGTGGCGGCACTTGATACGAAACGTTATCGGAAAATTTTCTGGGGCATTTCGCATCGATACTGCAACAGATAACCAAGAATTTGAACACTTCAAGCGCAATCTTTGGCTTGGGTGGTTTGCCATTCTCGTATTTGATCAATTTAGCTCTATCCTATGCTGCACGCCGCCATATGGGCCCGCGACAATACCGTCGCGCTAATTTCCACCCTTAAAAGCGCATCAAAGATACAAAAATTACTTGACCTTGGCGGGCCGTCCGATGAAATTGGGTGCGTCGCCAGCACAGCCTGGCACTTCGATACCATTTGATGAAGACCGATGACCGCAGACATTTGCAACATTCCTGCAATTGCCGATCGCACCGAAGCCGATGCTTCGGGTGCCTTTGTGTTGTCTGCTCTAAACCTAATTCTCGGTCTCCTTGGTCTCGCAGCGCTCGGGTCGCTACGACTTACCCGCCCCTGAGCGTACGAAGACGGTTCGGATTACCAAATAGGTCAATCCATTTACCGCAGCTCAGGGGAACAAGTCGCGCCAAAAGGCCCGCACTCTTTCCAAATTAACGTTTCAAATTTCGGGCAAAGTCCCGCTTGATCAGGAATTACGGTAATGGCTAGTGCTAACGACAATCGCGTCATCATTTTTGACACCACCCTGCGTGACGGCGAACAGTCCCCGGGTGCATCAATGACGCTCGATGAAAAACTGCGTGTGGCACACGCATTGGCAGAAATGAAAGTCGACATCATCGAGGCAGGCTTTGCCATCGCATCGAATGGCGACTTCCGGTCAGTCAATGAAATCGCCAAACAAATCAAGGGCCCGACCATCTGTTCGCTGGCCCGCGCGGCCAAAGGTGACATCGAACGGGCCGCCGAAGCACTGGAACCGGCAGAAAACAAACGCATCCACACCTTCATTTCCACAAGCCCCCTGCATATGAAATTCAAATTGCAGATGGAACCGGAACGCGTTCTGGAAAAGGTGATTGAAAGTGTTACACTGGCACGCAAATTTACCGACGACGTTGAATGGTCGGCCGAGGACGGATCGCGCACCGAGCATGACTTCCTGTGCCGTTGCGTTGAAGCCGCGATTGATGCCGGCGCGACCACCATCAACATCCCCGATACGGTTGGCTACACCACCCCTACCGAGTACGCCGACCTGATGACCATGCTGTTTAACCGTGTGCCAAATATCGACAAGGCGATCCTGTCGGTTCACTGCCATAACGATCTGGGCATGGCGGTTGCAAACTCGCTGGCGGCTGTCCATGCTGGTGCTCGCCAGATCGAATGCACGATCAACGGTCTGGGCGAACGCGCAGGCAACGCGGCACTGGAAGAAATCGTCATGGCGCTGAAAACGCGCAACGATGCCTTCCCGTATGAAACCGGGATCGATTCAACCAAAATCATGAACGCATCACGTCTGGTGTCGGCTGTGTCGGGCTTCGTCGTACAACCGAACAAGGCGATTGTCGGCGCAAACGCCTTCGCTCATGAAAGCGGCATTCATCAGGACGGCTTCCTGAAGAATTCTGAAACCTATGAAATCATGAAACCGGAAAGCATCGGCCTGAACAAATCAAGTCTGGTGATGGGCAAGCATTCCGGCCGTCATGCCTTCAAGGAAAAGCTCAAGGAACTGGGATTTGCCGAACTGGGCGACAATGCCATCGAAGACGCGTTCGCCCGCTTCAAGGAACTGGCCGACAAGAAGAAAGAAGTCTATGACGACGACATCGTCGCACTGGTCGATGATGGCATGCGTGATAACGAACATATCAAGTTCGTGTCGCTGGCTGTCACCTGTGGCTCCAAAGGTCCGCAGACCGCCGAACTGGAACTGAATGTGAATGGGGAAACCCGCACTGCCAAAACCACCGGCGATGGCCCGATTGATGCAACCTTCAACGCCATCAAGGCAATCTATCCCCATGACTGGAAGCTTAAACTCTATCAGGTTCATGCTGTCACCGAAGGCACGGACGCACAGGGTACGGTTACCGTCAAACTGGATGGTGAAGACCGCACCGTGGTTGGCAATGCATCGGATACCGACACCGTTGTCGCATCCTGCGTGGCCTATGTCACCGCGGTCAACAAGCTGATCGAGAAAAGCCAGAAAACGGCACCGGACGCCATGGCTTCCTGATCAGGCATTCTGCATTTTGAGAATAAAGGGGTGGTATTTGCCGCCCCTTTTTCCGTTTCAGGGCCGGTTTCCGTCAGGTACCCCTGCTGTTTAGCAGGTAAGATCGCTGTGAACCCGCGCATTCTGTGATACACTATGCCTCTTGAACGAAGGGGCCAGAGCCATGACCATGCAGCCTGTTCTTCAGTTTCATCACCGATCTGTTGCCATTACGATATTGGCGTTTTGTGCAGTTGTGATTGTCGCTATGACGCCACACGCAAAAGCCGCTGCGATTAATGATGTGCAGAAAATCGACATACCATCTCAACCTTATCCGGTAAGCGGACTGCGGCAGCGTTTGATTGACGCGGGAAAAGCCATTCCTGATGTCGATAGCAGCCTGCAATTCGATATTCCCGGCCTCTATTACCCGCCTGTGGATGAAAACGCTAAAACCGCAGCGGTAATTGCTGTTCCTGATTGTGACGACCGTTTTCCGGAAGACTGGATTACCGCGCTGCATGATGCAGGTCTTGCGGTTCTTCGCATATCGCCCGGAAAAGCCCACCCTTCGCAAAGCTATTGCACGGCCGGAACACTTGATAATCCGAAACACGGCGTGACCTATTGGGCCTTTGATGCACTAAGCGCGCTTGAGTATCTGGCAGGACAGGATGGTATCGATCCTGATCGGATTGCGATTTTCGGTTACGGATACGGTGCGGCTGCCGCCCAATTCGCGATCTATCGCCACGGTCACGCCAAACGATTTGATCAGCGGTTCGTCTCGATGGTGGGACTGCGTGCCCAATGCATGTCGGAAATGGATAATTTCGTTCCCGCATTGCTGGTGACGGTAACGGGGGATCGGCTAAACCCGCCGGCATGGTGCCAGTGGCGCATGGATCGGGACCTGCATGCGGATCGCGAACCGGTAATGTTTAAGATGCTTCAAAGCAATGAAACACCGGAAAAACAAGCGACTCGCAAATTTCTGAAAGTGGAAACCGGCCCCGAGACAACTGCCCTGGTCATGGATTTCCTGCTTAAAACTGGAATAATTCTCAGGGAAGATAAACCTTGAATGAAAACGCCAACACCATATGGCGGATCATCTTTTTGCATCTTATTTCAAGTCTTGTGACCCGTCTTAATTATTCCTCAATTCCCTGAGCAGATTATTCGTGCATCGACTGGCGCGTTACGCTATCAAAGCCGGTACATTCGTATTCAAGATTTTACTATTAACCGGGGCATAGGGCAGGAATGTTTTCCAAGCTTCTTGGGGTTTTATCCTCCGACATGGCGGTGGATTTGGGCACCGCCAACACACTGGTTTACGTCAAAGGGCGTGGCATCGTCCTTAACGAACCATCCGTGGTAGCCATCACCGACGAAAAAGGCAAGAAACAGGTACTTGCCGTCGGGGAAGAAGCTAAGCAGATGCTCGGGCGTACGCCCGGTTACATTCAGGCCATTCGCCCGCTGCGCGATGGCGTGATTGCCGAATTCCACATCGCCGAAGAGATGATCAAACACTTTATCCGTAAAGTGCATGGCCGTCGCAACTTCGCAAGCCCGGAAGTCATCATTTGCGTTCCATCTGGCTCGACCGCCGTTGAACGCCGCGCCATTCAGGAAAGTGCTGAAAGTGCCGGCGCCCGCAAGGTCTGGCTGATTGACGAACCGATGGCAGCCGCCATTGGCGCGGGTCTTCCGGTCACCGAGCCGACCGGCTCCATGGTTGTCGACATCGGCGGTGGCACCACCGAGGTCGCGGTTCTGTCGCTTGGCGGTATCGTTTATGCCCGTTCGGTGCGTGTTGGTGGCGACAAGATGGACGAGGCGATCATCGCCTATATCCGTCGCACCCATAACCTGCTGGTAGGTGAAAGCACCGCAGAACGCATCAAGAAAGAAATCGGTTCAGCCTGCGCACCAGACGATGGTGATGGTGCAACGGTTGAAATCCGAGGCCGTGATCTGATGAATGGCGTTCCGAAGGAACTGATCATTTCCGAACGCCAGATTGCAGAAAGCCTTGCAGAACCTGTTTCGGCAATCATCGAGGCGGTGAAAGTCGCCCTTGAACAGACCCCGCCGGAACTGGCAGCCGACATCGTCGACAAGGGTATCGTTCTGACCGGTGGTGGCGCAATGCTTGGCAATCTGGACTATGTCCTGCGCCATGCAACCGGCCTTCCGGTTTCTATTGCCGATGATCCCCTGTCCTGCGTTGCGCTTGGTACGGGTCGTGCACTCGAAGAAAAGAAGATGCTTCGCAACGTGTTGCACACCGCCTACTAAGGCGAAATGGCAAAAAACATCTCACCGGGTCATGTCCTGACTGGACGCGACTCGGTGATTTCGTTAAGGTTGAATATCCCACGGGGATTTCGGGACAACTTTTCTGATCTAATGCGGGGAATATAGTGGCTCAGCATGGCGGTCCGCAGCAGCGTATCTTTTCGCCGTTACGTACGGCGCTTCACCGCTTCGCCTTCATCCTTCTGATCGTTTCGGCGTTTGGCCTTATGCTTCTGGGCAAGGCTGATACCGTTCTGATCGAAAGGATACGAGCCGCTTCGGCCGATCTTGTATCCCCGATCATGAATGTTGTTTCCCGTCCCGCCGCCAGCATCAACGAGCTGACGGAACAGGCGACCAATATATTCAATCTCTATGAACAGAACGAACGCCTGCGTCGCGAAAACCGCGAATTGCTGGCGTGGCAGCAGGTTGCCCGTAATCTGGCGCATGAAAATGCCCGCCTGCGCGACCTTGCCGATTATACAAGCCCGCCGCCATTGCGCCTTGTCACCACCCGCGTGATTGCCGATATGGGCGGTGCCTATGCGCACAGTCTGATGGTATCGGCCGGTTCGCGCGATGGCGTGATCAAGGGACAGGCTGTTATGTCCGACGAAGGGCTTGTCGGACGTGTTGCCGAAGCAGGCTATCAGGCTTCGCGCGTTCTGTTGATTACAGACATCAATTCGCGCGTCCCGGTGATTGTTGAAAATTCGCGTGACCGTGCGTTTCTGTCGGGCGACAACACAGACCGCCCGCTTTTGACCTTCCTGACTGCGGATGCGGCGGTTGCGCCGGGTGATCGCATTCTGACATCCGGTCATGGTGGTGCCTTCCCGCCTGGCATTCCGGTTGGTGTCGTTTCATCCGTTTCGGAAAATGCTGTGCGTGTCGCACCACTGTTCCGCCGCCACCAACTTGAATATCTGCGCATCGCGGATTATGGCCTGCAAGGCATCCTGAGCGATCAGGCCATGCGCCGTGATCAGCAGAATGATGGCGTTATTCCCAACGGTGTTGGCATCGTACCCAATGACGGGAACGATGCAGCAGCAAATATGCCAACGCTTGGCCCCGCACAGCCAACGGATCGACTTCCGTGAAGCCCGGTGTCTGGCACAGGCTGGATATCATTGCGCGAGGCTTGTTTCCGGCATTCAGCGTTTTCATTCTGTTGCTGTTTAATCTGCTGCCGATCAGCGTGCCATTGCTCAGCACCGCATCACCTGCATTGCCTTTGATGGCTGTATTTTACTGGTCGGTGAACCGCCCGGATTTGCTAACCGCGCTGACGGCATTCTTTCTTGGACTGTTGCAGGATTTGCTGACAGGCCTGCCCCTTGGCGTCAGTTCGCTGGTCTTGCTGCTCGTGCAGACCGGATCTGCAAGCCAGGGCCGTTTTTTCCATAACAAGCCGTTCAGCGTAATGTGGTGGGGTTTTGCGTTGGTCGCGATCCCGGCACTGCTGGTTCAGTGGCTTTTGAGTTCGGCATTAATCGGGGCCTTCTTGCCGATCAAGTCGACATTGATTAGCTATGTACTGACTGCGGCACTTTTCCCGCTTGTTGCATGGGTTCTGGCACGGGCGCAAAATACGCTTCTGCGCCATATCTAGAACAGCACCAGCTGGATCAATATTGATGTTTTGGCAATAGCTACCGGCTATGTTTGAAAGACAGTTTTCAACATGCACCGCACAGGATAAAACGGGCACGCAAGTTTCCGGAATTCCGTCGGGGCACTCCGACCAGCAGGTTTGACGACGCCGATGTGGCACCGTGACTCAGACAGATATCGCATGTTTACCCGCCGCGCCCTGATGCTCGGCGCGGGGCAGGGTATATTGCTGACCGGTCTTGCCGCACGCATGTACTATCTGCAGGTAATGGAAAGCGACCGTTACAGGGTCCTTGCCGATGAAAACCGGATATCCCATCGCCTTTTGCCGCCACCGCGCGGCCTGATTACCGACCGTTTTGGTGCTCCGGTCGCGGTAAACCGGCAGAACTATCACATCATGATCGTTCGCGAACAGGCGCAGGATGTTCGGAGGACCCTGGAAATTCTGGGTCAGATCATCGAACTTGGCCCCGACACCATCGAACGGGTTGAACGTGACGTCGCGCGCAGACGGTCCTTTGTCCCGGTTACGGTGCGCGACAATTTAACTTGGGAAGAAGTTGCACGCGTCGGCGTTAACGCCCCGGACCTGCCCGGTCTGATCATTGATGCCGGTCGTTCGCGCGATTATCCCGAAGGTCCGCATCTGGCGCATACTTTGGGCTATGTGGCGGCCGTGTCGGAAAAAGAACTGACCGGCGATCCATTGCTTGAACTGCCCGGGTTCCGGATTGGCAAAAGCGGGATCGAGAAAGTTTACGATCTGGCACTTCGCGGCAGTGCTGGCACCAGCCAGGTCGAAGTCAATGCACTTGGCCGTGTCATCCGCGAACTTGACCGCGAAGAAGGCGACAGTGGCAACACGGTTGTCATGACCCTTGATCTTGAATTGCAGCGTTACGCCAACCAGCGCCTGTCAAACAAGGAAAGCGCATCTGCCGTTGTGCTTGATATTCATAACGGCGAAGTGCTTGCGATGGCATCGCATCCGACATACGACCCGAACGCCTTTACCAACGGCATTTCGCACAAGCTATGGAACAGTCTGGTCAATAACGAATACGCACCACTGTCTAACAAGGCCGTCACCGGGACCTATGCACCGGGTTCGACATTCAAGATGTGTGTCGCCCTTGCCGGACTTGAAGCCGGTGTGGTTACAGCCAATCAGCGTTTCTTCTGCCCGGGTCATCTTGATCTTGGCAATGCACGGTTCCATTGCTGGAAACGTGGCGGGCATGGCTGGGTCGATATGCATGACTCGATGAAACATTCCTGCGATGTTTATTACTATGAAATATCGCAAAAGATCGGCATCGACCGTATCGCCGCCATGGCCAATAAACTGGGCCTTGGCGAATTGACCGGTATCGACCTTCCCAATGAACGTTCCGGCCTGATCCCGACCAAGGACTGGAAGGAAATCCAGCTCGGCAAACGCTGGCAGGGTGGTGAAACCCTGATTTCGTCAATCGGTCAGGGATACGTCCTGGCAACGCCGTTGCAACTGGCGACCATGGTTGCACGCATTGCATCGGGCAAGGCTGTTAAGCCGCATCTGACACGCGATCATGTCACCGCAGAAGGCATCACCAGCCGGGCGAATGAGGAATTCCCCGAACTTCAGGTCAACCGTGCCCATCTGGCGCGTATTCGCGACGGCATGAATGGTGTCACCAACGAATTGCGCGGCACGGCACATCGGTCGCGGATTGATATCAAGGGCATGGAGATGGCCGGTAAGACAGGCACCAGTCAGGTCCGCCGCATTACCATGCGCGAACGCCAAACCACCGGGGTTCTTGATAACAATGATCTGCCGTGGAAATACCGCGACCATGCGCTGTTTGTTGCCTTTGCACCGGTCGACAATCCCCGCTATGCCTGCGCGGTTGTTGTGGATCACGGTGGATCCGGTTCGGGCATCGCTGCACCGATTGCACGTGACATTCTGATCAAGGCGCAGGAACTGAAATCTGCACGCCCGGGCATATCGGCGGCCAACATTCAATCCACCGCGCAATTATCGCACCCGTCACAGACAGACCGCGAAGAAGAAGGCTAGAACGATGGCAAGCCGCAGATATCGTATCGGCGAAGATCCGGATTACGTGCCAATCGGTCGCCGTCTTTTAATGCTTAACTGGACGCTGGTATTGCTGATTTCCGCACTGTCGGGGATCGGTTTTGCCATGCTGTATTCGGCTGCCAACGGTTCGGTTGAACCATGGGCGGAACGTCAGATGATGCGTTTTGCTGTTGGCGCCATCCTGATGATTGGTATCGCGGTTACGGATGTCCGTGTCTGGTTGAAACTTGCCTATTTTTCCTATTTCGTCGCGCTGATCCTTCTGATTGGGGTTGAAATCAAGGGGGATATTGGCATGGGGGCGCAACGCTGGATCAATCTTGGTTTCTTCCAGTTGCAACCATCCGAACTGATGAAAATCTCGCTTGTGCTGGCACTTGCGCGTTATTTCCACGGCCTGACTGTCGAAGAAGTGGGGCGCATTCCGCTTTTGATACCGCCACTTTTAATGGTTCTGGCTCCTGCGGCACTGGTGCTGCGCCAGCCTGATCTGGGTACTGCCCTATTGCTGATTGCCGGTGGCGGCGTCATCTTCTGGCTTGCCGGGGTTCGGATGTGGAAATTCGCCCTGATACTTGGCGCGGTTCTGGCAATCATTCCCATCGGCTGGCAGTTTCTGCGCGATTATCAGAAAAACCGCGTTCTGACGTTCCTGAACCCTGAAAATGACCCGCTTGGTGCGGGCTATCACATTACCCAGTCAAAGATTGCCCTTGGGTCGGGCGGCCTGTTTGGCAAGGGTTATATGCTGGGATCGCAAAGCCATCTGAACTTCCTGCCGGAAAAACAGACCGACTTTATCTTTACCATGCTGGGTGAAGAGTTCGGGCTGGTTGGCGGATTGGCGTTGCTGCTGCTTTATACCATGGTAATCATGTATGGTTATGTGATTGCGCTTCGGTGCCGCAACCAGTTCGGTCGCCTTGTCGCAATCGGGATCACCTCGACCTTTTTCCTGTATGTCTTCATCAACATCGCCATGGTAATGGGACTTATCCCTGTGGTCGGTGTTCCGTTGCCGCTGGTATCGTATGGCGGCACGGTGATGATGACCATTCTTGTCAGCTTTGGCCTTCTGATGAGTGTATCAATCCACCGCGATATACGGATTTCAAGACAGGGAAATGACGACGGCCGTCAATAGCCCCCAACTCAGGTGCTGATCTGATCGGCCAGATTGGCAAGGTCGACAGGCACACAGCGATTTCGCCCTGTTTCCTTGGCTTGATAAAGTGCGGCATCGACCAGCGAATAAAGAATGTCGGCAACATCTGTGTTTTCGCGGGATTTCAGCAATGCAACGTTTTTGGCAACTTGCGCATCCAATTTGCCAGCCGTCCCCTGTGCAGGCAGGGATATCACCCCGAAACTTGACGTGTAGTTCAAATGCTTGCCGCCGAAGCCAACAGCATCCTGTTCAAACGCGCTCCGAAGACGCTCTGCAAGGATCATGGCACCTTCCGCCCCCTCCCCCGGAAGAAGAACCGCAAACTCTTCCCCGCCCAGTCGGGCTGGCAAATCGATATCACGCAGGCTGTATTTCAAAAGCTTTGCCAGTGATACCAGAACCGCATCTCCGGCCTGATGACCATAGGTATCATTCAAAAGCTTGAACCTATCAATATCGAGCAAAATGATACTCATCGGCGTATCGCGACGCTTCCAGATCGAAAGGTTTTCTTCAAGACGCATCATAAAAATGCGACGGTTGGCAAGACCGGTCAACGGGTCTGTCGAAGCCAGCACTTCAAGCTTTCCCATGGCTTCATTCAATGCGCGCGTCCGACTTTCAACCCGCGTTTCCAGATTGACATTTGCGTCCTGCAAATCATCACGCGCGCGCTGCAACTGCCCGATTTGCCCCCGTATCATGCCAAAAAGCCCTACCGTAACCGAACTCAGCAATTGCACTTCATCGTCATGACGGTACGTTGGCGGCATATCCAGCGACCGTTTAACATCCGACGGATCGGAATTGACGATGTAATGCGCCAGCTTCACCAAGGGGCGCGAAAACACAAAATAACTAAGCGAGGCAAATACCACCGCCATGGTGACCGCAAAAACCATGTTGGCCAAAAACGACCAGGCAGACCGCGACATGAACGCAGTTACATAAACCTGGGGATTCAGGCCAACGACCAGTGTTCCCAAGGCATCGGCAGACGGGTTGTTTTCATTTTGAAGCGGGATTTCAAGCTGCTGCAAACCGCCAAACAACTTTTCCGCCCATCGCGAGGTTGGAATTTCCCCTAACGGACGTTTTCTTTGATAAAGAACGGAGCCATCGCCAAGCTGTATTTTGACACTGGAAATGGATCTTTGCAGCATCATGCCGCGCGCCATGACCTCGGCCAATGCTGCATCCTTTTTTGTCACCGCTTCGGCCGCCACAGGCAGGCTGCTATCAACAACACGCTCGTTGGCCTGCTGATAGACACCCTCAAGCCATTGATAGTCGGTGAAAATCTGAAAAGCCGTGATAACAAAACCAAGTAGCATTGCGGCCAACAGGGAATATTTAAGCTGCCTTGTCGCAACAGAACTGCCAAGCTTCAGTCCAGACAGGTCCTGAACGGTATCCTTTCCTGTCTTAGACACACGGCACCCTTTCCATTAAAGCCAGTCCAATCAGCGCGACGGTATTGGCCAATCACGTTCCTGCGCCGAATTCAGTTCCTCGATCCTGAACCGATAGTCCCTTTGTTCCGGATTGTTGACAAGGCTGAACTGTGAAAAATCAATCTTATTCCAGTCACGGTCGCCAAGAACCTGCTTGTAGGTCTCGAAATTATCCCGTGTTATTGCCTGCATTCCGAAAGATACTTCGGGATTTGTTATCAGTTTTTCAATGCCTTCAAGGTAATCTTTTAGCAATACCATAATCCACGCACCCGCCAGAAAATGTCCGCCATGCGTCATCGTCATTTTGCCACTGGCAACATTTTCCAATCCTTCGGCGGACCAGTTCAAGCCGCCAACAAAGACATCCTTCCCGGGAACTTTTCCGAATTCTTCGATCGCCTTGATTGCACCAAGGGCGATACTGTCATTGGCAGCCCACACCGCATCCAGACAGCCACCTGTGGCAAGCCATTCCGCAGTCCTGCGATAGGCCTCCTCAAATGACCAATTGACCACAAGGCGACGCTGTTCACGAAGCAAGGGATACTGTTCCAATGCCATATCAAGCCCCCGGAGCCGCTGCAGCGACGCCGGTGTCATGCTGTCCCCGGCCAAAGACAAAAGGCAAAGGTCTTTGCGCAAACCGCCATTATGTGCGTCCTTCGCGGCAATAGCCAACGACTGGGCAATTTCAAATCCGGCACGCTCGTTATCAGGAACCAGCGTCGCAATCCAGAAGCCGAGTTCCCTGCCCGGTCGGCCAAATCGCTGCTTTTGTTCATCGGTCAGATCATTGAGCAGCATCAGAACCGGAATGTTGCGTTCCTGCGCCTCAAGAACGATCCGGGTACCTTGCTGATGTTCATTAACCGCGATGATGTAATCGGGCGGGGGATTCATGGCAAAAACACGATTGGCGCTTTCGGCCATCTGTTTCCAGTCACGGTCACTGTCAAATACAACAAGGTCAAAACCGAACTGATCGGCTGCGGCCTGCATGGTGTCGCGCACGTCTTTCCAGAAACCGCGATCACCATAACCCGGATTGATAAAAGCGATGCGCGGTTCGGAAACATTGTTCAGGTCACGCGCATCAACATGCATCGCGCCCCCCAAAATCGCGCACAGCGCAGCGATCCAGCTTACAAGTTTCAAAGACTATTCCCTCGACACCGGTCACAGGCCTTTCCCACCGTGCAAAGGACGATGATCGCCTGTTTATTTTCAGTGTCGCCGCATTAACCAATTATATCCGAAAGGTCAAATCAAGTTGGCCTACGGAAGGATCAGATCGTCTGGGCTGCACCATCCAAACGCAACATGACTTCCTGCTGAACCGCGCGGAAAAGCGCCGCATAATCCAGATTGACATAGTCAATCTGCCATTCGACAAGTTTGGCAAAAAGTTCCGCATTGGGCGTATCGATGAAAATCATCGTCTCAAGACCACGCGCCTTTGCTTCATGTATTGCGTCGCGCGTCACATTTTCCTCAAGAAATTCGAAAATATGTGCCTGTTCATGATGGATCGCCTGTTCTAGCGAACCGGCAATATGAAGCTGCACATTGCGCCGGATATCCGGTGCAATCCGGCGCAGGTCGTCACGAATGTCGGCAGAAAAAGAACTGACAAAAACATCGTTTCCGAAGGCAAAACCATCAAGCATGTCGACAACCCTGCCCGCATCTGCCTGCTTGATCTCGCAATATATTTTCACCCGCCCCTTTAGACGGCGCAGAAAGTCTTCAAGCCGCGGCACCGGCTCGCCTGCGAATGCCGGATTGAACCAAGACCCGGCATCCAGCCGGTCAATTTCCGCGCTGGTCATTTCCGCAATGGCACCGGTGCCATCGGTTGTCCGATCCACGGTTGCGTCATGCATGACATACAGAACTTCGTCGGCGGACTGACGCACATCGAATTCGATATAGTCCGCCCCCGCCACAATCGCACTTTCGGCGCTGGCAAAGGTATTTTCCGGCGCATTAAGGCTGTCGCCACGGTGATAAACAAGTTGTACTGGCTTCACGGGATCCTCCATATGGCTCGACTGGCCATAGGGAAGGTAGGTCGACAGTCCCGCGCGCAGCAAGCATGTCAGGTCAATTTAACCTTACTGTTACCTTGCCTGTTACCTCCCAAAACCGCATCCGGAAGATATCAGGCACAAAAATTATGTGGCGCCCCGCAAACAGCAGGACACCCAAAAGTCGCCGAAAGGAAGCCCAGTCTAACCAATATCGCGCAACGCACGGGCCAGTTCGTCAGTCGACATACTCGCGCGGTTCTCGATCCCGTGCTGCTTGGCAAGGTGATAAAGATCGTCGCGCCGCCATTTTTCATAGGCCGGTTCGAACTGTCTTTCTCGCGATGACGTTGCCGGCGCATTTCCAGAAAATTTCTGATAGCTAGCCACTTTTGCCTCCTGAGGGGGATGGTCTTAAGCGGAACTGGCATCGGGCAATTTCGATGCCCTTTGTGACACTGCCATTACATTTCATGTGGGATGGAATAAAAAAATGTCTACGGTTTCGAACAAAATTTACTGACTTCTTTCGGTAATATCATGATCTGAAACGACAATCCCGGAAAGACCGCCGCCCAACAATTGCAATTTATCAACAAAACATCATTGGATCGTATTTTTTACTATTTCGTGTTCACGGAGTTTGTTAGCGTCATTGGCAAATCAACAATCACAATCAGGGAAGCCCCCATGGCATTGCATTTTGAACGCGCCGAACTATCGGCCCGCCGCGCAAAAACGGTTGCACGTCTTGAAGCCGCCGGTCTTGATGGCCTGCTGATGTTCCGCCAGGAAAGCATGTTCTATCTGACGGGGTATGACACGTTCGGTTATGTGTTTTTCCAGTGCCTGTATCTGGGGGCTGACGGCCGCATTGCCCTTATTACCCGCGCACCGGATTTGCGTCAGGCACAACATACATCCGACATCGAAGATATCCGTATCTGGGTCGATGGCCCGGATGTGAACCCTGCATTGCAACTGCGCGACATGCTGGCGGAGTTTGGCTGTGGTGGCAAAAAACTTGGCGTTGAATACGATGCCTATGGGTTGACCGCCGCCAATGGCAAAAAGCTTGATGCAGCACTTGACGGTTTCTGCACGCTTACCGACGCATCCCGTCTGGTATCGGAACTGCGCGTTGTCAAAAGCCCGGCGGAACTCGACTGTATCCGCACCGCCGCCAGTCTTGCCGATGACGCATGGGATGCCGCCCTTGAAACCGTTCATGCAGGTGCGTTTGAAGGCGACATACTGGCCGCCATGCAGGGCGCTATTTTCAAAGGGGGCGGGGATTATCCCGGCAATGAATTCATTATCGGAGCCGGACGCGATGCACTGCTTTGCCGTTACTTCACCGGGCGCAAACATCTGGCTGACACTGATCAGATCACGCTGGAATGGGCGGGAGCTTATCGGCATTATCATGCTGCGATGATGCGCACCATTCCAATCGGCAAGGCAACATCGCGCCACGTTGAAATGCACAAGGTCGCAACGGATGCCATGATCGCCTGCCGCGATGCGCTTAAACCCGGAGAACCAATCGGCAAGGTATTCGATGCCTATGCCCGGGTTTGCGATGCAGGCGGCATGAAAGCCCACCGTCTAAACGCGTGTGGTTATTCAATGGGGACAACCTTTGCCCCGAACTGGATGGACTGGCCGATGTTTTATCATGGTAATCCGGTGATTGCCGAACCGGGCATGGTTTACTTCCTGCATATGATCCTGATGGACAGCGAAAGCGGCATCGCCATGTGCCCCGGCCATTCGGTGATTGTTACCGAAACCGGCAACGAAGCCATATCACGTCATCAACTCGACCTGGTCACGCGCTGATATACAAAGCGGTTTTCCACAAAAAGGCCTGCTCGAATATGAAGCGGGCCTTTTCGTGTATTGCAGCTATCAGTCCTGCAATGCCTTGCGCATGGCATCTGCCGTGTCTTCGGCAAGACGATCCAGTTTGGCAATCCGGTCATGGATCACCCCATCAAAGTCGCCTTCATAAAGTTCCAACTGGCGGGCATCGACCGCCAGCTTTTCTGCCGCAAGGTTTGCCGCCATTCCCTTGATCGTATGTGCCGCACGGCGAAGGCTTTCGCGGTCACCATCGGCAATTGCTGCGATGATTTTTTCGCGTTCTTCCTGATACGACGCCGGCAGCAGGTCAATCAGGCTGGCCATCTGATCGGCACCCAAGGCACGACTCATTTCCTCGAAACGTGTTTTGTCGATCAGATTCATTTTTGTCTCTTTGGCAGATATGTTTGCTTTAGCCGGCTCGGGCACGGGTTTTGTGTCTCCCCTTGCGTTATCACTGTTAACCGTTCGCGTCGGACTATCTACGGGCAAGGCGTCGGGCAGGTTCACTTCCATATCGGCATCTGTAACCTGCAAACCGGATGTTACAGAATACCCGCCGCCACGGTTTCTCAGGAAGCGTAACAGAACACCGTAAAGCCTGCGTTCTTCGACAGGCTTGGTCATAACCTCGTCCATGCCCGCCGCCAGAAAGTCACGATGGCGATCACTGAATGCTTCGGCCGTTACACAAATGATCGGAACACGTCCACCTCTGGTGACACGTTCCAGTTCACGGATATGGCGGGTCGCCCCCTCGCCATCCAGAACCGGCATATGGGCATCCATCAGGATCGCATCATAGTCACTCTGCTGGAAGGCATGCACGGCTTGGCGGCCATTGGGTACGATATCGACAACCAATCCATAACGCAGCAACAGCCCGCGGATCACGTTGGCATTAATCTCGTTATCCTCGGCAACAAGAATGCGACTACCCGAAAGAACACTGTCACCACTGCTCTCGGCAATCTGGCTGCCCCCATGCTCATGCCGTTCCGATCGGCGGGCTTCAAACGGCAGCCACACATCAAATCGCGTTCCCTTGCCCTCGGTACTATCGACCTTCATGAAGCCGCCCATCAATTCCGTCAGACTGCGTGCAATCGAAAGACCAAGTCCCGTTCCACCATATTGCCGCATGGTGGAATTGTCGGCCTGGCTGAAGGGGGAAAATATCTGTTCCTGACGATCCCGCGGAATTCCGATGCCGGTATCGATAACGGCAAAATGGTAAACTTCCTCATCCGCAATCAGGTCGCGCACCCGTTCCGGTACATTTTCCTCCCGGGTGACTTCCAACCTTACCGATCCCTTCCGGGTGAATTTCACTGCATTTGATAACAGGTTCCACAGGATCTGGCGAAACCGGACTTCATCACCGGTAAACATCCTTGTTGCCAACGACGCATCATCACAATGCAGGGAAAGGTTCTTTTCGCGTGCCATGTCGGCAATCGCACGAAACAGATCATAGGTAATGTCGGATGGGTGAAAGGGGCGTTTCTCCAACTCGACCCGACCGGCCTCGATCTTGCTCATATCAAGGATATCGTTCAAAAGCGCCATCAGCGCCCGCCCGGATGACAAGATCGCACTGACCCGTTCCTTTTGCGCATCGTCAAGCTGACTTTGCCGCAACAATTGCGCCATGCCCAGAATGCCATTTAACGGCGTTCTGATTTCGTGGCTCATGGTCGCCAGAAATTCGCTTTTGGCCGAACTTGCCTGAAATGACTGTCGATAATGGCTGCGCAATTCCAGCAACATGAAAGCCAGAGCAAAACTGTAACTGATCAGGCGCGATGGAATGATGAAGCGCGCGACAATATCGGCGTGTTCCGGCCCGAATACGAAAAATGCCAGATGATTGAAGCAGCCAATCAGCAGCGTGAAACAGATCAGGCTTTCGGAAAGGGAAAACCGGTAATGGCACCGTACCAGATACCCCGCCGCCCCGGCAAAAATCATGATTGTCGTCGGAAACAGGATAAGCGTGCTGATATTTTGCAATGCCCCGCTGACATCGCTTGAAACACCGGGCATGAACCAGACCAGAAATGCCTGAACCGCGACACCGGCGATGATCAGCCCGGGCACCATTGCCCACACCTGATCAGTACCCTGACGGCTTTCATGACGGTTTGCGACATGCCAGCTCATGACAACCAGCCAGAAAGAGCCCAGTCGTAACACAAGAACCAGAAGGCCGGTAAAGGAACCAAGTGCCTGTTCCTGCCCCAACAGGCTGCTGGCCGCAAGAAGGTTGGGAATACCCAAAAGGTCGCTGATCAGCAGCACCCCCATCGCGGCCGCCAAATAGAAAATCTGCTTGCGCTTGGTGATGTCGAACAGGATCCAGCCAATGCACATTGACAGCAGCGCGATGAATTCCACGACCACCAGAACCGAGACGGTAATGCCCGACACCAGATCGTCATCAAGCGACGAGAAAAGCAGAAACACAGGAGCGATGGCACAGAAGGCAAGAAATGCGACACCGGGAAGGCTCAGCATTTTTGGCATATTGGCATCGACCCCGGTTCTGGTCTTTTTGACCGTTGTTAGTGTGCCATTCCGGCATCTGGAACGCGATGCAGGGCTTTTGTCATGCCCAACCTGACAGTTCGGCATGAATGCTGTTTGCCCATCGCAGGGTATCGTCGTCCATCGATTGCATATGCCGGTATTTCGCAAATTGCTGCACGATCAGTTCAAGCCGTTCATGAAACGCCGGTGGCTGGTCCAGATCAAGCAGACGATCCGCCAGGGGATCAAATGCTGCATTCTGAAATTCAAGCGACAGACTGATCCTTGGTTCGGTGGCAAAGGTACTGGCGCGCCCACCCCAATGATACAAGTCCTGCCGCCATCCCATCACGGTCCCCGGTCTCGCGGGTAGTGCCCGAACATCTTGCAAAACAACATCTTCCGGTTTAGCAACAGGGCAAGGATAACACTTTTCAAATGAACGCGGCAATACGTACATACAGCCGTTGTCGGGGCTTGCAACGCCCAGTGGCACCCAAAGTGACAGGCTGATCAGCATGTCATCGCCAATAACACTTTCTCCCTGATAATCGCGATGCGGCGGCCACCCGCGCCCGCCCCGCCCCGGATCGACATGCCATGCCCAGAAATGCGGAAGCAGCTTTACCCGATCCCCCAGAAAATGGGTCAGCAACGGGCGAAGCCGCATGAAAACCTGCCATGCCTCGTCATACAGATAGATCATCGCTGGCGGCAAACCGTTGACCACCAATGTTTCAATCCCGGTGCGCAATTGCGCAAGACTTTCAACAGGCAACAGATCATCAATCAGGAAATATCCATCCTGCCAGAACCGGTCGGAATGCGCCGAACCGTCAAATCCGCCCTTGTCATAACCGACCGACGGCACATCACAGATCCTCGCACCGGCGGCGGAAATTGTCAGTTGCGGGTTGATCGAAAGCCAACTTTCACGTTGGCAGGCCTGAAACGCAGTCATCATGTCGGAAAATCCAATGCAGGGTCTGGCGGACGATACGAAGTCACCTGCTGCCGCGCAAGTCCGACTTGCGCCCGACCCTGTCACGCGTTACGCAGATAGCATTAAGTTTTACCGCTCTGTATCCCCATTTCGGGCCAAAGGCACATTCATGATCCTGCAATCCCCATCCCATGGTGGCGCTATCGATGCGGCGGCCGAAAAATATTGCATTGCCGCACCGGACTGGCTTGATCTGTCGACGGGGATCAATGCAACCGCCTGGCCAATCGCCGCGATTGATGCCATCCATTGGCAACGATTGCCGCTGGCAAGTGAACTGGACGCCCTGAAACAGGCCGCAGCGGACTATTACGGCATTTCACATCCCAACCAGATTGCCTGTGCGCCGGGAACGCAGGCATTGATCCAGACCATTCCCTTCTGGTTTGCCGATCAGGACAGAACCGCAACCGTTCACATTATCGGTCCGACATATGCCGAACATGCACTGGGCTGGAAACGTGCCGGGTTCCGAACGGAAACCGTCACAACAACACCGGAAAACCGGGTATCGAACATGGCCGATATCCTGCAATCCCCTGGTGGCCGCGATGACATTGTCATTCTGGTTAATCCGAACAATCCCGATGGCGGCCTGATAGACCAGACCACCCTGACAGAACTTGCCCAAATGGCAACAGAACATGGCAAATGGCTTCTGATTGACGAGGCCTTTATGGATTGCAGCCCGGAATACAGCATTTGCAGACAATGCCATAAATTCGAACACATGATTGTCCTACGTTCATTTGGCAAGTTTTTCGGCCTTGCAGGATTACGTCTTGGATGTGCCGTCATGCCCCCGGAACTGGCCGCTGATCTAACCGACCGGATCGGTCCATGGGCTATCGCGGGCCCGGCACTGACCATCGCGCGGGCGGCATTTGAAGATCGGGTATGGCAAACCGATATGCGCCATCAGTTGTCAATCGATGCAAACCGCCTTGATAATCTGATTGCCAGCCTGACCGATCTGGAACGGGTCGGCGGCACCATACTGTTTCGGCTATATCACGGAAAGAATGCCGCAAAGCTTGCGCACCATCTGGGCACGCAGGGCATTCTGGTCCGGTTGTTTGATGATCATGCTGACCGTGTCCGGTTTGGTCTGCCGGGCTCGGAAAAGGACTGGATCAGGCTGGAAAAGGCGCTGGCAGGCCTTTAAAAGCTGTCTTGTCTATTTCGCCCCGTTTTCTTCCCACGCCTGTTTCTTGCGATAAATCGTCGATGGACTGACGCCCAGGGCATCCGCTGCACGCGGGATCGAGCCACCGCATCGCGCAATTGCTTCTTCAATCGCCTGCTTTTCCACCAGCCAAAGCGGCTTGATCCCGGCATAGCTGCTGTCTATCGGCAAACCGGTTGGCATCGGTGCCATGCCAAACCGGCCATTCGCGCCAATCATGGCAGGGGCCATATCCATATGCTTAGGTTCCACCCCGTCGCGCAGGTTGCGCGCCCCGGCCAAAAAGGCCAACGCATCCGGGTCCCCTTCCCAAAATCGACCGGCATCCTCCAACCCGTTTGAGACGACCGGATGGGGCGGAGGTGCTTCGATGGATTCCGACCCAAAACGTTCGTCGTCCGTGCCGCTGTTAACCGGTCGGGGCACCATCGACATGGTGACTTCGGTGCCATTATTCAGAACGACAATGTTGCGGATGATGTTCTGAAGCTGACGAATGTTGCCCGGCCAGGCATAGCGCGCAAACAGGGCGGCGACATCGGGGCTGAAGCGTTGAAAATCGCGCCCTTCTTCTCGGGTAAAGCGTTGCAGATAGAAATTGGCGATCTGCAGGATATCGTCATCGCGATCACGTAAGGGCGGCATGTGAAGCGGAATTACATGAAGACGGTAATACAGATCTTCTCGGAAACGCCCGGCACGCACTTCTTCAAGCGGATCACGGTTTGTTGCACAAACAAACCTTACATCCACGCTTTCAATCGAACTGCCACCGACTTTCTGGAATGTGCCGGTCTGAATGAACCGCAAAAGCTTGGTCTGCAGATCCAGATCCATCTCGCATATTTCATCCAGAAAAAGGGTCCCGCCATCGGCCCGATGTGCGGCCCCTTCGCGGTCGATTACGGCACCGGTGAACGCGCCTTTGACGTGACCGAAAATCTCGCTTTCCATCAGGTCTTTGGGGATCGCACCACAGTTTAGCGGAATAAACGGCTCGTTAACCCGCTCGGACCGACGGTGAATGGCTTCTGCCGCAAGTTCCTTACCGGTCCCTGACTCACCAGTGATGAAAACCGTTGCCCGACTGGGGGCCGCATTTTCAATGATACGATAGATATCATGCATCGTGTCCGACGCGCCGATGATGTCAAAATACATCTCGTCGACGGTATCGACGCCATCAGATTTTTGGACCGCATGACTGATCGCAGACCGGCCTTCCAAGGCATCACTGACCGTGATCCGAAGCTTGTCGGCGGTAAAAGGCTTCAGAAGAAAATCCCACGCCCCGTCTCGCATCGCCTCGACCGCGACATTGACCGAACCGTGGGCGGTAATCACAACCACCTTGCATTCCGGTGCGGCCTGATGGGCGGCGCGCAGAACATCACGCCCATCCATGTCCGGCAGGATAAGATCAAGAACCAGAACGTCAGGCGGATCATTTCGCAGTCTTTGAATAGCATCACGACCAGTGACGACATGCTCGACCTTGTGGCCATCCGCGCGCAAGTAGTCCTGATACACCCGCGCAAGCGACAGCGTGTCTTCGACAACGATAATGCGTGCCTGTTCTGGCATTTTGCCGTTCACGTCCCGATCTATTCATCTACCGGAACCATACCGATAGTGACATTACATGCACAACTGCTAACCTCTAGTCAGCTGATTCGTTATCTCATAGAAATCAGCTTTTGGTTAAAAAAGGCATAGTTTCAGTAACATTGCTCGCATCCGGGAGTATCACGGCTTGAATTACACCACCGAAAAATCCGGCGACACGATCAAGGTCGAACTGAATGGCCGATTTACATTTGGGGACCATTCCAGTTTTCGCAAACTGATCGAAGAAATCCGCAGTCAGGAAGCCGAAACACAAATCCTTGACCTTTCCGGGGTCGAGTTCATCGACTCAGCCGGGCTCGGCATGCTGCTGCTCGCCCGTGACGAAGGTGAGAAGTCGCGTGCAACGGTCATTCTCAAAGGCGCGCAGGGACAGGTAAAACGCATGCTCGAAGTTGCCCGCTTCGATACCCTGTTCAAGCTGGAAGACTGACACATGCCGACAACCGGCGAGGCCAACCCGCGCCCCCTTGTTGCGGTTGCCGAACCGCTTGACCAAGCCCGCGCGGCAAAGGTTCTGGGGGGGCAGCATATTTTCGGTGATGGCGCAGGCGCGAATGCGGAACTTTTCTTTGGCCGAAGCCCCGAAGATTTTGAACACCGCAACCGATATCAATTATGCCTGATACCGTCCGAAACCGGTCGGGAATGGCTTGGCGCGCTGGTGCGCCTCAACTGCAATTATTTTGTCGAATGCTATGACGGGCTTGATCTGGGTGATCTTGGACCCTTGCGAACCGCCAAACGGGGCGCGAATTGGGACCTTCTGGTCTGCATGTCGACGCAAAGTGCCTATCAACTGCCAATGGCACGAAAATTCGTCACCGCCCTTCGCCACCGCGGCATCATTCACGATACCATCGCGCCGACGGTCGAAATGGCCGTTCAGGAAGCGTTTGCAAATTCGATGCTTCACGGCAATCTGGAAATGAATACGACAGGCCATCTGTCGATGGACCGCTTCAACGAATTGGGCGAGGAAACGGCGCGCCGCCTGGCATCCCCGATCCATGGCGGCCGCGCGATCATGCTGACGGCGAAAAAACGGCGCAACGGCAATGTCGAAATTTCGATCCATGATCAGGGCAGAGGTTTTGTCCCGCCCGATGAGACACCGCTTCCCAAATTACCCGGCGCTGAATCCACCTTTGGCCGTGGCCTGCCATTGATCCGAAGCCTTTGCCACGATGTCACATTTGACCGTGGCGGGCGAACAATCCGGCTGACTTTTGCCCCCGAAACAGCCGCATCACTGCCGCTTAATACCAATTTCGTCGCGGGTCTCGAGGCCGCCGAACGGGCCGCCGGGGAAGGAGACCTTCGCAACCCGCGTGATGCGATGATCCTGATTGCCGATGACACCATGATATCGCGTGAAATCATCGCGTCGTATTTGCGTTCGGACGGGTTTACCAATCTGGTTTTCGCCAAGGACGGCGAAGATGCACTGGCACAGGTGCAAAAGCACAATCCCGACCTGATCATCCTTGATATCATCATGCCCAAAATGGATGGTTACGAGGTATGCAAGAGCCTGCGTGCCGACCCGCTATTTGCCGAAACCCCGATCATTGCCCAGACCGCGCTTGAAGAAAACGAAGGCCGCACGCGGATTTTCGAGGACGGAGCGACCGACCTTATTTTAAAGCCGCTAAACAAGGCGGAAATGATCGCGCGTACGCGTATCCATCTTGAAAATCGTCTGCTGGTCAAACAGTTGCAGGCCTATCAGGAACGTACGCAGTCCGAACTGGAAATGGCGCGTGACATGCAGGAAATGCTGATCCCCAAGGCGGAACAATATCGGGGTACCGGCCTTGAATATGGCATGACCATCAGTGCCAGCTTCCAGATGTCATCTGAACTTGGCGGTGACATGTGGGGACTGGCCCCGATTGATGATGACCGGCTGGGTGTTTACATCGTTGACTTTGCCGGTCACGGACTTGGTGCCGCACTCAATACATTCCGCCTTCATTCCCTGATCTGGTCAGATGACCAGCATGATGATGATCCGGGTGTCTATCTGGAATCTCTTAACCGCCACCTCAAAGGTCTGCTCCCGGTCGGCCAATACGCCACGATGCTGTATGGTGTTATCAATCGAACCGCCGAAACATTCCGCTACGCCAGTGCGGCCTGCACCTCGCCAGTTCTGGGCAACATCAAAACCGGTGAAACCACGTTTCTTGATGGCTCTGGTGTGCCGCTTGGCGTTATCCGCGATGCCCGATATGAAACCCGCGAAATACCCTTCGGGATCGATAATTTCCTGCTGCTTTACAGCGATGCGTTGATCGAAACCGTGCTTGATGATGGGGCTTTTCTTGAAGGTGAACGGCTTTTGAAAATGGTTCAGGACATAATTTCCGAAACAGGCGGCATGACCGACCTGGCATCCCACCTTGCCGATCAATTCATGGATCGCGCACCGGTCAAGCTGCATGACGACTTCACCGTCGTATCATTACAGCCCAATGCCCTTACCCGGTCAGGAAAATAACATCAGGCACAATCAGCTAATTCAAAAACCACGGCTGGGGCGGTGAGAGTTCCCGTTCCGGCATATGATCCTGCAAATCCCAGATATGGGTGGTATCGGTCGTAACCTTTGACGCAGAAGATCTGCTTTCCTGAATGCGGCTTGTGATCACGGATCGTATCAATGCCGCAAGCCCCTTGCGTGCGCCCGCGTGATCCGGCTCTCTCGACAGGACCGCACCCAATTGATCGAATGCCTTCATGCGATCACAGCAAGAGACAAGATCGGCGGCCACCACGCGCAACTCGCGGGCATCGGGCCGCAGGCTGATTGCGATTTCCAGATGTTCAAGCGCGATGTCGCGTGATCCGTTCTGCAAATAGGTCCGGGTCAATCCCAGATGCGTTGCCGGATCAAGATCATCCAGCAACAAGGCCCGTCCAAACGCATCAAGTGCAAGACTGCCAAGCCCCATATCCAGCAGAACATGCCCCATTACCCGTAATCGGGCGGGTTGGTCAGGCAGTGTATCAATCAGATGACGAAGACGGGTGCGAATTTCAGGCGCCAGATCAATGCCATCAATCTTGACAGCGGCTATCTGGGATGAAATGTGCGTCTGGCCTGACATCTGTCCGAAGCCCTGTTCCCGTCTAAGATGGCGAATCGTAACGACTCGCCTGAATCCTTGCAATAGCCAATAAAAACAACGAGTCGTTTCAATTGCTTAGATCGGCCGCAAAATCGGTATCCGGTGCAGTCCGGCGCGCGACGCGGGCATATGCCACTATCTGCCATGCCGGATGACCAGAAGAATACCCTGATTGGGTTGCGGGAAGATTAACCGCGAAACCGACATCAATAGGGCAAAGATGCAGCCGGTTTTGCCCTATTTGCGATCACCCGCTTCATGATGGAAACGTTATGATTTTGCGTCGACCTGTCGGACATCCGATGGGGTTTCTGTCCGATCCCGATCTGCCACATTGGGCAAGGCATCCCAATCAATGCTGGCCGATGGCCGGGCAAAGAAATATCCCTGTGCGAGACGCCCGCCAAGACGTAGGACCTGGTCGCGCTGTTCGTGTGTTTCGATCCCTTCGATCACGCAATCGGTGCCCAGATTGTCGCACATGTCGATCACGGTTTTGACAATCCGCTGGCTGCGTTCGCTGGTAACAATCGGTTCGATAAAACTGCGATCAATCTTCAGACAGTCGAATTCCAGTTCATGAACATAGCGCAGGCTGGAATATCCGATCCCGAAATCATCCAGCGCAACCTTTGCACCATGGCGACGCAGATAACGAATGCTGGCACGGGCCGACACAAAATCGCGCAGCAAAGCCGTTTCCGTCACTTCAAATGTCAAACGTCCCGGATCAATCCCAAAGAATTTGATCTGGTCAATCAGCCAGTGCGCCATGTCGGGCAGAACAATATCGCGGGCCGACAGGTTAAACGACAGCGGCACATCCTGCGGCCAGGTTATCATGGATTTCAGGGCCTTCTGAAACAGGACCGCTGACAAAGTTCCGACCTGTCCGGTTTTTTCGGCCACCGGGAAAAACATTTCCGGCGAAACCCGCCCCATTTTGTCATTGTCCCACCGCGCCAAAACCTCGACCGAATGCAGTTTGCCGCTGCGCAAATCAAAAACCGGCTGATAGTGGATCGACAATTCTCTTTCCAGATCGGCCTTGCGCAACGCCTGTTCAATCTGACTGTCATGACGGATCAGGGTTTCATGATGGGCGGCAAACAGAACCGGATGACCGGGCATGTTTTTCTTGGCGTAATAAAGCGCGAAATCGGCGCGCTCGAACAGGGCATTGGGTTCGCGTGCCACCGCCGGATAAGTCGCAAAACCAAGCGATGCGGAAAGCTGTACTGTACCCCCGCCAACTTCGAATGGATCGTTTAACGTTCCACACAACTCCCGTCCGATGCGGATCAGTTCAGTCGCATCCGTGACACCGTCAAGGATCACACCGAATTCATCACCGCCCAACCGCGCCAACAGGACATCCGGCCCCAGAATCTCGCGCAGGCGGGCGCTGGCTTTGACCAGCACATCATCACCAGCCGGATGGCCATGCACGTCATTGACAGGCTTGAACCCGTCCAGATCAATCATCGCAATCGCAAAACGCCCGCTGTCCTTTGCGCGCGCCACCGCTTCGTCAAGATGGGAAAAGAATGCACGTCGGTTGGAGAGTCCGGTCAACGCATCAAGAAAGGCCAGTTCACGGTTCTGGTTGGAAAGTTCGATGGTTTTAGCGTGCTGCCTTTCCAAATCGATTTGGGATTCCACCAGTCCGGAAAACGCCGCGTAATAGCTTCGGATGATCTGGACGATCATCAACGACACCATCGCCATATTGGCCGCAATCGCGACATAGACCTCGTTCCCGGTGGTCCCGAAATGCAGGATGAAAGATCCCAGAACAATTATCACAACCAAAAGGGCTGCCGGGGGAAAATGCAGAAGGCAAAAGATACAACCGACCACGGTGATCGATATGAAATAGGCGACATGCCCCTGCTGATAGGCATCACCATAGCCAAACATCTTGATTGCCCATGCGGTGAAGACAACGCTGATCACGACGGCCAGAATGCGGATACGGCGCAAATGCAGCACCGCACTGGCAAAATCATTTGCCGTATCACGCAATCGCATCCACGCAAGTCCGCGGATCAGACACACAATCCCCAGAACGGCTGGAATATAAACCGTCATCCAGTCAGGTGCGGTTCCGTAATGCGTGAAAGCCAGCGCGACCGCATTGGCAAACAGAAGGATGTATAGCAGCGGGATTTGACGGGAAAGGGCCTTGACCTGTGCGCGAACCAGTTCGGGTTGATCTTCCCGAACGCGGAACGTCCCGACAATGTTCCGGCACAAATCCTTTAACGCCACACCGATGCGCTTTCCCCGTGGTTTTCTTACTACAGGAAAACCTTATACGAAAATCCGCGGCAAATGCAGCCCTTTCAGTGCGACCTTAAACAATCGGATGATTTTGCCGCGATTTCCCTGAAAACTTTTATCCTTTGCTGCCGGGTTTCAACTTTTTGCGCCTGGCTTTGGCAGCCTTTGCCGATACCACACGATGCGCCGCGCCAAGGGCCATATGGACAAATTCGTTATCGTCCGATGCCATTCAGAATTTCCCCCTCGACGCCTTCGGAAATCAGGTAATCGCGCAATGTCCGCCCTGGTGTCGGGCGAAAATGATCGGTGGTGATCTGCATGTTCTTAATGCGATCTGCGCGAAAAACGCGGAAGGCCTGGCGCAGCTCGCACCAGCTTGCCAACAGCCAGATGGTGCCAAAAAACAGCATCCCCAACGGCCAGACCCGCCGGTTGGTGTCGTCCCCCTTGGCATCGGTATAATCGATATTGATCAGATGCCGTTCGCGAATGGCACGCCGCAAATCGGGCATCGAAATTGCAATCGGGGCCTGGGCGATTTCGGCAATCGCAATCGGCACCCCGCCAATAAGGCCCCGCATTTTTTCCGGCAAGACCGCCTCGATCTTGGTCAGGGCATCGCCCGCGGCACGTGCCATTTGCGGATCGGTCCAGCTTTGCACCATGCGGGCGGCAACCACCAGTGCCTCGATCTCGTCAGCGTCAAACATCAATGGCGGCAGGTCATATCCATCGCGCAGGATATATCCCACACCCGCCTCGCCTTCGACCGGAACACCGGACGCGGCAAGATCGCGAATATCGCGGTAAATCGTGCGTTCGGAAACTTCCAGTTCCTCGGCAAGTTCGCGCGCCCGGCAAAGTTTGCGACGGCGTAAAATCTGCACAAGACGGAAAAGTCGGTCGGCCCTTCTCATGTTCGCTCCTTTCTCAGCATGACCGAGAATTTATCATAACGCTCCTGACAGGCTCCTGTCAGGAGGCATGTGCAAACATGACAATTATCGGGAACAGGGTTTCAACATTCGTCAGGAGAAAACCAATGAAAGTCACCAGCGCCTTTCCGATTATCGTCACCGAAAAGCTGGCAGAAAGCCGGACTTTTTACGAAGAACTCGGCTTTGTCGCTGTCTTTGCCGGCGACTGGTACATTCACCTTGTCTGGCCCGACTGCATGGAAGTCCAGATCGGCCTGATGCAGCCAGACCACCCGACCCAGCCGCCCCTGTTTCAGGGTCGCACAATGGGCGAAGGCAGTATCTTTGGGATCAGCGTCGACAACGCCAAATCCGCCGCCGACGAACTTCGCGCCAAGGGTTTTGAATTCGCCCTTGAACTCCGCGATGAACCATGGGGCCAACGTCATTTCACTCTGCTTGACCCCAATGGAGTAAGGATCGATATCGCCAGTCAGGAAGCGGAAATGAGTGATGAATATGCCAAGGATTTCCTGATGCCGGTCGAAAGCATCCCGGCCTGATCCCTTCGCGTCACCACCAATCGATGTTTTTGCCACAAACATCAAAAGCGGGATGATGCAGTCATTGCATCATCCCGTTGTCTTGACAAAGTTATCAATCGCGGCGACCACACCGGCAATATTGCCTTCCTGTGTGTGGCCCGACTTCTTGCGTGGTTCAAAATCATGATTGCCGTCAGAAACCCAGTGCACCGCCACCGCATCCGAAAGACCATAACCCGCCACTTCGTCCGGGCTACCAAACGGATCGCGCGTTCCGTGGCAGATCAGGGTTGGTGTTTTCGTTTTCTGTAAATGCGCAGTCCGCAGGTTTTCGGGCTTTCCCGGCGGATGAAAGGGATAACCAAGGCAGACAACACCGCGCACGCCAAGATCATCTGCGGCCATACTGGCAATCCGTCCGCCCATTGATTTGCCACCGATCACAAGATTTTCAGGTGTGCCAAGCTGTTCCACAACCTGTTGATGAGTTTCAATCAGAACCGGGACCCTATCCGGCCCACGCTTTTTCCCGTCCACCCGGCGTTTCGCCATATAGGGAAATTCAAACCGCGCCACGCGATAACCACACCCGGCAAGTCCCAAGGCCATTTCATTCATGAACGGGCTGTCCATCGGTGCCCCCGCCCCATGCGCAAGCACAATGGTCTGTCTGGCATCATCTGGCCCGTCAAAGACAAAATCGATGGTCATGGCAATCGGGTTTTCCTGTTCTTGCGGTGTTCAAAAACATAAGCCATCGCGATTAACCGGGCCAAGTTACAATCCCCTGCCTGCCCGCTGTTTCCCCGCTATTCATCCGAAAAACTCGCCATATCAGTATGTTTCGGTTTATCATCACACTCCCCAAAGCAGTGCGCCAACCCAAATGGCGTCACCATCTGCCCCGATCCGATACCTTACCCCAATCAGGTGTTCCCATGTCGAAAGATCAAATCCTGCTGGACCCGGCGCGTACCGCCCTTGTCATGATTGATCTGCAAAACGGCATTCTGGCCCAGCCTCTGCATCCGCGAAGCGGTGATGCGGTGCTCGAAAATGCCCGCAATCTGATCGCCAAATTCCGTTCGGCCAACGCCCCCATCGTTCTGGTCCGCGTGTACTGGTCTTCTGATATGGCCGATGCCCCGCAACAAATGGTCGATCTGCCATCCGTCCCACAGGAATGCCCGCCCGAAGATTGGGGCACCCTTGCTGATGGCCTGCAACAGCCGGGCGACATCGCGATTACCAAACATCAATGGGGCGCGTTTTACGGCACCGATCTTGATTTGCAGCTTCGCCGTCGCGGCATCGACACCATCATTCTTGGCGGTGTTGTCACCAATTTCGGCGTTGAGTCGACCGCACGTTGCGCCTGGGAACACGGCTATAACGTCGTGATTGCCGAAGATACCACCGCCACCAAATCAGCCGAAATGCAACAGTTTTCAATCACTGAAATCCTGCCACGTATTGCGCGCATCCGCCAATCAACCGAACTGACCTTTGCCGCCCAATAATCATCGCTGCCCCAAACAAAGGCTTTCCCGTGCCAGATACCTCGCCCCACGCGCCCAGGCCCAAACAATCCGAACCGCCCTCAGATCGGGAAAAGCTCGGCAAAATGCCGCATCTCCTGCAATGGGGATTGCTGATCGGTGTTTCGCTTGTCCTATCCGTGATCCTGCATGATGCCGATATCCCCGCCGCCCTTTTGCTCGGCCCGATGATTGTCGGCATTGCCATGGGTACCAATGGCGCCACCATTGCCATGCCAAAGCCGATCTATCTTGGCGCACAATCGGTGCTTGGCTGCATGGTTGGCGGGTCGATGACCGCCGGGATCATCACATCCTTCATGCATGACTGGCCGCTTGTTCTGGGCGTTACGGCACTGACATTGATCGCCAGCAGCTTTCTGGGTTGGGTTCTTTGCATCAAGCAGGTTCTGCCGGGGACGGCAGGCATTTGGGGATCATCACCGGGTGCGGCCTCCGCCATGGTCATCATGGCCGAGGCCTTTGGCGCCGACGCCAGGCTTGTGGCCTTCATGCAATATGTCCGGGTGGTGATTGTGGTTGCCGTCGCGTCAAGTGTTGCCAATTTCTGGGTCGATCCAGCACTTGCCGCGGCCAATCCGCATCAATGGTTTAGCCCGTTTGATATTGGCGATTTCGGCATCACATTGGCAATTGCCGTCATCCTCTGCATTGTCGGGGCAAAGTCACGTTTGCCATCGGGGCCGCTTCTGGTGCCGATGATCGTCGTGATGGTGCTAAGCATCACCGGTATGGTCGATATCGTCCTGCCAGAATGGTTTCTTGGTCTGACCTATGCCGTGATCGGCTGGATGATCGGATTGAAATTCACCCCTGCAGTATTGCGCCACGCGGCCTATGCCCTGCCGAAAATCCTGATTTCAATTTTCGTTCTGATTGCGTTCTGTGCCGGGATTTCGGTTTTGCTGGTGATCTTCATGGATGTCGATCCGCTGACCGCCTATCTCGCCACCAGCCCTGGCGGCCTTGATTCGGTTGCCATCATCGCGGCCAGCACCAATGTCGATCTGTCCTTCATTCTGGTGTTACAGGCAACGCGCTTTTTCATGGTGCTGCTGTTTGGTCCGCCCCTGGCCCGCATGGTGGCAAAACGCACCGCACAATTCCCGGATCGGATTGTATAAAAGCGTTGCAGACACCTGCAAACGGGCAAAACCCGTTGGCGGTGTCTGCAAATCGACAAGCCCGCAACGGGTTAACGCAGAACCCTGCGAAAAACACCCGATGCGACCATCACCCCGAAAATCACCAATCCTACCGCAATCGCCAGCGCAAGATTGCCTTCCTCGCCAAGCAGGAACACACCGCCCAACGCGGTCAATGCCGGGGTCATCGCGCCAAAGGCTGATGCACCGGTCGATCCGATGTGACGCACCGCAAGCCCATAAGTCACGACCGCAACGCATCCCGCCAGCAATCCCTGTGTCACAAGCAACAGCAACACATCATCCATCGGCGCATCGGGGATATGGCTTCCGGTGAACAGCGCCACCACCGCCATAATCACAAACGACCAGAACCCGACAAATGCCGCCGCTTCCAGCGCGCCAAGGCCGCTTTGGCGCATTGCATGGGTATAGCACGCCCACATAAACGCCCCGGCCGATACAAGCCCATAGCCATAAAGGATCGTGTCGCCGGTCGAATGACCGGGTTTAAGTACCGCCAGAAGGACGATACCGGTAATCACCGTGGCATAACCCGCCAACCGAACCCAGCCCGGCCGTTCGCTAAACATCACAACCGCGATCAGAACCGCCCAGACAGCCATCACACCGGGCAGCAAAATGCCCACATGGCTCGCCGGAACATATTGCAGCGCACTGGCGACCAGTAACGTATAAAACGCCCCCGATCCCACCAGCATAATCAGACCATTGGCAATCGAAAGCCCCTTGGGCCAGATACCGCGTTTAAGCCAGATCGGGGCCAGCAGCACAAACGGCACGACAAAGCGCAAAAGCCCGATATCGACCGCGGTAAAATCCGATGTCATGGCATAGCGCGTGACAATCAGCCACGCCGCCCAGATCGTCACCGTCGCCAGGGCCGATGTCACACCGACCAGACGGCTTTCCGTTGCCGGTGAAACAGCAACAGCAGAAGTTCGAGACATATCAGCATTCCCGCTAAAGGGTTGATTTTGCAAAAATCAGACCATGCACCACGGATCATGGCAAGAATTTTGACTGTGGGTCAGCTATGCATAACCGACCGGAAACGAAAACAGGGCAGCACGGATTGCCCGCACTGCCCTGTTTCAAATCATCAATCCCGAAATCAGATACCAAATTCGGCAAAGAAGTCATTGCCCTTGTCATCAATCACGATGAAGGCCGGGAAATCTTCGACCTCGATCTTCCAGACGGCTTCCATGCCCAGTTCCGGGTATTCAAGGACTTCGACTTTCTTGATGCAATCCTGTGCAAGGCGCGCGGCCGGGCCACCGATGGAACCAAGATAGAACCCGCCGTGGTTTTTGCAGGCATCCTTGACCTGTTTCGAACGGTTGCCTTTAGCAAGCATGACGAACGACCCACCTGCGGCTTGGAACTGTTCGACATAGGCATCCATGCGGCCCGCCGTGGTCGGGCCAAACGAACCAGACGGCATGCCTTCCGGGGTTTTGGCCGGGCCCGCATAATAAACCGGGTGGTTTTTCATGTAGTCGGGCATGCCTTCACCGGCATCAAGGCGTTCCTTGATTTTGGCATGGGCAATGTCACGCGCCACGATCACGGTTCCGGTCAATGCCAGACGCGTCTTGACCGCATACTGCGAAAGCTGTTTACGGATTTCATCCATCGGACGGTTCAGGTCAACCTTGACCACATTGTCATCAAGATGCTCGTCCGACACTTCCGGAAGATATTTTGCCGGGTTGTGTTCAAGGTCTTCGATGAAAATACCGTCCTTGGTGATCTTGCCCAGAACCTGACGGTCGGCAGAGCACGAAACACCAATCGCCACCGGGCAGCTTGCCCCGTGACGCGGCAGACGGACAACCCGCACGTCATGGCAGAAATACTTGCCGCCGAACTGTGCGCCAATGCCCATTTCGCGCGTCATCTCAAGGACCTTCTGTTCCCATTCAAGATCACGATAGGCCTGACCATGCACCCCGCCCTCGGTCGGCAGGTTATCGTAATACCGCGCCGATGCCATTTTAACGGTCTTGAGTGCCGCCTCCGCCGACGTCCCGCCAATCGCGATGGCAAGATGATAGGGCGGGCAGGCAGAGGTACCAAGCGTTCTGATTTTCTCATCCAGGAACTTGCGCAGGCTTTCCGGGTTCAGAAGCGCCTTGGTCTGCTGATACAAAAACGTCTTGTTGGCCGAACCGCCGCCCTTTGCCATGAACATGAATTTGTATTCATCGCCCGGCGTCGCATACAGATCGATCTGGGCCGGAAGGTTCGAACCGGTGTTCTTTTCTTCGAACATATTGACCGGGGAAACTTGCGAATAACGCAGGTTATGTTCCTGATAGGCGCGCCAGATCCCCTTCGACAGGGCTTCTTCATCGTCACCATTGGTGATGACCTTGCCACCGCGCTTGCCCATGACAATCGCCGTACCGGTATCCTGGCACATTGGCAAAACGCCGCCCGATGCGATATTGGCGTTTTTCAATAAATCCATCGCAACGAACTTGTCGTTCGGGGTTGCTTCCGGGTCATCAAGGATTTTGCGCAACTGTTCGAGATGCCCTGGGCGCAGCAAATGCGAACAATCGAAAAACGCCTGAAGGGTCAGCTTTTCAATCGCCTCGGGTTCGACTTTCAAAAACGTCTCGCCATTGACTTCAACGGTTGAAACGCCTTCGTCGCCGATCTTGCGGTATGGGGTCGTGTCCTTCCCCTGCTCGAACATGGGTTTATAGACAAAATCACTCATGGGATAAGTTCTCGTCTCTCTCAAAAACAAGGTGGGTTTGTTTTAATTTGTGCCGTTCATAACGCCAAACGCGGTAAATTTCCACGATACGTTAGATGAACAGACTTCCGGCAATCGGCGGAAAACCGGACCGGGCATGCGGGAAAGAAAAAAGGGCGAGCCAAATGCCCGCCCCTTTGAAACTCATTTTTTCCGAAACGCATCAAGGGCGATGACTTCGCCGGTTTCACCCTGCTCCGCAGGTTTTTTCTTTTTGCGTTTGGCGGGTTCGGTCACCAGTTGCGGGGTTGCATCCTCGTCACCATCGACCAGATCGGCGTCAAGATCGTCATCTTCGTCGTAATCGAAATCATCGTCACCCATCTCTTCTTCGACGCTAAAGGTCAGCATGAAGTTGGCGGACGGATCGACAAAAGCCAGCATGGCATCAAACGGAACAACCACCGTGGTTGGCATGCCATCAAAGCTCATACCGACTGAAAAATGATCGTCTTCCGCTTTCAGGTCCCAGAACCGGTGCTGCAATACAACGGTGATGTTATCCGGGTGTGCTTTACGCTGTCCTTCAGGCAAAGCAACGCCGGGATGGTTGGTCTGGAACGTGATGTAATAGTGATGCTCGCCGAAAAGGCCTTCTTCGGCCACGCGCGAAAGGATCTGCTTCACCACGCCGCGCAGCGCCTGATCGACCATAAGGTCGTAACGGAATTCTTCCGGTTCCTGCATCGATAATCCTGTGTCTGGCGGGTTCCCTGACGTTTTCAGGGCATGCCCGTCATTTATATATGGCACCTGATCGCGTCATTTGCAGATGACGCAATTGAATTGCTTCTATTCATAACGGAGAGGGGGAAAAATACAAGAGCGGGGCGTTCTGTTGCTAGGTGCCCCATCCCCCACCAGACTACCGCTCCCGGCAATCGGAATTTCGCTTTGGTGCTAGTACCGCTTAGGCGGCAACAGCAACCGGAGCATTGTTGTCGTTTGCGTTTACAAACATTAGCCCGATAACGGTGGTACCATGCCGAGCGCCAACAGAGGCTTTTACTACACACGTCGATCCTATTTCGGCCCCAACATCTTCGCCTGAGTCGGACGAAGTCAGATAGATGAAAGTTGGTGGAGCCGCCGGGTACCGCCCCCGGGTCCGTAATGTCTATTCTGCCAAGTCGTGTAACGCCATAGTCGGGTTGCCCCGACAGCCCCTATATAGGGCAAACGCCCCCCTTTTCACAAGGGGATTCGGGAAATCTTTTTTTGATTTTCGGCGGAACACTTTGTGATCGGGGCAAAGTACGATCTCCAATTTTTCGCGAAATCACACGCGACGGAAGGTATCCGGATAATCGGTAACAAGCCCCACATCATCGATCTCAAGCTCTGCAGCGAAATTGCGAAACAGCCCCTCGTAGCTATAGAGACGACCAGGGACCAGACAAGTGTAACGTTGTCGCGCGCTACGTGGCAGGAAATCGCCCTCAATCTGGCTTGGAAGCGGTACGTAAGCCGCCAAAACATCACGCGCTTCTCCCTCAACCAGTTTCAATCGTTTGATCGGAAGCATGTTTGTCGCGGGGGTTATACCGATATCAACGTCAAAGCACCCCGACAAGGACGGCAGCTCTTGCTTCGCGATGCAATCAAACCATGTTCCCTTGCCATCTGAGGTCACATGCATGTTCTCCCCGCCGACATAGCTTACCTTCACTTCGCGTGTGGCAAACATCGCGTCAGTCATCACAAGGTAGGACCCGCCATAGTGGCCGTGACGCGTACCAATCACGACTCCTTCAAGCTTTATCCCATCCGGGCCAGACTGACAGACACAGTATTCAAGACCGTTTCCATCCCAATCAACCCACTGAACTGCTTCTTGCATGATCAACGCTCCGATGCGGCAAATACGTCCCCGATTCAGGCGGCCAAGTATACCCGCACTTGCCAATTTTGCGCGACGTATGCTGACAAGTATTGTCAGCAGGAAGCGTTTAGTAAAGCTGCGCCAAAGATGGGATAGCGCCGCTTGCCCGTATCCGCCGACCTGACTATGCTGCGACAAAAGCGATTCCAAAAATGCAGGGAACACCATGCAGCAATATCTCGATCTGATGCGACTGGTGCGCGATACTGGCGCACATAAGGAAGATCGCACCGGCACTGGCACAGTATCGGTCTTTGGTCACCAGATGCGGTTTGACCTGTCAAAGGGCTTTCCGATGGTCACCACCAAAAAGCTGCATCTGAAATCGATCATCCATGAATTGCTCTGGTTCCTGGCCGGTGACACCAATGTCAAATATCTTCAGGACAATGGTGTACGCATCTGGAACGAATGGGCCGATGAAAACGGTGAACTTGGCCCGGTTTATGGCGGCCAGTGGCGGTCATGGCGCGGGGCAACCGGCGAAACCATAGACCAGATCACCCAGTTGATAGACCAGATCAAAAACAATCCCGACAGCCGCCGCCTGATCGTTTCGGCATGGAATGTGGCCGATGTGCCCAACATGGCGCTGCCGCCCTGCCACTGCCTGTTCCAGTTCTATGTCGCGAATGGCAAACTGTCCTGCCAGCTTTATCAACGCAGTGCCGATATCTTTCTGGGCGTGCCGTTCAATATCGCATCCTATGCATTGCTGACCATGATGATCGCGCAGGTCTGCGATCTTGGTGTGGGTGATTTCGTCCATACTCTGGGCGATGCCCATCTTTACACCAACCATCTTGAACAGGTCGAATTGCAGCTGTCGCGTGAACCGCGCCCGTTGCCGACCATGAAAATCAATCCGGCGGTCAAATCGATCTTTGATTTCAAGTATGACGATTTCGAACTGACCGGCTATGACCCGCATCCGCATATCGCGGGCAAGGTGGCCATCTGATGCCCGCCAACAATAACGACCGGATCGAACGGGTTGCCGTGGTTGCCGCCGCCCAAAACGGTGCGATTGGCAAGGATGGCTGGATGCCCTGGCACCTGCCCGAGGACCTTAAACGGTTCAAGGCACTCACCCTTGGCAAACCAATGATCATGGGGCGCGTGACGTTCGAGGCGATTGGCAAACCGCTTCCCAAACGCACCACCATCGTGGTGACACGCGATAAGGACTGGACATTTGATCACGAAAATGTCCGCGTCTGCCATGACATCGAAAGTGCGATCAAACTGGCCGATCAGATCGCGGCCAGGGATGATGTCAACGAGGTCGTCATTGCCGGTGGGGCGCAGATTTACAAACTCGCCCTGCCTTACACCACGCGGTATGAATTGACCGAAGTCCATGATGATATTGATGGCGATGCGTTTCTTGATCCCCTGCCCGCCGAAAAATGGCAGGAAACCGCGCGTGCCACCATCAAAAATCCCGATGGACCGGATTACAGCTTTGTCACGTTAAATCGCCTTTTGGTGGCGGGCTGATCGGATAGCCTTCCTAAACCAAACAAAACAATTCCTGTTTTCGCATTTCAATTCTAAAGTTTTTTTATCGGTAGGGCATCAAACCGCCTGTCCGATAAAACCAAGAATGAAAGAGGACAGGTAAACATGTTTGAAGAATTCAAGAAGTTTGCCCTGCGCGGCAATGTTGTCGATCTGGCAATCGGTGTGATCATCGGGGCGGCATTCGGGCGGATTGTCACATCTCTTGTCGGGGACGTCATCATGCCGGTGATCGGTTATATTTCTGGCGGGCTCGATTTTTCCAACTATTTCATTGCCCTGTCGGACGCGGTAACCGCAACGAATTACGCCGATGCCAAGGCACAGGGTGCCGTGATCGGCTATGGCGCATTCATTACCATTGCGCTTAATTTCGCGATCATTGCCTGGGTCTTGTTCCTTGTCGTCAAGGCAATCAACAAGGCCAAGAAAAAAGAAGACGAAAAAGCCGGTGAAACGCCCCCGTCCGCAACGCCCGAGGATGTCGCCCTTCTGCGCGAAATCCGCGACCTGCTGGCAGAGCGCAAGGAACAATAGATATCGGGAATGTGCGCACTACCGGTTGTTTCTGACTTTGTCAGTTGATATCGCGCGCTCCCGCGCCTATTTTTGAATATGTTTCAGAACACCCATTCCAGTTACTGGAACAAGGAAGGATTGCCGATGGCCCGCCCCCGCACATTTGACGAAGAAAGCGTTCTTGATAACGCCATGAACATTTTCTGGAGCAAAGGCTTCGAGGCGACATCGGTGCAGGATCTCGTCGAGGAAACCGGTATTAACCGTGCCAGTATGTATTCAAGCTTCGGCGATAAAAAGGCCCTGTTCCTCCGTGTTTTAGACCATTACAGCCAGAAGGTCAGCACGGTTCGCTTTGCCAAACTGCGCGAAACCGTCGATGGTCGCGAGGCCATCGTCGCGACCTTCCGCGATGCCGGACGACAGGGCTGTGGCGAAGGCCGCCACAAGGGTTGCCTGATTGTCAATTCCGGCATGGAACTGGCCCCGCACGATCCCGAAACCGCCGCAATTGCGCAGGCGTCATTCCGCCGGGTTGAAGATATGTTTGCCCGCGCACTTCACCGCGGTGTTGAACAGGGCACCATCGGCAAGGATAAAAATATCCGCTCCTTCTCGCGATTTCTGGCGGGCTCCATTCAGGGCGTGCATTTGATGGCCCGCCGTGGTGCGGACAAGGATACACTTGACGATTACGTCAATACCATCCTGTCCACGCTCGACTGATTCCCGATCTCGGCAAAATATCGCCCTGCTCCCAACGGGTGAATTCACATTCACCCGTTTTGCGTGTATATCCATCGCGGGTCACGGAACCATATACGGGGGATGGCATGGACCAAGACACAAAATTCTGGGACAAGGCAGCAGCGAAATATGCCCGAAAGCCCGTTAGAAACCAGACGGCTTATGCCGAAACCCTGGATCGTACCCGTCATTACCTGACTCCGGATCAAAATGTTCTTGAAATCGGATGTGGTACCGGTTCGACAGCCCTGTTGCTTGCCCCGTCAGTCGGACATCTTACCGCAACCGACCTGTCCCCTGCCATGATCGCCATTGCGCAGGACAAGCTCGCCGATGGGAACCATCCGAATGTTCACTTTCAGGCGGCCCGCCTGTCCGATGGCAATCTTGCCGATCAGGTATTTGATGCGGTTCTGGCGTTTAATGTCCTGCATCTTGTCCGAGATATTCCCGCTGAAATCCGCACAATTCATCGCTTGCTTAAACCCGGCGGGCTGTTCATTTCAAAAACCGGCTGTATTGGTGAAGCGGGTCGCTTGCTTGCCATTTTGATTGCCGTCATGCGCAAGCTTGGCTTTGCGCCATTTGTCAATTCCCTACGCTATGGCGAACTGGACGCAATGATCGCAAGCGAGGGTTTCGAAATCATCGAAACCGGCCTTTACCCTGCCTCGGACCATGCCCGTTTCGTGGTTGCCCGCAAACTCTGATTCCAGACCATCCGCCATCACAGTTCGGTGATGGAACCATTTGTTTGTTGTTATTTCGGAATGATCATTCCACATTATTCGTCATTCAGTCAGATAACATTCATGAGGAACGAAATGTCCGCAATTACGCCCCTGATGCCACGCCAAAAGGTCCCTGCCCTGTCCGTCCCGCTTGTCGGTGGTGGCACATGGTCGCTTGCCGATCAGACGCCGGAAAGCTTTACCATGATCGTGTTCTATCGCGGCCTGCATTGCCCGATCTGCGGCAAATACCTTAAAGACCTTGATGACAAGCTCGCCGACTTCGCCAAACGAGGTGTCAATGTGATTGTCCTGTCATCGGATACACAGGACCGCGCCGAAACGGCCAGAGAAAAATGGGCCCTTGAAAACCTTGATCTCGGTTATGGCCTCAGCCTCGAAAAAGCCCGCGAATGGGGCCTGTATATTTCGTCAAGCAACGGCGTGACCTCGTCCGGGTTCGAAGAACCGGCCCTGTTTTCCGAACCGGGCCTGTTCCTTGTCCGGCCTGATGGCACACTTTATTTTGGCACCGTTCAAACCATGCCATTCGCCCGCCCGGCCTTTGCCGAGATTCTGGGGGCGCTTGATTTTGTCATTGCCAAAAACTATCCGGCACGCGGCGAAGTCATTGATCATACAAATATCTGATCACTGCGCGGCGACATTTTGAAAAACGAAACGGCCGGTTTCATTTTGCAGAAACCGGCCCTTTTGTTTCGATAGCTCTTCGGGTTATCGCCGAAGACCGCGGGAATTTTGATAGCCGGATGTGATCCACGGCAAGACAGTAGCGACAGCGATCACTTATTCAGGATCACTGTCATCATCTCTGCTACGCCTTGAACGCAGAACGATCCATGCCGCCACCAGCGTCAGCGCCGCCATGCCAAACCACGTTATGGCATACATCAGATGATTGTTGGGGAAACTGATCCGTGTCAGCCCGCCCACCGGCAGTTTTCCGGGATTGTTACTTCCATTGGCATCAATGAAATATGGTGCGACATCATCCGGGTTAAGGCCGCGTTTCGCGGCCATGGCGCGCACATCGCGCGAATACCAGCGGTCTTCGTCAGGCACGTTATCGCGGATAAAGGTACCGCCCGGCTCATCCATCCGCAAAAGACCGGTGACGCGCGTATCGCCCGAAACCAAGCCATCCGTCCGGCTATCGGGTTCGCGGCGGTCGGTTGGGACAAAGCCGCGATTGATCATGATAATGGTGCCATCGACCCGTTCGAACGGGGTCATGACCCAGTATCCCGCACCATAATCCGTGGCAGCATAAACGTGGCTTTCCAGATCGTTGCGATAACGGCCTAGCAACGTAACCTTGCGGTATTCGTCACGTTCGCGGGTAACATTTTCCCAATCCGCCCGGTCCGGTGCGGTTAACGGGTCACCATGAACGCGGGCATCAACCCGTTCAATCAGATCAAGCTTCCACGCCCGGCGTTCAACCTGCCAGACACCAAGGCCCGCAAAACCCGAAAACAGGATCGCGGCCAGAATGCAAACCACGATGCGGGTCCTGATCGACGGTCCCTTGGCGGTAGACATATCCGTATCAGCCATAATCTTCATGACCTTCAAAACATCATCGGAACAAAAAAGGGCGCGATACCGGTGAAAGTATCGCGCCCCAATTACATCAGCAAAACCTAGCCGAAGCTTCGGATCATTTCATGATCCATCTGCGGCATCATGTTGGTGTTCAGGTGATACATCACCCACAGCGAACCGGCGATGGCAATCGCCACGATCACAAGAGTAAAGATCAGCGCCAGCATGTTCCAGCCGCCTTCGGACTTGGTGTTCATGTGCAGGAAGTAGACCATATGGACGACAATCTGCACGACACCAAGGCCCATGACCCAGGCCGCGGTTGCCACCTTGCTGTCAAGAACTCCATCCATCACCAGCCAGAACGGGATGGCGGTCAGGATTACCGACAGGATGAAACCGATCAGATAGCTGTTGAAGGTGCCGTGGCTGGCACCGTCAGCATGATCGTGACCGTGATGGTCATCATGTGCATGAGAATGCGTGCTCATCCCAGAACTCCCAACAGGTAAACAACGGAGAATACGCCGATCCAGATCACGTCAAGGAAGTGCCAGAACAGCGAAAGGCACATCAAACGACGCTTGTTTTCGACGATCAGACCACGCTTTGCAACCTGAACCATCAGGGTGACAAGCCAGATGATACCAAACGTCACATGAAGCCCGTGCGTCGCAACCAGCGTGTAGAACGACGACAGGAAACCACTGCGCATCGGGGTGGCGCCGAGACTCCAAAGATGATGGAACTCGTAAATTTCCAACCCGACGAAGGCAACACCGAACAGGCCGGTAATCGCCAGCCACATCTGGGTTCCCTTGATGCTGCCCTTTTCCATCGCCAGCATGGCAAAGCCATAGGTGATCGAGGAAAACAGCAGCATGGAGGTGTTGATCGCAACCAGTTCCAGATCAAACAGATCCACCGGTGCCGGCCCGGCCGCATAATTGCGGCCAAGCACGCCATGAGTTGCAAACAGGATCGCAAAGATGAGGCAGTCGCTCATCAGATAGAGCCAGAAGCCAAGCATCGTCCCGTTCTGCGGGTGATGCTCTTCCTTCAGGTAAAAGACCGGCGCTTCGGTCTGAGAGGCAGTTGTATTCGCCATTGTCATTCCCTTACGCCTGCTGCTTTGCCAAAAGGGCGGTACGTTCGTCTTCGGTTGCGACAACTTCGCTGGCCGGGATGTGGTAATCACGGTTGTAGTTGAAGGTGTGCGCAATCGCGGTACCGATCAGGGCGATGAAGCTGACGGCGACAAGCCACCAGATATGCCAGATCAGCGCGAAACCGAGAACAAGCGACATACCCGCAAGGATCGCACCGGCACCGGTGTTTTTCGGCATGTGAATGTCGAGGAACCCGGAAGTCGGACGGACATAGCCGCGCTTCTTCATATCAGCCCAGGCATCAAGATCGTGAACGACCGGGGTGAAGGCAAAGTTGTATGCCGGGGGCGGCGACGAGGTCGACCATTCCAGCGTACGGCCATCCCACGGATCGCCCGTTTCATCCCGCAGTTCTTCGCGTTTGATGAAGGACACGACCAGCGACATCAGGAACGATGCAATACCGATGGCAATCAGAACCGCACCAAAGGCAGCAATGATGAACCAGATTTGCAGCGAGCCGTCGTCGAAATGGCTCATGCGGCGGGTAACGCCCATCAGGCCAAGAACATAAAGCGGCATGAAGGCGAAATAGAACCCGATCAGCCAGAACCAGAAGGACATTTTGCCCCAGAACGGGTCAAGCTTGTAACCGAACGCCTTCGGGAACCAGTAAACGATACCGGCAAACATCCCGAACACCACGCCACCGATGATGACATTGTGGAAATGCGCAATCAGGAACAGGCTGTTATGCAGCACGAAGTCCGCAGGCGGAACCGCCAGCATCACACCGGTCATGCCACCAATCACGAAGGTCAGCATAAAGCCCATCGTCCACAGCATCGGGACGTCAAAGCTGATGCGGCCCTTATACATGGTGAACAGCCAGTTGAATATCTTGGCCCCGGTCGGGATCGAGATGATCATCGTGGTGATACCAAAGAAGGCGTTCACACTGGCACCCGACCCCATGGTGAAGAAGTGATGCAGCCAGACCAGATAGGACAGGATGGTAATAACGATCGTTGCGTAAACCATCGAGCTGTAACCGAACAGGCGTTTGCGGCAGAAGGTCGAAACCACTTCCGAAAATACGCCAAATGCCGGCAGGATCAGGATGTAAACTTCTGGGTGGCCCCAGATCCAGATCAGGTTCACATACATCATGGCGTTGCCGCCAAGATCATTGGTGAAGAAGTTCGTGCCGACATAACGGTCAAGCGACAGCAGAACCAGAACCGCGGTCAGAACCGGGAAGGCCGCAACGATCAGGATGTTGGTGCAAAGCGCGGTCCAAGTGAAGACCGGCATTTTCATCATCGACATGCCCGGTGCGCGCATCTTGACGATGGTCACAATCAGGTTCACGCCCGACAACAATGTACCGACACCGGCAATCTGCAAGGCCCAGATATAGTAATCAACCCCGACCCCCGGACTGTAAACAATGTCCGAAAGCGGCGGATAGGCCAGCCAGCCGGTTTTGGCAAACTCGCCAACAAACAGCGAGATCATCACCGTGATCGCACCCGCCGCCGTCATCCAGAAGCTGAAATTGTTCAGGAATGGGAAGGCAACGTCACGCGCACCAATCTGAAGCGGCACGACGAAGTTCATAAGCCCTGTCACCAGCGGCATCGCCACGAAGAAGATCATGATCACGCCGTGGGCGGTAAAGATCTGGTCGTAGTGATCGGGCGGCAGATAGCCAGCAACATCGCCAAAGGCAATCGCCTGCTGGGCACGCATCATGATCGCGTCGGCAAAGCCGCGCAAAAGCATGATCAGGGCAAGAATGATATACATGATACCGATCTTTTTATGATCGATAGATGTAATCCATTCATGCCACAGGTAACCCCACAGTTTGAAATAGGTCAGCGCGCCAACAACGACGATACCACCCAGAACAACTCCCGCGAATGTCACAGCCAGGATCGGCTCGTGGAACATCGGGAAGGAGTCGAGTGAAAGCCGGCCAAATATAAAATGCAAAAGGTCCGGATTTGAAAACATCGGATTACTCTTCTTTTCGATGCGGCAACGCACCGGCCAGGCCGGTGCGCAAGCCGCGAAGGGCCGGTCGACTTACATCAACCGGCACTGCTTCAGAACCCTGTCGATACGCTGGCAGGAACGGGGCTGAACCGGCTGTCTTCAGACCCGTTTTCAAACAGCGGGATCGAAGAAATTTCCTGGCTCAGACCGCCTGTCGGCGTCGTGCAAAGCGTTGCCACGAATGATTCGGTCAACGGCAAAGGCTGGCTGCCACGTTCGCGCGGGGTGTCGTATGTCAGCGACATAACGTTATAGATACCCGCAAGACCGCCACCGCCATTTTTGTCGATATGCATCATTTCGTTCATGCACATTTTCGACTGATCGACGCACATATTCAGGATGGCCGTGTACAGTTCCGGATCGACATTACCGAAATAGTGGACCGGTTCCGCAATACTTGGCTTTTCAAGTTCCAGATATTCCGAACGGCCCAAAGTGGCGCTATCGGATTTGACCTTGGCAACCCAGTCATCAAAGCCTGCGTCGCTCAGCCCGTGGAACTTGAAGCGCATATGCGAGAAACCCTCGCCACTATAGTTCGCCGAAAACCCGTCATAGACGCCTTCCTCGTTGATCACGGCATGGAGCTTGGTTTCCATACCGGCCATCGAATAGATCATCCCGGCCAGTGCCGGAACATAGAAGGAGTTCATGATCCCCGAAGAGGTGATTTTGAACTGGATCGGCGTATCAATCGGTGCGGCCAGCTCATTGATGGTCGCAATCCCTTGCTCGGGATAGATGAACAGCCATTTCCAATCGAGGGAAACGACTTCTACCACCATCGGCTTGTGATCTTTCTCAAGCGGACGTTCCGCATCGATACGATCCAGGGGGCGGTATGGGTCCAGGGTGTGCGTACTGACCCAGGTGATCGCACCCAGCGCGATAATGATCGCAAGCGGGGCGGACCAGATGACAATTTCCAGCTTGGTGGAATGGTGCCATTCAGGATCGTACTCTGCATCCTTATTGGATTGACGATATTTCCAGGCAAAGAACACTGTCAGCGCCATCACCGGAAGGATGATGATCAGCATCAGGATCGTGGAAACAACGATAAGGTCGGCTTGCTGTGACGCAATATCGCCAGACGGATCCATCACGACCAGATTACATCCGGTCAGTAACGTGAACACAGAAGCAATTGCGACGCCGCGTGCAAGTTTTGAGAGCATGCGCTTCTACTTTGTCAGTCTCTGGAAGATGTTCTCACAAGCAACCATATGCTTGCGAGCCGCATAACCAGCCCACCGGACCGGCACACGTCGTACCCCAACCGTAGCGGCATATAGGAATTAAAATTCCAAACTTCCACGGAAGAGACACAAATTTGGCGAACTTTTTTCTTAAAGATCACCAGCAGAAAATTTCGCTCACTAGCTATAGCTGCGCCGCAACAATGTCAAGCAGGCCGCCAAACATCGGTTGGTGTTTATGATAATTATCAAAAAGCTGTAAACCATGCGTTGTGCAACGCAACACAATAATTGACACTGACGTTTGCAATTCACATGTCTATAATTAGACTCGATCCAATCAAGATGGCCAATCAAGATGGGTCCAATGAGAAGCAATGAAGTCAGATAATTAGGGAGACAGGCGTGAATCAACCCACTCATACCTTAGCGACCTCCACCTCCTCTGGACTGGAACGCGACGCACGCCAACACTCGGCTGGCACAGTCAACGACCCCGGACAGATCGCGCTTGGCGTGATTATCGGTCGGTCATCGGAGTTTTTCGATTTCTTCGTTTATTGCATCGCCTCTGTGCTGGTGTTCCCCCAACTCCTGTTCCCCGGCGAAAGCGCGATCGTCGGTACCATCCATTCCTTCTTTATATTCTCGCTGGCTTTCATCGCCCGCCCGATCGGGTCCCTCGTCTTCATGACAGTGGACCGGCGCTATGGCCGCGGCACAAAGCTGACGGTTGCCATGTTCCTGCTGGGCGGTTCAACCGCCGCGATGGCCTTTTTGCCAAGCTTTGACAGTGCGGGCATGTTTGCGATCTATCTGCTGTGCGTGCTTCGCTTTACGCAGGGGCTGGCACTTGGCGGTGCATGGGATGGTCTTGCCTCCCTGCTGGCACTCAACGCGCCTGATAATCGCAAGGGCTGGTATGCCATGATGCCACAGCTTGGCGCACCGCTTGGCTTCATTCTGGCATCCTCGCTGTTTGCCTACCTGATCCTGACCCTGTCGCCCGAGGATTTCCTCGCATTCGGCTGGCGCTATGCCTTCTTTGTTGCCTTTGCGATCAACGTGGTGGCGCTGTTTGCCCGTCTGCGTCTGGTCGCAACGTCCGAATTCGGAAGCCTGCTTGAAAAGAACGAATTGCAGGCCGTCCGTGTCCGCGACACCATCCGCCATCACGGCCGGACCGTGCTTCTCGGCGCGCTTGTGCCACTCGTCAGCTACGCGCTTTTCCATCTGGTCACTGTCTTCGCGCTTAGCTGGGTCGTGCTTTACACCCCGGCCAATCCGGGGCAGTTCCTGTTGACCCAGGGTGTCGGTGCGGTGCTTTGCGCGCTTGGCATTATCGCATCAGGCTTCATTGCCGATCAGATCGGTCGTCGCCGGTTGCTGGGGTATTCGGCAGCCATCATCGCGGTCGGTGCGCTCCTGACCCCGCTGCTTTATGCCTATAACATCATCAATGAAGGCATGATCGTTCTGGGCGGTTTTGCGGTTCTGGGTCTGTGCTTTGGTCAGGCGGCCGGGACACTGGCATCGAACTTCAAACGTGAATATCGCTATACCGGTTCGGCCCTGACATCCGATCTTGCATGGTTGCTCGGTGCCGGCTTCGCCCCGCTGATTGCCCTTCTGCTCTGCGTGGCTTATGGCCCGATTGGCGTTGGGGCGTATCTGCTTTCGGGGGCGGCAGTCACTCTGCTCGTCCTGCATTTCAACAAGCAGTTCGGACAGAAAAACACCGACTGATTGATCTTTCCCTATGTGAAACGAAACACCCCCGGCAGTCATCTACCGGGGGTGTTTTTGTTAAAATCGGACTATCAGCTGTAATTCGACGGGAACAGTGCCCGTTTGGCAACGTCATCCATTTCCGATTTGAAGGCATGGTCACTGCCAACCTTGCGTGCGCGTTCCACCGCAGGGCGGGTACAGATACCCTGATACCATTTTTTCAGGTTCGGATAAGGATCAAGCGGCGCATCATTTTTCATGACGAATGCCGCCCGCTCGATCCAGCCCCAAAGCGACATATCGGCAATGGTGTAACTGTCACCGACAACAAATTCGCGCTGGACCAGGTGATCATCCATCACCTTGTAATGGCGTTCAATTTCCTTGCGATAGCGGTTCACACCGTAATCGTTGCCCGCCGGTGCCACATGCTGAAAATGCACCGCCTGCCCGGAAAACGGGCCAAGGCCCGATGCAATGAACATCAACCATGACAGCAATTCACCGCGATCTTCCGCCTTACCAAGGAACTTTCCGGTCTTTTCCGCCAGATAAATCAGGATGGCATTTGAATCAAAAACGCGGGTTTCCTTGCCACCCGCCCCGTCGGTGTCAACAATCGCCGGGACCTTGCCATTCGGGTTGATTGCCAGGAATTCCGGGCTGTGCTGTTCGCCCTTTTTGGTGTCGACCGGATGGATTTCATAAGGCAGACCAGATTCTTCAAGGAAAAGCGAAATCTTGGCCGGGTTCGGGGTCGGGTGGAAGTAAAAGCGGATCATCGGGGTCTCCTGATAAGGGGGCGAAACCGTGTTTTTCGCCTGCCCTTGAATTATGGAACGATCAGTTTAAATTGACGTATCAGAAACGTGTTGGCAAGGTCATAGTTTGAGATGAGCCACACATCGTGAAAGTCAAAGGAGGCTTCGCCCCATGATTGATCTTTATTACTGGCCAACCCCGAACGGCCACAAAATCACGCTTTTCCTTGAAGAAGCGGGACTTGAATACAAAATCCATCCGGTCAATATCGGTGCCGGGGATCAGTTCAAACCGGAATTCCTGGCCTTTTCACCCAATAACCGCATGCCTGCGATCATTGATCAGAGCCCGGCAGACGGCGGCGATCCGATTACGGTTTTTGAATCCGGTGCCATCCTGCAATATCTGGCGGAAAAAACCGGCAAGTTCCTGCCGACCGATGTCCGGGCCAAGAAAACCGTAATGGAATGGCTGTTCTGGCAGATGGGCGGGCTTGGCCCGATGGCAGGCCAAAACCATCATTTCAGCGGTTACGCGCCGGAAAAAATCCCTTATGCCATCACGCGCTATGTCAATGAAACCAACCGCCTTTACGGTGTGCTGAACAAGCGCCTTGATGGCCGCACTTTCATCGCCGGGGACGATTATTCGATTGCCGATATGGCCTGCTATCCCTGGATTGTCAGCCATGAAAAACAGCAGCAGAACCTGAATGATTTCCCCAACCTGAAACGCTGGTTTGAAAACATCCAAGCCCGCCCGGCAACCATCGCGGCCTATAAGGCTGGCGAAGGTCTGCGATCTGGCGAGATGAGCGAAGAGGACAAAAAAGTCCTGTTCGGCCAAACCGCCAGAAGCACCCAAAACACCTGATCCAATTTGTTCTGCGCAATGCCCCTGCCCGTTCGGGCGGGGGCATCTAAAACCGGTTGCATCGTAATCCCAAACCCAATAAATGTTATGTTATAACATAACATTTAAAAGGAACCATCATGCAACGCCTTCCTGTTACGGTTCTGTCCGGGTTTCTCGGTGCAGGCAAAACCACCCTGCTTAATCATGTGCTGAACAATCGCGCCGGGCTGAAGGTCGCGGTAATCGTCAATGATATGAGCGAGGTCAATATAGATGCCGACCTGATCCGTGACGGCGGGGCAGCACTTTCGGCAATGGATGAAAAGCTGGTTGAAATGACCAATGGCTGCATCTGCTGCACGCTGCGTGACGATCTTTTGATCGAAGTCCGCCGTCTGGCCGAAGAAGGCCGGTTTGATTATCTGCTGATCGAATCAACCGGCATATCCGAACCCTTGCCAGTTGCCGCGACGTTCGATTTTCGCGATGAAACCGGCCAGTCTCTTGGCGATATTGCCCGACTTGACACCATGGTGACGGTTGTTGATGCCGCGCGCATGATTGCCGATTACAGTAGCACCGATTTCCTTAATGACCGGGGCGAAAGCCTTGGCGACGATGATGACCGCAGCATCGTCGATCTTCTGGTCGATCAGATCGAATTTGCCGATGTGATTGTGCTGAACAAACTTGATCTGATTGGTGCAGACGAACGCAAAATCGTGCTTGGCATCATTCGCGCGCTCAATGCCGATGCCAAAATCATCGAAACCGATCATGGCCGGGTTGATCCGCATGAAATCCTCAATACCGGGCTGTTTGATTTCGACCGCGCGCAGGATCATCCGCTTTGGGCCAAGGAACTTTACGGCTTTGCCGATCATGTGCCCGAAACCGAAGAATACGGTATCAAAAGCTTTACCTTCCGCACGCCTTTGCCGTTTCACCCCAAACGGTTTTACGATTTCATCCATTCCGAATGGCCGGGCATTATCCGCGCCAAGGGGCATTTCTGGATCGCCACACGCCCCGACTGGGTTGGCGAAATCAGTCAGGCCGGTGCCGCGGTAAAGCACGAAGCCCTTGGCACATGGTGGTGCGCCGTCCCGCGTGATCGCTGGCCCGATAACAATGACTGGCGCGATAAGGTACTGTCGAACTGGGATCCGACTTTCGGCGACCGTCGGCAGGAAATCGTCTTTATCGGCCTTGCCGATCAGATGAACGAAGCAACCCTTCGCGCCCGCCTTGCCGCCTGCCTGATTGACGAGGACGCGGCATTGGACGCCGGAAGCTTTGAACCCGACCGCTATAAATCCCTGCCCGATCCGTTCCCGGTTTGGGGCCGCAAAGCCGCAGCATAAAAAAACCGCCAGCCTTTCAACAAGGCTGGCGGCAATAATGTCCCTTGCGAACCCGCAGCTTAGGCGCTGCGAACCTCGGCCAGGAACGCTTCGACGGCATCGTTCAGAACCGCCGCCTGACGCCCAAGACCTTCGGCAAGGCCAAGCACCTCGTTCGAAAGCTTTTCGGCATCATCGGCGGCCGACGAAACGCCCGTGATGTTTTCCGAAACATCACGGGTACCGTGTGCGGCCTGCTCGACATTGCGTGCGATTTCCTGTGTTGCGGCACCCTGTTCTTCAACGGCTGCTGCAATCGTGGTTGTCGCACCGTCAAGACGGCGGATGGTTTCGGCAATCTCGGCAATGGCCGTTACCGCGTTGGATGTCGCAACCTGAATATCACCGACCTGGGATCGGATATCCTCAGTCGCGCGTGCGGTCTGGTTGGCAAGGTTTTTGACCTCGTTGGCCACCACGGCAAAGCCTTTGCCGGCATCACCGGCTCGCGCCGCCTCGATGGTAGCG
>NZ_AUNC01000066.1:0-487 GCF_000714555.1 Thalassospira permensis NBRC 106175 | reverse complement strand
GTTGGCGAGGTTTTTGACCTCGGCCGCGACAACTGCAAAGCCCTTGCCCGCATCGCCGGCACGGGCCGCTTCGATGGTGGCGTTAAGGGCCAGAAGGTTGGTCTGTTCGGCGATGTCGGTGATCAGTGCGATGACTTCGCCGATGCGGTTTGCCGATTGCGACAGGCTGACCACCAGCTGGTTGGTTTCCTGTGCACGGTCGGCGGCATTGTTGGAAATGCGGGTCGATTCCGCCATCTGACGGTTGATTTCCGCGTTTGAGGCCGAAAGCTGTTCGGTGGCGGCGGCAACGGTTTCGACGTTGCCGGTGGCTTCCTGTGCCGAAGATGCGACATCTTCGGTCTGGCCGGAAACCAGTTCGGCACTCTGGCTCATCTGGCCCGACACACCCTGAAGCTGTTCGGCGAGGGCGGCAATTTCACCGACCGCACTTTCGACTTCGTTCTGCAGGGTATCGGCAAGGCCAAGCAGTTCGTCACGGAGTGCT
>NZ_AUNC01000065.1:0-548 GCF_000714555.1 Thalassospira permensis NBRC 106175 | reverse complement strand
TATGACGGTGATGTCTGGGGCTACAATGTCGGGTTGGATTACCGGTTTGCCGAAAGCCTGACGGCGGGTCTGTCGCTTGGCTATAACGATACCGACCTGACCACATCCTTCAATAACGGCTCCTATCAGGAAAAGGGATGGGTCGTTTCACCCTATGCGATCTACACCCCCGTCAACGGACTGACCATTTCCGGCCAGGCAGGCTTTGGCATGGGCGACATTGATGTGACGCGCGATAACAATGCGGTTTCCGGCAACACGGAATCTGACATCTGGTACGCCCAGCTCAATACTTCCTACATGATCCGCCCGCACGAAAACGTGCCACTCTCTCTAACACCGTCCGTTGCCTTTATTGCCGCACGCAAAACGGTTGACGGTTACACCGAAAGCAACAACACCGCCGTTGCCGGCACGACCTCGAACACCCGGCAGATCAGACCGGCCATCGAAGCCGCTTACGATCTTGCGCCAACCCCGACCCTGACCGTGACGCCTTTCATCGAAACCGGTCTGGTTCATGACTTCACCGATGAAATCAACAATGA
>NZ_AUNC01000064.1:0-578 GCF_000714555.1 Thalassospira permensis NBRC 106175 | reverse complement strand
CCACTGAAGTCATTCGCAGGCGTAATCGTCAGACCTTCAAGCTGATCCGAACCCAGCGTCCAGGTCCCGTCGCCATTATCGGTCCCTGCCGACAGGGTCGCGCCATTCGGAACGCCCCTAATGGTGACAGTGAGAGTCTCCGAGCTGTCAGCAAGAGCGGCGTCGATGTCGAGGGCGATACCATTGTCCTCGTTGCCAGACGCGTCACTGACATCAAGCGTCGGCGCGTCGGCCACACCGGCCACGTCCACCATAACGGTGTCGGTAACCGATGCGATATCGGTGCCATCCTGCGTACTTGCAGTAATTTCAAGGTCAAAACTACCGCTGAAATCAGACGGCGGTGTAACGCTGATACCTTCCAGTTCATCACTTGTCAGTGTCCATGTACCGTCACCGTTGTCAGTACCTACCGACAGCGTCGCACCTTCTGGGACCCCGCTAATCGTAATTGTCAGCGTTTCAGTGGAATCAGCCAAACCAGCGTCAATATTCAAAGCAATGGCACTGTCTTCGTTGCCGCTGGCATCACTGACGCCGAGCGTCGGTGCATCCGCAACACCGGCAACATCAACCGT
>NZ_AUNC01000063.1:0-887 GCF_000714555.1 Thalassospira permensis NBRC 106175 | reverse complement strand
CTGATCCCCGCCATGACCGATGCCGCCCCGAACAGGGCCGCACCAATTGCCATCTGCTCGGGCGTTCTGGCAAAAAACCGCGCCCAGGCCGCCGGAATGCTTTCCGCTGCCGCGATTTCCGGCCCGGAACGAATATCAGGCGGTCGAAGGCTCCTTGCGTTTGACCGCCTTTTCGATGATTTCCTCGCTCCACTGGTTAAGGCTTTTACCCGCCAGTTCTGCGGCAATCGCTGCCTTCCGGTGAATATCGGGACTGACCCGCAACATCATCTTGCCGGAATAAGGTTTTTGCGGCGTCTTGCCCGTCTTGGTACAGGTCTCAAGATAATCGTCTACCGCCTCGTAAAAGGCTTCCTTCAAATCCGCAACCGTATCGGCATGAAATCCGACACGATCCCGAATACCGGCAATATGGCCGACGAAAATCTCGTCATCGGAATCAAATTCGACGCGCGCCATATAACCTTTGTAAGTCATTGCATTCATGGCGTTACTCCTGTGCGGATCAGAAAATCACGCGCATCGCGTACCTGATACCGCTTGGCCTCTTTGGCCGGATGCGGTCGATGGAAAGTGGCGATTTCGCCATCCTTTTCGAACCGAACCCGCGATCCGCTGCCTTCAATCACATTTGCACCCGTGGCTTTCAGCAAAGCCTCAATTGCCCGCCATTCAATACTAGCAGATAACGGATCGGTAAAAACTGCAACCAAGGTTTTTCTGTGCTTGCCCTGCATGCTATCATTATATGATAGCAAAATCGAAAACCGCAATCACTAAGTGATAGCTGATCAGATCCGCTTCAAAACCATCGACATCATCGCGCTCAGGACAAACAACCCCGCTGCCGAAATCACGATGCTTGGCCCGGCCGGGCTGTCGATATG
>NZ_AUNC01000062.1:0-1041 GCF_000714555.1 Thalassospira permensis NBRC 106175 | reverse complement strand
GAGGACTTTGTCAGCAGTCTGGGCTGGCACTTGTTGCCAGCCTTTTTTACGCCATTGAAACAGCACCTTAAAACCACCACGAAACCCTGAGCTTTTCTATATTAAAAAAAATCAATCAACACGCATTTTGCACTAGACACCCGTATAGAAATACAGTACTAAAGTGATTGTAAGTTGTCTGGTATTAGACCTTACAAATCCGTAGGCAGCACCAAGATGGCGCGCTACGGGATTGGCAAGAAGCCGATTTATATTAATCCAAGTAGGAGTAAAGACCATGGGTCTTGGTGTTGTTTCCAACTATGCCGCAAACGTTGCTCACCGTAACCTTGTTGCGTCTGACGCGTCGGCTACGAATTCCCTTTCGAAACTGTCGTCTGGTAAACGCGTGATGAATGCGCGTGACGATGCTGCCTCTATGGCCATCGGCGCACGTTTGAACGCGGAAGTCGGTGCACTGAAAGTTGCCACCACCAACGCCAGCCAGGCAGGTGCTCTGCTGCAGGTCATGGACGGTGGTATGAACACCATCAATGACATCCTCGTTCGCATGAAACAGCTTGCAGTGCAGGCGGGTTCAGAAAACTTGGGAGCCACTGAGCGTGGTTATATCAACAACGAAGCAACGGCCCTCGGAAACGAGATCAACCGTATTGCCGCCGACACCGAGTTCAACGGTGTTAACGTCCTCAACTCTGCAACCGCCCTTGCCTTCAAAATTGGTAGCGGTGCCACTGCAGCCGAGGATGACCTCTCCTTCACGACTTCTGACAACACTCTCGCGACTCTCACGGGCGGTGGTGCCACTGCAATGGGAACAAAGGCTGCTGCAGATATCGCAAGCGCCTCGATTGACACTGCAATCAACACCCTGCAGACCAACCGTGCAGCCGTCGGTGTGAACCAGAACCGCCTGGAGTTCGCGGCACAGAACCTGCGCACCATTTCTGAGAACAGCGAAAACGCCCGGTCAGTGCTTATCGACCTTGACGTCGCCTCTGAAATGGCGTCCTTCTCTTCAAAACAGGTCCTGATGCAGTC
>NZ_AUNC01000061.1:0-1059 GCF_000714555.1 Thalassospira permensis NBRC 106175 | reverse complement strand
CGCGGTGACGGTCAGATCAAACGATCCGCTGAAGTCGCCCGCTGGCGTGATCGTAAGACCATTCAGGTCAGCCGCCGACAGTGTCCAGCTGCCGTCACCGTTATCGGTACCTGCAGATAAGGCGGCACCTTCTGGCACGCCGCTGATCGTAACGGTTAGAACTTCGGAGCCGTCCATCAGGCCCGCATCAATATCAAGTGCAATTGCGCTGTCTTCGGAACCACTGGCGTCCGCAACATCAAGTGTCGGGGCATCTGCAACCCCCGTGACCTCTACGGTGATCGTGTTGCTCCCAAAATGTGGGGTGCGCGTTAACCGAATTGGGTCTGATGTCGATGCCGAAGAATCTCCGTCTGTGGACCGGGCAACAACAGAAAGGTCGAAAGAACCGCTAAAGTTTTCAGGCGGGGTGATCGTCAGACCTTCAAGGTCGTCAGCCCCCAGCGTCCAGCTGCCATCGCCATTATTGGTGCCTGCCGAGAGGATGGCTCCCTCCGGAACGCCGCTTACCGTAACTGTCAGAACTTCGCTATCATCGGTGAGCGATGCATCAATATCCAGAGCGATAGCTGAATCTTCATTGCCCGATGCATCAGACACATCAAGCAATGGCCTGTCGGCAACGCCCGCAACCTCAACTGTGATGATGCCGCTTGCGCTGGCAATATCGCTTCCATCCGCAGATTGTGCCGTGACACCAAGATCAAACGAACCACTATAGTTGTGAACCGGACGGATCCTGAGACCATCCAGGTCTCCAGCATCAAGAGTCCAGCTTCCATCACCATTGTTCGTGCCTGCCGTCAGCCTTGCACCATCCGGAACGCCGGAAATGGTAACGGTCAAGGCTTCGCTCGAATCCGTTACGCCCGCATCGATATCCAGCGCAATTGTCCTGTCTTCGTATCCGCTTGCATCGGATACTTCCAGTGTCGGCGTATCGGCGACACCCGCCACATCAATCGTAATCGTATCCGTCGCGGTGGCGATATCGCTGCCATCCGCAGACTGCGCGGTCACCGTCAGATCAAATGAACCACTAAAGTCCTCCGCCGGGGT
>NZ_AUNC01000060.1:0-1132 GCF_000714555.1 Thalassospira permensis NBRC 106175 | reverse complement strand
GAAGAGCGCGGTGATGCGCCGCCCAAGCTTTTCTAGTCCGATCCGTGATGAAAAAGAGCAGCGCTTATATGCGCTGCTCCGTTCAAGGTTCTGTGGCCAATACTATCAGGCGGCCAGTGCAGGTTGGGTTTGACCCGGCCGACCGGACATGACCTGGGCTGCAACACGACTATCAAGACCAGCAACGTTTTCAGGAAGATCGTTTGCAGCCTGTTGGGCGGCAATATCGATTTCCTGACTTTCTTTACGGGCCTCAATTTCTGCCGTTTCGTTACGTTTGTCCTCCTTCGATGGCGGGGTCAAGCTGTCACGAACGGCAGATTTGAATTCTTCCTCGGCATCCTGCTCAGCAAATGCAGGATCGTTTTTGGCCGGATCAGAATTTGACGAGAAGACCCCCTTGGAGGCCTCCTCGCCGGAAGTGGCATCCTTGCCTTGTTCTGCAACATTGGCCATTGCATCGGCAAAGGATGTCGATCCGCTTCCGGTTGCTTGCATTTCCAGCATGACCGCCTGCACCGAATCAGACAAATCGCCGAATTTGGTGCCATAAAAGGTCGGTTGTGCAGATTTGCTGCTTTGTGGTGTTGCGCTAAATGCGCTGTATTTGTCGATACCTTCGGGTCCACCATCCTTAGATACTGAGGTTTTGGGCGACGTTACCGGTAGCCCAAACCCCAATCCAAGAAGACTGTTCATGAAAAATATCCTTCTTCATGGATGTACACAGCACTACACCACACAAAAGGCGAACCTTTTGCAGGGTGTAACGCGAACCGGAAAAATTCATGCAACTTCAAGACCATTGGCACTTTTCCAAAGGTCTGCTGATGTCAGTAACCTTGTATTGCGCCAAACATATCCGGCGTCAGGGCTTTGTGTGTCTTGGGCGGCATAATTTGCCCATTATCCAACAGGTTATAACCTGCCAACCCTTACGGACGATTGGATAAGTGCAAGGCGATACGCAACAAGCCCGTGATACCGACCGCATGAATTATACCGGGTGTGGAGGCAATAGATGCGCGTTCATCTGATTGGAGGCGCGCGTCGCGCGAGCATCCAACGATCCGGTGATCAATAACGAGGAAGAACGCCTGATGGTGGGCTTCGTCCATGAAAAGGACGCGAT
>NZ_AUNC01000059.1:0-1139 GCF_000714555.1 Thalassospira permensis NBRC 106175 | reverse complement strand
CGTACAAAACCGCACGTGAACGTTGGCACCATCGGCCACGTTGACCACGGTAAAACCACGCTGACCGCAGCGATCACCAAAGTTCTCGCAGAGAGCGGCGGCGCATCGTTCCAGGACTACAGCATGATCGACAAAGCGCCGGAAGAGAAAGCTCGTGGTATCACGATCTCGACCGCGCACGTCGAATACGAAACGGCGAACCGCCACTATGCGCACGTCGACTGCCCGGGCCACGCTGACTATGTCAAGAACATGATCACCGGTGCGGCACAGATGGACGGCGGCATCCTGGTTGTTTCGGCAGCTGACGGCCCGATGCCGCAGACCCGCGAGCACATCCTGCTTGCACGTCAGGTTGGCGTTCCGGCCCTCGTCGTGTTCATGAACAAGGTTGACCAGGTCGATGACGAGGAACTCCTCGAACTCGTCGAAATGGAAATCCGTGAACTTCTGTCGTCTTACGACTTCCCGGGCGACGATATTCCGATCGTTAAAGGTTCGGCTCTTGCTGCCCTTGAAGGTCGTGATGACGCGATTGGCAAAGAAGCGATCCTGAAGCTGATGGAAGCTGTTGACAGCTACATCCCGGCACCGGAACGTCCGAAAGACCGTCCGTTCCTGATGCCGATCGAGGACGTGTTCTCGATCTCGGGTCGTGGTACGGTTGTTACCGGTCGTGTTGAAACCGGTATCGTCAAGGTTGGTGAAGAAGTCGAAATCGTCGGTATCAAAGACACCGTCAAAACGATTGTCACCGGCGTTGAGATGTTCCGCAAGCTGCTCGATCAGGGTGAAGCTGGCGACAACATTGGCGCGCTGCTGCGCGGCACCAAACGTGAAGACGTCGAACGTGGCCAGGTTCTGGCACATGTCGGCTCGATCAAGCCGCACACCAAGTTCACTGCAGAAGCTTACATCCTGACCAAGGATGAAGGTGGCCGTCACACGCCGTTCTTCTCGAACTACCGTCCGCAGTTCTACTTCCGTACCACTGACGTCACCGGCTCGATCGAGCTGCCGGCAGGCACGGAAATGGTTATGCCGGGCGACAACGTCCAGATGACCGCGACCCTCATTGCACCGATCGCAATGGACGAAGGTCTGCGTTTCGCAATCCGTGAAGGCGGTCGTACCGTCGG
>NZ_AUNC01000058.1:0-1243 GCF_000714555.1 Thalassospira permensis NBRC 106175 | reverse complement strand
TTCGAGTCCTGCTGCCGGAGCCACAAACCCCTGGAACTCTGTTCCGGGGGTTTTTGCTTTTGTGCCCTGCCCTGCAAATTGCTACCAATAGCGCATCATCCGCCCTGAACTTCGATTAGGATCAATATATGTCATCCCCTGTTTCACGCCGTCACATGGCCAAGGATTTGAGTTTCTCGCAATTGGCGTGGGGCGCATGGCGATTGCGCGACAGCACGGACATCAAAAATGTCGGTGATATTCTGGCATTGATCCACGCCTGCCTTGATGCTGGGATTACCACATTTGATCATGCCGACATTTATGGAGGCTACGGATGCGAAACCTATTTTGGCGAGGCGCTGGCAAAAGCACCAGAACTGCGCAAGAGAATGGAAATCGTGACCAAGTGCGATGTCGCACTGGTCAAGGATGCGCGGCCTGACAACCGGATCAATCATTACAACACCAGCAAGGCGCATATTCTGGCATCGGTTGAAAATTCGCTTCGTAACCTGACAACCGACAGTATCGACATGCTTTTGATCCACCGTCCCGATCCACTGATGATCGCCGACGAGGTTGCGGATGCATTCAACGAACTCCGCCAGTCCGGTAAGGTTCGTCATTTCGGTGTTTCAAACTTTACGCCGTCACAATTCAATCTGTTACAAAGCCGACTAGATACACCGCTCGCCACCAATCAGGTGGAATGTTCGGTTCTGGAACTTGCCACGATCTTTGATGGCACGTTTGATCAGATGCAGCAAAAGCGGATCCATCCGATGATCTGGTCACCACTTGGTGGCGCACGACTGTTCAACGCGCAAAATGATGTGACAGCCGACCGCTTGCGCCCCGTTCTAGAACGAATGCGTGACAAATATAACCTGCCCGGCATCGCCGAAGTTGCAATTGCATGGCTGTTGCGCCTGCCCTGTCAGCCGGTGCCGGTCCTTGGCACCATGAAGACACACCGCATTACTGATGCAACAACATCCTGCGGCGTTCAATTTGATCGGCAGGACTGGTTTGAAATTCTGGTCGCGGCACAGGGGCATCCGGTCCCCTAAGCATTTACAGGCACAGGAAACAGGCGTTCAATTAACCGGAAGGCGACGGGCGATACGATACCGTGAAAAAAGATGGATTTCGGATCATTTTTTCTCAAAAAGGTCTTGCGGGATCAAAGCTGTTTTATTATACCCCTGCCACGCGCTTCGAACGGAGTGCCAACCGTGATCCGGCATAGCTCAGTTGGTAG
>NZ_AUNC01000057.1:0-1310 GCF_000714555.1 Thalassospira permensis NBRC 106175 | reverse complement strand
GCGTCAATATTCAAAGCAATGGCACTGTCTTCGTTGCCGCTGGCATCACTGACGCCGAGCGTCGGTGCATCCGCAACACCGGCAACATCAACCGTAATCGAACCCGTCGTGGTCGCAACGTCTGAACCATCGGCAGAGGTCGCCGTCACACCCAGATCAAACGAACCGCTGAAGTCCTCCGCCGGGGTGATCGTCAAACCTTCAAGCTGATCAGAGCCCAGCGTCCAGGTGCCATCACCGTTGTCGGTGCCCGCAGAGAGGGTTGCACCATCGGGAACACCAGAGATCGTGACCGTCAGAGTTTCGCTGGAATCCGTCAGACCGGCATCAATATCGAGGGCGATAACATTGTCCTCGTTGCCAGACGCATCACTTACTTCGAGTGTCGGAGCATCCGCGACACCGGTCACCTCAACGGTAATTGTGCTGTTGCCGCTGCGCGTCAGAAGACGCACCGGATCGGATGTTGATGCAACAGAATCGCCATCTGTGGATCGTGCGACCACCTTAAGATCAAACGCGCCACTGAAGTTTTCCGGTGGTGTGATCGTCAGTCCTGCAAGCTCATCGGCATCCAACGTCCATGTGCCATCACCATTGTCGGTACCGGCAGACAGTTCCGCACCATCGGGCACACCGCTTACGGTGATGCTCAACACCTCGCTGGAATCTGTCAGCGCGGCATCAATATCGAGCGCAATCGCTGTATCCTCAAGACCCTGCGCATCCGACACATCAAGCGTCGGTCGGTCTGCGACGCCTTCGACATCAACCGTGATTGAACCGCTTGTCGTGGCAATATCCGACCCGTCCACAGACTGGGCCGTTACATCAAGCTCAAACGCGCCACTATAGTTGTACGGCGGCCTGACTCTGAGTCCATCAAGTTGATCCGGGCTCAGCGTCCAGCTGCCGTCACCATTGTTCGTACCGGCAGAGAGCCTTGCGCCATCCGGAAAACCGGAGATGGTGACAGAGAGAACTTCACTGGCGTCTGTCAGGACAGCGTCAAGATCAAGCGCAATTGGCCGGTCTTCGTAACCCGAAGCATCCGATACTTCCAGCGTCGGTACATCGGCCACACCGGCAACATCAACCGTGATTGAACCGGTCGTGGTTGCTACATCAGAACCATCTGCCGACGTTGCGGTCACACCAAGCTCGAAGCTGCCGGAGAAATCATCTGCTGACGTGATCGTCAGGCCTGCGAGTTGATCGGAACCAAGAGTCCAGGTGCCGTCACCGTTATCGGTGCCCGCGGACAAAGTTGCCCCTTCCGGGACACCAGAGATGGTCACCGTCAGCACTTC
>NZ_AUNC01000056.1:0-169672 GCF_000714555.1 Thalassospira permensis NBRC 106175 | reverse complement strand
AACCCGGCCCCTTGGCCGGGTTTTTTTGTATTTCAGCCGGCAACGACTTCGGAAATTTCATCAAGCGTGGCCAGAAGCTCTTTTAAATCAAGCGGCTTTGCCATCACCATGACCGGCGCATCATCCCCATCCTCTGTCGGTCTGTCGGCATCCCCCGGATGACCGGTCATAACGATCACCGGCAAGGCGGGATTGCGTGAACGCAGTTCCCGAACCAGACTATTGCCATCCATCTGCGGCATCCGGATATCGGTAATCAGGATATCGGGCTGCACAACACCGGCCAGTGCAAGCGCATCTTCGCCGTCGCTTGCCGCCGAAACCGAGAATCCCTGCGCTTCGAGATAGGCTGCGATGATCTCCATCGCATCAATTTCATCATCGACAACCATGATCCGCAAATCGCGCGACCTTGCCTCCGGAACTTTTTCCTGCTGAGGCAATAAAGGGGCATCATCAGACGGGTCATTTTCATCCCCCTGCGTTTCGCCGATATGCGTCGCAGGCAGAACAATCTCGAAACAGGCACCGTCTCCTTCATTGCGAACATCAATATGCCCGCCCATTCCCTCGACGATGCCATAGCTTACCGAAAGGCCAAGCCCCGTTCCCTTTCCGACATCCTTGGTCGTAAAGAACGGATGGAAAATAAGGCCAATGGCGTCCTCGGGGATGCCGCCGCCATTGTCATTAATCGCAATTCGAAGCACTTCCTGATCGGGATCAAGCATGGCTGTTAATCGAATGAGCCCGCCAATCCCGCCGGTATCATCGCCGTTTTCCGTGATTGCATCACGCGCATTGGTCAACATATTGACCAGAACCTGTTCAAGCTGGACCTGTCGCCCAAGCACCTGGCAACTTTGTGCGGATGGAACGACATCGACGACGATCCCCGCCAAACGGCAATCATGCTCGATCATGTCCACCGCACGGGTGACCGCGCGCATCGGATCGAAAAGCTCGAAATCATCCTCGTCCGGCCGACTGTATATCTGCAAATGTCGAATAATTTCGGCCATGCGCTGGGTTTGCCCGCTGATCAGGGACAGTCGCTCTCTCTGAAACGAGGGTTGAACCTTTTCAAGTTCATATTGAAGCGCGCAGGTATCAGCCGCCATCCGAATGACATTAAGCGGCTGGTTCATTTCATGGGCGACAGATGCGGCCATCTCGCCAAGTGTCGCAAGCTTCGAGGTCTGAACCAGTTGCCGTTCGATTTTGCGCTTTTCCGTCACATCCTCGGCCAGCATCAGCATGGCTGGTGCCCCTTCGTGGGTGAAGGCGATGGCGGATACTTCAAGCTCGACATTCTCGCCGTCGCCCCGTCGGCAGATGATGACAAAATCCGCCCGCCCCGTATAACCGCCAGCGTAACGGGCAATATATTCGCTCATGATTTCGCGGCTGTCGGGATGGACCATTTCCATAAAGCTGCGCCCGACCAGTTCGGAACTGTCGTTCCCATGCAGAATGGCAACGCCCTGCTGGTTGATATAGGTAATTTCCTCACCGCTCAGCACCGAAATCAGTTCCGGTGCCAGTTCCACCAGCTTGCGATACCGTTCTTCGCTTTCCTTCAAAGCCTGCTCGGCACGCGACCGTTCAATCGCATAACGGATGGATCGGCGAATGGTCCTGCCGTCGGGGAATTCTTTGGTCAGGTAATCTTCTGCGCCGTGCTGAAGGGCTTCAAAGGCAAGTTCTTCGTCCTTGTGCCCGGTCAGGACAACAACCGGTGCACTATGCGCGCAACCGCGAATTCGGCGGATGGTCTCAACCCCCGATGAATCGGGCAGCGTCAAATCCAGCAGGACAACATCAAACTGTCCATCCGGTGACGGATCATTCAGCAGGGCCATGGCCGAAGCAAGATCGGACCGATGTTCGATACCGAATTGCTCACCGGTTTCCTCCAGCAATGTTTTTACAAGAAACGCATCGCCGGGATTATCTTCGACCAGAAGGATGCGAAACCGGTTTTCGGTCATATGGCACGGCCCATTCATTTCAGAATTTCAGGATTGGCAGCTCGGATCAGACTGATTCTGCATATATTTGCCTCTGCTAGCAATCCTGCACATCAATCAGCAAACGCCCCCGAACCTGCCCTTTGAGGATTTTTTCACCCCACGGCAGGATATCACGAAGTCCAACCTTTGTTGTCACAGCATCCAGTTGATCCATTGGCAATTCCTGTGTCAGACGTTTCCAGGCTGTGACGCGCTTTTCATAGGGGCACATCACGGAATCAATTCCGATCAACCGGACCCCGCGCAGCAAAAACGGGAGAACCGTTGCAGGTAAATCCGGCCCGCCAGCCAACCCGCAAGCAGCAACCACGCCATGATACTTCATTTCCGATAAGACATGCGCCAATGTCGTGCTGCCGACACTGTCAACAGCCCCCAGCCAACGCTCGCTCAGCAAGGGCTTGCTTGCCTCGCTTAACTCTGATCGATCCAGAATTGAATGCGCACCAAGGCTTCGAAGATAGTCATGCGTGTCAGCACGCCCGGTCGAGGCGGCAACACGATAACCAAGATTGGAAAGAAGACCTACCGCGACCGACCCAACACCGCCCGCCGCCCCGGTAACGAGGACTTCGCCATCCTGATCGGGTGATACGCCCTGCTCTTCAAGGGCCATTACGGCAAGCATGGATGTAAAGCCCGCGGTACCGATGGCCATGGCGTGCGCACCATCAAGTCCATCTGGCATTGGCACCAGCCAATCGGCTTTGACGCGGGCATACTGTGCATATCCGCCCCAATGCGCTTCGCCAACACGCCATCCGGTCAGGATGACCTGATCGCCGGGCGCATAACGCGGATCATCCGATGAAATCACTTCGCCCGCAAAATCGACACCGGGCACATGCGGGTATTGCCGGACAAGACGGCCAAGCCCGTTCAGGATCATGCCGTCCTTGTAATTCAGGGTCGACCATCGTACCCGAACCAGCACATCGCCGTCAGGCAGATCATCAATGGTCAGATTTTGAAAATCGGCCTGAACTGATTTTTCCTGCTGGCAAAGAACCAAACCACGAAATGTATCTGCCATGGTCGTATCCCCGTTTCATGATGGAATTGCATCCAAGCTTAAAAGGGAGCGGGAAAGACTGTCAAAGGCGCAAAAGTCGTGTCTTAACCAGCAGACGGAGTTTTCAGGAAGCTGTCATCAGGTCCTGTAAGCATCACAATGCCAATCAGAACCACGATCAAAATCAGAAGATATAACCATTTACGAGACCTTGCCGGCCCTTCGGAATCCGTTGATGCCATATCCGATTTTACGGATGGCGGCAGGCTTTTATATGAAAGCCATCCCAACAGGGGCACGATAACAAGATCATCAATCCAGCCAATACCGGCAATGACATCGGGCAACAGGTCAATCGGGCTAACGAGATAGATAATCCCGGCCAGCAACAGGATCTTGCTTCGCAGTGGCACATCCGGTCGAAACACGCTGCGCAACAAATTGGGAATAATCGCCCAGACAGTCGGCTTGGCCATTGGATACTCCAGACATTAACCCAGCATTACCAACGCGTCAGGTCGACTTGGCGATATCAGCGACGCGCCGTATCCAGAGGAAGGCTTACCTGCATATATGCGCCGCCTATTGAACTGGCCTTTTCCAGATCAAATGCACCGCACAGACTGCCACAAGATGCGTTATCGGCATTCCCATACCGGATGGCATACATTTCAAACCCGGATTTGTAGGCAGGAACCGGCACAAGATTGAGCTGGGTTCTCTGATCCCCCACAGCCACCTGAAGCCACGCCATGGAAACGGCAAACAGCAACACCACGATCATTGTCAGATGCTCGGTACGGATCATCTTTCTGGTCCGGAACAGTTGAAACAAAATTCACATGATAAGCAAATGCATTAGCATGCGAATTGTTCCCGATTGATCGCAAACAGGATTGTCCGGACCTTAAAATTTCAGCTTTAAGAACGCCCGCCATTAAACTCTTTGAGGCTTGGCGATCGTAAGTTTCTCTGCCGCAAACAGGGGATAGCGATAATTGACCGATACCGTTTTGCCATCGGTCGTTTCAATTTCGGTTTTCACATCTCTGTCTGCCCGAATATCGTCGACACCTGACAGGTGCATTATTCCAATGGTGGCATGCGGTTCGTTGGGTTCGACAAAAACCGATTTCTCTGCATCCCAGAATGGCTTGTGCTGGCATTGCCACATTGCATAGGCAGGCAGGTATTCGGCCTTATAGCCTTCAATGTGGATGATCTTGCCCAAAGACAGCTGCTCGGCCGGGAACATCTTTCCCTTCATGGCAGCTTCAACAATAACTTCCTGCCAACGCTTCCAGTGCGGCGCCTTTGCTGCAATCGCGAATGTCGCCGCAGACAGCACATAATGGGGAATCATTTTCTTGGCCGTCGCCCAACCAAACGCCTTTTTGCCATTGGCGTTATAGAAACTGCCAATTTTTCGGGGCCATCTTCCAAGCCAGGAAATACGGATCGGCTTTGGATAAGAGCGGTCTGCACCATTCGTAATCGCCAGACGATCACCTTTCGCAGCAGACCGAATGAACATCTCTACAGATGACCAGTCCTGAACCCAGGTATCGCAGTCCATCCACAGATATACGTCATATCCGGGAAATATTTCGGGGATGAAGGGGCGGCAAATACACGCCTTGAGGTAGTCCTTACCTTTTGATTTTTCTTCCGAAATGCCATTGGGCCAGTCAGGGATAACGAGTTGGTTGACCAGAGGTGACAGTTGTTCCCTCTGGGATTCAGCCAAACCTGCATCCATCACACAGATGTCGATATTTCGGTCGACAGAGAATTGTCTGACCGAATGCACCATTTCGATCAACAAAGGAAAATAGTTTTTGTCGGAACCTGAAACGATGGCGATCCGCATGCTTCCCCGCTTAAACAAACCGATAATTCATTTTAAAAACTTACATGAAAATTCAAAAACTTTGTCAACAGACAGGTCCGTCATCAAAGACTTCTGAGATTTCCAGTCGACACCGTCAGCCAAAATCTGATCATAGTTGCGATCCGTGCAGACATAAGCTGTCTTCTTACCATATGGCGCATAGTTTTCCGGTCGGGATGGACCAAAAAGCCCCACGGTGGGAGAACCGGAAGCCGCCGCCATATGCATCAAGCCGGAATCATTACCGATATAAAGATCCGCCTTCTCCAGACAGGCTTGCACGGTCAATAAATGCTCGGTTCCAAAAACAACCGTTCTGCGATCATCCGCAATGGATGAAATCAGTTCCTGCGCCTTTTCGATTTCAGAAGGCGCACCAACAAGCAAAACATGCGCATTCGGCAAAGAACCCGTTATAGACGTCAGCCGCCCGACAAGGTCCTGAAAACGATCAATCGGCCACATCTTTCCTCCCCAGTTTGCCGTCGGGCCAACCACAAGAAGCGGTCGCCCGGCAAAAGAGGAAAGAATTTCCTGAGCCCGTTTCACATGTATCGGATCAAGCCATATTTTGGGATATAGAGGACGATCAACACCGATCAGACGCGCAAGCTGCTCCACCCGGTGGACACTGTCATCGTTGCCTTTGAGCACCACCCGCTTCCAGCCCGGCAACACATAAGCCGTCGCACTGCCGCGCAGATCGACGATGATGTCCCACCAGCGAAACGCCACCGACTTCCAGAGCTTCCACCAATGGCCGCCGCGTTTCTGCTTTGGCATTTCGATGATGCGTTCAAGCCCCGGCACCGCTTCAAAAATCGGGGCGGCGACCGGGCCGCAGGCAACCGTCACCCTGATGCCGGGATAGGTTTCGACATAGTGGCGCAGCACCGATGTCGAAAGAACGGCATCGCCCAGCCGGTTCGAGGTGATGAACAGTAACCGCACGGTTTAAAGTTTCTCCAGCTCGCCAGCGACGTTAAGCCATTCGCGGCGGCTGTTGCGCGCCGCTTCGGACTGGCTGGCAAAAATCTGCCGGTCGGCCAGCAACTGCATCACCAGATTGCCATAAGCCGTTTCATCGGGAACGATATAGCCGGTCTTGCCATTTTCGACCCGCGCCGTGGCAATCCCGCCATAGGACACAACCGGGGTTGCCGCCGCCAGGGCATCGTAAATCCATTGGCCGACCTGATCATTGCCGTATTTGCCGTGATGCAGAAACGCCCGCGCGGTTGCGACACGTTCGGCCATGTCGGCCTCGGGCATCGGGTGGCAAACGCGCACACCCTTGTCGATATTGTCACGCACCATATCGACGAGTTCGCCGGAAACATCGTCATTTTCGCCCGCCATCGCCAAGAACAGGTCGGCGGCATAAATTTCCAGAATGGCACCGGGCAGTTTGGGCGCGACATAAGCCGACCAGATGCGAATGATCTGGGCAATGCCGGTTTTGCTGTTGGCAACCGTCACGGCAAGGTTTTCGCGGCTCTCGAACGCCCAGTGCATGTTTGATGCCATGGCAAAGGCCGGACACGCCCCCGGCGCAATCACAATGGGGCGTTTGGCGATATCGCCATCAAATGCCTTGCCCTGATCCTCGTGGGTGAAAATCACCTGCGCACCGGTTTCAAGCAACGCTAGACGCGCCTTATCCGCATTCAGATCGGATACCATGCCATCAAACCAAAGCCAGCAATCGCTACCTTCGGGGATTGAGGGATGACGCAGCAGCTCCGCATCGCGCCACACCAGAACCCGATCCACCGGATCCCCGCCAAAGGGCGGCATGGCACTGTCAAGCTGACGCCAGGCGACACCATGATGATCAAGGTCAATGCCACCGTTCCGGCGGGCTTCAACCTTGTGGCCACGGGCAACAAGGGCCTCGGCCAGCGCGATAAATCCGCGTTGGCGCGCGCCCAGCGGGCGGGCTTCGCGATCCTTGGGATCAAAGCCGATGGAACGATCAAGCATCAATATTTTCATACATTGCGTTCTATCGGTTCCCGCGCAATTTATGAAGGCTTTTCTTGTGGCGGGTTGCTTTTGCCTTTGCCAAACCACCCCTTGCCAAATGCCCCCCATTGCCCCACATTTCGGCCAACAATTCCGATAAACCGGAGCCATAAGAATCATGAGTGAGACTTTATACGCCCCCCTGCCTGACCGGGCCGTTATCCGGATCAGCGGGCCTGATCGCGTCAGCTTCCTTCAGGGGCTGGTGTCGAACAATATCGAAAAAATCACGGCTGATCATTCCGGCTATGGCGCGCTTTTGTCGCCGCAGGGCAAGTTCCTGTTCGATTTTTTTGTCTATCAGCAGGACGAGGACAGCCTTCTGATTGAATGCGAACGCGGCGAAGACGGTGCGCGTGCGGCCGAACTGTTCAAGAAACTGCGCATGTATAAATTGCGCGCGAAGGCCGAACTGACCGACGTCACCGAAAGCTATGACGTCGTTGCCGTCTTCGGCGATGGTGCCTTGGCTGCACTTGACCTGCCCGATACGCCCGGTGCCACCGCACCGTTTGCCGACGGGATCAAGGCGGTTGATCCACGCCTGAGTGCGATGGGTGCGCGCGTGTTGCTGCCCAAAAACGAACTGGCACAGATGGCAGCCATCGGTGCCACCGAAAGCGATGAAAGCACCTATCACCAGCATCGCGTGCTGCTGGGCCTACCCAATGGCAGCGAGGAAATGGAAATCGACCGCGCCATCCTGCTTGAAAACGGGTTCGAGGAACTGGGTGGCGTTGATTTCAAAAAGGGCTGCTATATGGGGCAGGAACTGACCGCGCGTACCAAATATCGCGGGCTGGTGCGCAAACGCCTGCTGCCGATCACGATCACCGGCCCGGCTCCGGAAATCGGCACCCTGATCATGAATGGCGACAAGGAAGCCGGTACGATCCGCAGCATCCATGGCAATGCGGGCCTTGCCCTGATCCGGCTGGAACGGATTGGCGATGATGCCGAGCTGATGGCGGGTGATGCCAAAATTTCGGTCAAGGTTCCCGACTGGGTCAAGTTGCCGGAAACGGCGGCCTGATCCGCCAACCGATAATTTCATCAAAAGCAAACGGCGGCAGAATTTCTGCCGCCGTTTGCTTTATCAATGCTGCCCGCCAGCAGCCTTATTTCTTGAGCGCGGCCTGTGCGGCGGCCAAACGCGCAATCGGCACGCGATAGGGCGAGCACGAGACGTAATCCAGCCCCTGTGCCTCGCAAAACGCGATGGATGCCGGATCACCGCCATGTTCGCCGCAAATGCCAAGCTTGATGTCAGAACGCGTTTTACGGCCACGTTCAGCCGCAATGCTGACCAGTTCGCCCACCCCTTCCTGATCCAGTGATACGAACGGATCACCGGCAAAGATATCCTTGGAAATATAGGTATCCAGGAACCGGGATGCGTCATCACGCGAAAGGCCAAAGGTCGTCTGGGTCAAATCGTTGGTTCCGAAGCTGAAGAATTCGGCCTCTTCGGCGATTTCACCGGCCCGAAGGGCGGCCCGCGGCAATTCGATCATCGTGCCGACAAGGAATTCGAGCTTGGCCGATTTTTCGGTTTCGACTTCGCCTGCGACCTTGATGATCACGGCCTTGAGGATTTCAAGTTCCTTCTTGCCGACAATCAGCGGGATCATGATTTCCGGTATCACCGGATCGCCGCCATCCTTTGAAACCTCGATCGCGGCTTCGAATATCGCACGTGCCTGCATTTCATAGATTTCGGGATAGCTGATGCCAAGACGGCAGCCGCGATGCCCCAGCATCGGGTTGGCTTCCGACAGTTCCAGCAACCGGCGACGCACGACAATCTCTGCCACACCCGCCGCATTGGCGACCTCGGCAATTTCGTTGTCGCCATGCGGCAGGAATTCATGCAATGGCGGGTCCAGCAGACGGATCGTCACCGGCAAGCCCTTCATGATCCGGAACAGGTCAATAAAGTCCTGACGTTGATAGGGCAGAAGTTTATCAAGTGCCGCACGACGGCCCTTTTCCGTATCCGCCAGGATCATTTCGCGCATGGAGATGATGCGTGCCGGATCAAAGAACATGTGTTCGGTCCGGCAAAGGCCGATCCCCTCCGCCCCGAAACCGCGCGCGGTTGCCGCATCATCAGGTGTTTCGGCGTTGGTGCGGACCTTAAGACGGCGCACCCCATCCGCCCATTCCATCAATTGGGAAAAATCACCCGACAGGTCGGGTTTCAGTGTCGCCACCTCGCCCAGCATCACCTCGCCCTTCGCACCGTCAAGGGTGATGACATCGCCTTCGTTGAGCGTCACGCCGCCCGACATCATGGTTTTATTGGTATAGTCAATCTTGATCTGACCGGCCCCGCACACGCACGGCGTCCCCATGCCGCGCGCCACCACGGCGGCGTGGCTGGTCATGCCACCGCGCGATGTCAGAATACCCTCGGCTGCGTGCATGCCGGCAATATCTTCGGGGCTGGTTTCTATGCGCACCAGAATGACCTTGCGGCCCCGGTTATGCACCCAGTCCTCGGCCACCTCGGCGGAGAAAACAATCTGCCCGGATGCCGCACCGGGCGATGCCGGAAGCCCCATGCCGATCACCTTGCGTTCCGCATCGGGATCAAGGGTTGGGTGGAGTAACTGGTCAAGCTGTGCGGGATCAACACGGCGAAGGGCATCTTCGCGCGTGATCACATTGGCCTGACACATTTCGACCGCGATGCGAAGGGCGGCCTTGGCGGTGCGTTTGCCCGCACGGGTCTGCAGCATGTAAAGTTTGCCGGACTCGACGGTGAATTCCATGTCCTGCATGTCGCGATAATGGGATTCAAGCCTGTCACGAATATCACAAAGCTCGCCAAAGACACCGGGCATGGCTTCTTCCATCGACAGAAGGTCCGAACCCGACTCTTCGCGTTCGATTTTGGTCAGCGGTGCCGGGGTACGAATGCCCGCCACAACGTCCTCGCCCTGCGCATTGATCAGATATTCGCCGTAAAAACGGTCTTCGCCGGTCGACGGATTGCGCGAGAAGCAGACACCGGTGGCACAATCATCGCCCATATTGCCAAAGACCATGGCCTGAACGTTAACCGCCGTGCCCCAGCTTGCCGGGATGTTATGCAGGCGACGGTATGTATTGGCGCGTGCATTCATCCAGCTTCCGAAAACCGCACCGATGGCACCCCAAAGCTGTTCGCGCGGGTCCTGCGGGAAGGGACGCCCGAGTTCGGCATCGACCTTTTTCTTGAAGCCCTGGACAATCGCCTGCCAGTCATCGGCATCCATATCGGTATCAAGGACATAGCCCTTGTCTTCCTTGTGGATTTCAAGGATTTCCTCGAAATGGTAATGATCGACGCCAAGAACGACATCGCCATACATCTGAATGAAGCGGCGATAGCTGTCATACGCAAAACGGCGGTCACCAGAGACCGCCGCCAAACCTTCAACCGTTTCGTCATTCAGGCCCAGATTAAGAACCGTATCCATCATGCCGGGCATCGAAGCACGTGCGCCGGAACGGACCGAAACCAGCAACGGGTCTTTGGGGTCGCCAAATTTGCGCCCGACCAGGGCTTCGACAGCAGCAAGCGACTTTTCGACTTCGGCTTCAAGACCATCCGGGTACGCACGGTCATTGTCATAAAATGCCGTGCAGACTTCGGTCGTGATGGTAAAGCCGGGCGGGACCGGAAGGCCGAGATTGCTCATCTCGGCAAGGTTGGCACCTTTACCGCCCAAAAGCTCGCGCATATCGGAACGTCCTTCGGCGCTACCGCCACCGAAGCCGTAAACCCATTTGGTCATCTTGCCTTTTCCTCATCTGGTCAAGGCGTTCCGGAATTCCGGGCGACCCCGACCTTATTTATGACTCGATCTTCGAGAAATCGGCAATGTCATGCAAGGCAGTGCGAATTTGCGCCAGCAGTTTAAGCCGGTTGGCACGTTCGTCTGCCTTGTCACTATTTACCGTGACCCCTTCGAAGAATGCATCGACCGGTCCGCGCAGATGCGCGAATTCGGCCATAGCCGCGGCATAATTCTCGGCCCGCAGAAGCGGCAAAGCCTTATGCCGGACATTGATGAGCGCCTCATAGAGCTTGCGTTCCTCGTCCTGCGTCAGAAGATCGGCGGACACATCCGCATCATAGGATTTTTCATCCTTCTTCTCTTCGATACGCAGGATATTGGACGCGCGCTTGTACCCGGCCATAAGGTTGACGCCGCTTTCACCCGATACAAAATCGGCAAGCGCATCAACACGGGCCAGAAGGCGGACAAGATCGTCCTCGCCATCCAGGGCAAACACGGCGGACACCAGATCATGGCGCACGCCCTGTTCACGCAGATGGACTTTCAGGCGGTCGGCAAAGAATGCCAGAAGTTCGTCAACCGCCTCGTCACGACGAATGGAGGCCGGATATTGGGAAACGGCAAAGGCAAATGCACGCCGCAGCGGCACACGCAAACCGTTTTCCAGAACCAGCCGGATGACACCCAATGCCGCACGACGCAGCGCGAACGGGTCTTTTGAACCGGTCGGCTTTTCATCGATGGTAAAGAACCCGGCAAGGGTATCGAGCTTCTCGGCCAAGGCAACAGCCACCGAAACAGGCGCGGTCGGACACATATCCGACGGACCGGCCGGTGCATAATGCTGTGCAATGGCGTTGGCGACTTCGGGGGCTTCGCCGTCATTCTCGGCGTAGTATTTCCCCATCAGTCCCTGAAGTTCGGTAAATTCGAACACCATGTTCGACACCAGATCGGCCTTGGCAATTTCCGCCGCCCGATCGGCAAGTTTAACATCGCAGCCCGGAATGTCGGCTGAAAGTTCGCGTGCCAGTCCGCGCAGGCGCAAAACACGCTCCGCCAGCGAGCCAAGCTTGGCATGGAACACGATGTTATCAAGTTTCGGCAGACGCGCTTCAAGCGTCACTTTCCGATCCTGATCCCAGAAGAATTTCGCATCATGCAGGCGCGCGCGCAAAACGCGCTCGTTCCCGGCAATGATCTGCGCGTTCGCATCCAGCGTCACCATGTTTGAAATGGTGATGAAGCGCGCAGCCAGTTTGCCCGTGCTGTCTTCGACAACGAAATATTTCTGATGTTCACGCATCGAGGTTTCCAGAACCTCGCGCGGGATATCCATGAACTGGTCATCGACCTTGCCCATGACGGGTACGGGCCATTCGACCAGACCGCAGACTTCCTCAAGCAGTCCGTTATCTTCCAGAAGCGTAAAGCCTTCTGATTGCGCAAGCTTGCGCGCACCGTCCAAAATGACTTTCTTGCGTTCTTCGCGGTCGAGCATCACCTTAGCAAAGGCAAGCTTCGCCTTGTATTCGGCGGCATTGGCAACACTAAAGGTGGCCGGTGCCAGGAACCGGTGGCCGCTTGTGATATTGCCTGCCGTTACCGGGCCAAACGATGCCGGGATCACCTTGCCATCAAACAGGCACAGGATCCGGTCAAGCTGACGGACCCAGCGGACCTTCTGATCGGCCCAGCGCATCGATTTCGGCCAGGGCAGTTTTGCCATGGCGTCTTCGATGATGTCCTTGATGACATCCGCGCTATCGCGGCCCTTCTGTTCGACAATCGCAAACAGGAAAACACCCTTGGGCGTTTCGCGCTTTTCACATTGTTCCAGCGTCACACCATTGCCGGCGAGGAACCCGGCAATCGCCTTTTCCGGGGCATCGGCACGCGGGCCACGGCGTTCTTCGCGCAGGTCCGGCTGTTTATCAGGCAAACCGTCAATGATCAGGGTCAGACGGCGCGGTGTAACCAATGCCTCGACATTATCAAAACCAAGATCGGCGGCCTTCAGGCCATCGGTGACCAGTTTGGTCAGGTCTTCGGAAGCACGCGCCTGCATGCGGGCCGGAATTTCTTCCGAAAACAGTTCAAGCAGCAACTCGGCCATGACTTATGCCTCCTCTTTCAAATGCCCGCGCGAACGAAGCCATGCTTCGCAGCAGGATTTCGACATGTCGCGCACACGGCCGATATAGGCCGCACGTTCGGTGACGGAAATCACGCCGCGCGCATCGAGGAGGTTGAAGATATGGCTGGCTTTCATCGCCTGCTCATAAGCAGGCAATGCAAGGCCGCGTTCGATATTGACTGCACATTCGGCCTGCGCGTCCTTGAAATGCTGGAACAGCATGTCGGTATTGGCGACTTCGAAGTTATAGGTCGACTGTTCCTTTTCATTCTGAAGGAACACATCGCCATAGCTGACGCCATTGCCGTTATAATCAAGGTCATAAACGTTTTCGACGCCCTGGATATACATCGCCAGACGTTCCAGACCATAGGTCAGCTCGACCGGGACCGGATCGCATTCAAAACCGCCGACCTGCTGGAAATAGGTGAACTGGGTGACTTCCATCCCGTCCAGCCACACTTCCCAGCCAAGGCCCCACGCGCCCAAAGTCGGGCTTTCCCAGTCGTCTTCGACGAAACGGATATCATGCGCCATCGGGTCAATGCCCAGATGGGCCAGCGAGCCAAGGTAAAGTTCCTGCGAATTGGCCGGTGATGGCTTCATCAGGACCTGGAACTGGTAATAATGCTGCAAACGGTTCGGGTTTTCGCCGTAACGACCATCGGTCGGGCGGCGTGACGGCTGCACATAGGCCGCATTCCAGCTTTCCGGGCCCAGCGCGCGCAACGTGGTTGCGGTGTGGAAGGTACCGGCACCGACTTCAAGGTCATAGGGCTGCAGGATGACACAACCCTGATCGGCCCAATAGCTTTGCAGGCGGAGAATGATTTCCTGGAATGAAGGGGGACGTTGCGACCCGTCGAGCGCCATTGCGCGAACTCACTTTGATGTTGTCGGTAAATTTAGAGCGGCAAGCTACCGCCCCACCCCGTCGGGGTCAAGAACGCAAAAGCCCTGAGTGGGCCTGAATTTAGCGCTTTTTATGACGTCCCGCCGAATCTCATACCGCGTTGCAGCATACAACATCCGTGCAACAACCGGTTTTTCAAAGCGAAATCACGGCCTGTTGGGCGAAAGTCGAAGAAATCAGCAAGGGAAAATATGCCGTCCGCGCAACTCAGACTTCGCAAACATGCGCGCTGCCTTCGGCGTGATACATGGCACTACACGGGCTCTTTCCATCACCTGTGCTACAACCGCCCAGTGATCTTTTTTTGATAGTGATGGGGATGCTTGCGCTGATCCGTACTGAAAAGCTAGTCGGCATCTTCGAATATCAGGAATAACCTAACCCGATGCGCGTTACACTAATCCCAATTTTTTGGATATAGTTGAGAGCATATTCATATCGAAGCTTCGCAACAACCTCTGCTTCAGCGGATTCCAACTTTAGCTTCTGCTCGACGAATTTTGGAACGACCATCGACATCTTGTTTTGGGATATTAAACCGTTATCTTCCGCTACAAATGTTCGCCAAGTCGCCTTCCCATTTGGGACAATCTCAGATTTCTCTATTTTCTGAAAACCAAGGCAAATTACAGTTCCAAGTCGGTCAATGGGTTCGACAAAACAGAAGAGCCCACTGTTCACATGCTGATCATCTACATCATCCATGTTCTGCACTTCAACAAGCTTTAGTGCAGTAAATGGCCGCTGTTCCGAACTCGCTCCTACAAACGCTGTAGTATTTTGACCGGGCTGCAAATCACAAGCTGGAGTTGCGCAAACCCACCAATCGCCACCCCATTTGAATATATGGCCGCTGTCTAACTGGTCGTCGCCCTTCTTCAACGGCAATGTAGACACATAACTATTGTAGTGAGCACGAGCTTTCTTTGACTCCGCTGATTTGTCGTCTGAAAGGTCAAGATTATAGAACCGAGCGAAATCTCCATAATCGCCACCATCGGCAAGTCTTATTCGCTCACCAAATCTTGCAACTTCATCCTCAATGTGAAACGAAATAGCTTCTGACTTGCTGTACACATGGCTTTTAAGTTTTGCCGTTCTGAGACGCTCTGCCTCTGAATCACTTAGGTTTGGGTTACCTTTAGAGCAAAAGTCCTTATAGAAATGTGCAAATACATGCCTCTTAAGGAGAGTCCGGTCTTCCGCTTCTACCCCGATACTACTTAGCTCATGCCGGTACTTGGCAGAAAGAAGACGAGACGGCGTCGGCTGCCATGCCTCCAGTGCTTTTTGTAACTCCGCAAGAAGATCAGCAGGTCCTTTGGAAACAAATGCAACGAAACCGCGAACTGTTCTGAACCACAAACGTTCTGGGTCTCTACTCCATGAAACCCCTTCAAACTCGCCTTCAGAGAAGAGTTTTTTATGTCGTTTCTCAAATTCTCGGATTGCCCAATAAAAGAAATCTTTCAGCTTTTTGCCATCAAAACCAGATTTTTTTGCCCAATCACTAACATTGGCCAAATCACCCTCAGCCCTCATAAATGATCGGATGGCATCACCTAAACTAACGTTAGGGATCCTTAAGGTAAGATAATCATCCATCGTCATTTTCTCGAAAAGTACTTTCCGATCAAACGATCCCTCATCCTCAAGCTCGTCTAATTCCGCTTCGAGCGCCTGAATATCTTTAACCAAGTATTCATCAAATCTGGACTCACAACTATGCATCAAAGACAGTAAACAGTCAGAGAAGACCTCGTTGAGATCATGTTCGCTGGTATGAACTACAATCAAATTGAAATGCTTGTTGGTAAGAACCGACTTTAGAATTTCTCTTGCCTTTAACCCGCCTAAGCCAGATTCGGCCCCTTCCAGATTGTAATCCAACACCAACAAATCAGACTGATGCAGATAGTCTGCCAACTCGTCCTCATCGGCCTCATGAGTTTTTTCCGGTGTGGCATCATGAATATCGATAACGAAGCCGGGTTTACGATTGCGAAACTGCTTGATAACGTCAAGGGGCCCTGAGGGATTGCTCCGCCATTCCTTCGCACTGGAACGCGCCGCCAGATCGTCAGCTTGCTTGTCTGCGGGTAGCGCTTCGTTGAGAATCTCTTCCCAACTCGGATACTGATCATCAACAATCAGCACAGATCGAAGTGGCTGTATGAAAGCTTCCTCAACAAGATCTGCATAAGTTGCTTTGATATCAGCCATGATTTCCCCTGTTGAAATCAATTGCGAAGTTGGCACCGTTGAGATGCTGTTCATTTCTATTTTTGACGTAATGGATAGAGTGGCCGCCAGCTAGTAGGTTGACGCGACACAAATACAATCCAATACCTCGCCCACCGCTAACTTTACGGGTAAAGAACATCTTGAACAGGCTTTCCTGATCAAGAGGATCAATGCCGGGACCATTATCGGAAACCGTTACTTTTTGATCTTGGCAGGAAATCAAAATCTTGGGATTTTCTGTTCGTGAATTGACAAGCCAATAGACGCTGTTATTGACCAAATTCACAAAAACGGGGAGTAAACGCGAAGGTTGCTCAACAATCTCGAACCGTTCAAAATCTGCCGTCACATCAAAACTAATACCGCGTGACCGAAAGGCTGTATCAAAAAAGCGCCGCAGATATTCACCAATCTCGGAGCCGGTTATTTTGCGCCGTGTGCGCGTACCCGATACTTTCAAAGGAGAAAGAAATTCCAACTGCTGGCTAAGTGCCTCAAAACCGGTCTCAATCAGTTCAGTTCCTGGATTTTCTGCTTGTGCTTTAACCTGCCGCAATCCTTCTCTGATCAGGCGTGCGTTGGTGTTCAGTTCATGCCCCAGAATCTCCACAGTGATTCCAAGTTGCGCTATTTGATTGAGATCATTCAAATCATCGCGCAAAGCAATGTTGTCGGCAATTCCCTGACTTGCGATAAGCTCGATGTTGACATTTTCGCTCATCAGTTCGAGCGCATCCAGATAAGATTGGAAAGTGTCTTCATTTTCCGCATCCAACACGGAATGGATTTCCGACATTTTTTCCAAAGCATCATTTAAATCCAGGCGGCCCAGCCTTACTTGCTCGACCAATGGGCCTGCTAGACCATGGAATGTTTTATTCCGCTCATTAAACAAGCTGTCGACACGGCTTTGCTCAGACTGCTGGATTTCAGCAATTGACTTGCGCCAGACACGCAGCTTTGCCTGCAAACGACTGGCAAGACTTTGCATTTGCCGTTCAGCGATTTCTTCTGGTTTGGCTGGCTTAATCCGTTCAAGAGCTTCTGAGTACGCCTCATTTAAACGCCTGATCAGTTCTTGCACTTCTGAGTATAGCGACCTGAAGGTTCGATAATCATCTTCACTAGAACCAAGATTGGCTGGCGCTGCCGTCAATCGGAGATCGCTAAGCTTTTTATTGGCTTCATTGACGGTTTCAAGAACACTCTGAAGATCACCCTCATGCTCAATTTGAAGTTCCGATGCTTCAACAGAGATACTATTCTGAAATTCGGCAAGAAGAGGCAAATTTCTCTTAAGCCGTTCACTAAATTTCTTCCTGTTTTTTTTCGCAAGCTCCTTGCGTTCTATCTCGGCTTTTTCAGCTCTATTTTTTTCTTGAATTCCCGGCAAAATATCGTTTCGTAAATCTGATTTTGAACCAAAATACTCATACGCAACTCGCCGAAGAATGTTTATGACCAACGTACGCAGCGCTTTTGCACTACGATTGTCGATAAACCCTTCTCTACCGGCTTTGTCGCGCAAATTCGGGTTCGCTTCACGTGAAATAGCAACACGACCAAACATCCTTCGCGCGTTCCAGAACTCTCGCCCTGCGGAAATACTACGCCGAGATTCAACCTCGAAGAAATCGTTATCAATCCTGCCATATGGCAAAACGCGTAAACCATTTCGGAAAACAAGAAAGCCGGAATATCTCAGGGCCAATTCATTATTTCGTGCATGCTGGTCGTCAGTATGTGTCGAATTGACGCGTTCCCTTTCATAGGTCGCAAGATGCAATCCTACCGGCCCCACAAAAGTTGTTGGGCCCTTCGGCGGTTTGTAGTCTTTCGGTGGATAAATTACATAGTCAGTCCCGATATGTCGCCACTCACCGAATGCCTTCACCTGCCCTCTAAATACGCCATCGGCATCGATGTTGCCGCTCAGGACATGCTCCATCTCTTCAGTTACAGATCTATTGAACTCTTCGCTTTCGTCTTCAATGACAGGCCGACTAACCCCATTAACCCATGTTCGAACTTCATAGGTGAAATCGGGATCAAAAGCATTGACCTCGTTCGACGCGTTATCGACATATGGGTCGGTAAACGCTGAAAGAGTTGCGAAGAAGCTGTCCTTAATTCTCTGCACATCTCCATCTGGTTCAATACTTGGCAATTGAGCACGCAAATCGTAATTGATGTCAGAAACAACCAATGCAGTGCCATGTGCACGTTTGCCGATCCAAACCGGCCATGGCTCGAAATGACGATTATCAAAGCGCGCGTTTATGATCGTCCCTGCGATAAGTTCAGATGGCTTTGTGGCATCGGCATCTGCATCGAGAACAATTCTGTCATATGCTTCCCAAGCGATTTTCAATCGCTCTGAGCGTTTCGGATCATTTTCGTTGCCCCAAATGTTATCCGTTAGACGATCAAACATCTCGGGAAGAAGATCAAACAACTCCTGCTGCTGCGTAAATGTCATTACTGGCAGTTCGATATCCGACAACACCAGAAAGGGATTCTCGAAAATACGCCAATCGATCAAAGCCGCAATGAAGTCGTGGTCAACTCGTTTAGATACAATTAGAAGCAATGGCCCAAGGTTTGCTGAGGACAACCGCCCAATCCCCTTTTGCCCCTGCTTCGACCGCTTGGGCAAACCGTCTCTGTCGTCGATATTGTCTTTCGCTTCGTATTTCGATTCCGTACCAACAACCAGCCAGCGATTGACAAATTCGTCGTAGCTCATGCCATGGCCATCGTCGAATATCGCCGCGATCGGCTCCGGGTCGTCAAAGATATGCAGAGACACTGCTCGCGCGTAAGCGTCATAGGCATTCTTCCACAATTCAGAAATCGCCGTAGGGCAATCGGCTATCTGCTCTCGTCCGAGATGATCGACAGTTCTTGCTTGCGTCCGAAATGCCAGTGTTTCAATCATACCAGTTCGAGCTCGGCTATTTCTTTACGCGGACGCTCTCGCGAAGACAGCGGCGGTTCGGACACATCAATCAATGATTTCTTCAAATGGCAAATAAGCGCTCTACCCAACTCAATCGGGACGGCATTACCAACTTGAGCCCCCGCAGCGGTAAGACCACCTTTAAAAACGAAATCATCTGGAAACGTTTGAATACGGGCCGCTTGCCGAACGGTGATACCATGATGTTCGGTTGGGTGCACAAAGCGCCCCTTTGAGGGATTGATACATGCTGTGGTCATGGTTGGTGCAGGTTCAAATGAATTAATCCGGCCATATACGTCTTTATGCCCGTCATGCTCTTTGTGGCACGGCAATACGCGCCCAGAGTCCTTACGGCTACCGCCGTTAGGTGGGGTCCTTTTAAAATACTTCACCAACTCTGGGCCCGAAATCATATGGACATCATTCAAATCACCCGCATAGGTTGCGTTAAACACAGTCTCACATGACTTCCAATATTCCAAGCCTTTAACAGGCTTTCGTGGATCACAATGCGTCGGTTTTGGTGGCCATACCAAGCTACTCGCATCAACATCTTGCCGAATACCCAAAACAAAAACCCGTTTGCGACGCTGTGGCACTCCAAAATCTCTCGCATCCAGTACCACAGGGTCAAAAAGCGCGTATTTGATCCGGGCACCTTCTTCATAGAATTTCTTTAGATAGGTTTCATGACGCTTCCACAGTATTCCTGGGACATTCTCCATAAGAAATACGCGGGGTTGCAACGCCTCTACAAACTTGAAATAGGCATGTATCAGTTCGTTACGAGGGTCATTCACACCAGCATCGAGTATCCTATGAGTAGAAAAACCTTGGCACGGCGGTCCCCCAAGAAGCAAATCGCATGTTTCTGAGCCCAATCTTTCCATGCGCAATTTGGAGGGGTTGTATGTCAGGATACTTTCGTCAAAAATCTTGGCGCCTTTTGCTCCTTGGCGCTTAAGTATATTTGACTGGAATGTAGATACCGCGTGCGCGTTGTTTTCTATCGCGAATTTAAGTTCAAAGCCTTCTAGGATAGCTGCGAGCGAGAATCCCCCTGCTCCAGCAAACAAATCAACGACAGTTGGCTTTTTCTTTGGGCTACCCGGCATATGATATCGCGTTCATTTAAAGAGCGTCGTTGCGACTATTGACCCTATGGATCCAGCCTGCTTTGGACAATATCACGCTGGAATAACAGGCCAACACCTAATATTGCGCTAACGGAGTAGACACTAAGTCCTATAGCTCCTAGACGTCGCAGCGGTGCGCTGCGCCCTCCGCGTGATAGACACCGCATTTCGGGCATTTTTCAAGATCATGCGCCACAGCTTCCTGTTTCTGCTGTTTGGCTTTCTTGTCATGCCCGGTCTGCTTGGGCTGCTCCTGCCCGGAAACCTGACTCTTGCGGGTAAACAGCTTGAAGCCCTGCCATACCACCACAACGATCAGTGCGGTAAAAAGGATTTTCGACAAACTCAGCATGGCATTTCCCAAAGCATCAAGGTTTCTGCGCCACAACGGACCCGCGACGCACTTTATAGTGCCCTTATATTAAACCAAGCCCGATTTAGAAACCGGGCAATGCAGATGGCACCCGCAAAATCGCCTCGCATTCGGGCAAATAAACCCCGGCTTCATCATGCAAAACAATTCCACGTCGCAGGGTAACCGGCGATGAAACGCCCTTGCGCGCCGAAACAATCACGCGTAACGGCGCATCGGCACTGGCCTTGCTCCAGATCGGGTAAATGGTCATGTCGCCTGCCCGACCATGCAAAAGCCCGATGATCCGGTCGAGATGATCCGCCCGGTGTACGATGGTGATCCGGCCCTTCTGGCGGACCATCTTAAGGCAGAAATGGATCCAGTCCTTGAGATCAGCCGTGCCTTCCTGATGCGCCTTGGCCCGGCTTTCATTGGCCGGGCGCGTTCCCCCGGCATAGAAGGGCGGGTTTGAAATCACCTGATCAAAACTTTCGGCCACCAGCGGCAAGGACCGGTCATTGATATCGCCATGAACCGGCGTTACCCGACCCACCAGATCATTTTCGACAATGTTGCGGCAAAACAGCGCATAGAGATCGTCCTGCAACTCCACCCCGGTCACTTCGGCATCGGGCAGGCGGCGTGCGACGCACAGCCCGGCCGATCCGACAGCCGCCCCGACATCGAGTATTTTCTGATCCCGTCTGGAATTGATCGACACGGACGCCGCCAGCAAAACAGCATCGACCGCCGCGCGATACCCATCGACCGGCTGTTTTAATGTCACCGAACCGCCCAGCAGAAAATCGTGGCTGATGCGTTCTTCCGCAAAATCGGGAACATGAAATGCGCTATCGGTTCGGGTCATAAATGCCTTTGTCGGACTGATTTTCAGTCCTGAACTTCCTCGGTATCGGGATCATGCTGTGCGTTATGCGCATCAAGTTCGCGTCTGGCAACATCAAGGATGTATTTGGCCCGGCTTTCTTCCTCGGGGGCCACCATCAAACGCCTTGGCAATGCGCCGATGGATCCTTCGAGAATGCTGGCGTGGTAATCAAAAATATGGCTGGCGATGTCTTCGTCGGCGAGAACCGATTGCGCCCAGCTGAGCTCGATCGGGTCGTTGCTGCGAAATAGCTCGATCATGCGATTTATGCGCCCCGGTTGTTATTGTATGTTTATGTTATCCATATATATGTGTGTGGCAGAACATATTCGGGTAAAAATGACGGCAAAGCGGTTATTGTTGCCTGCCTGGCAACCATTTGTCCACTTGACCGTCACCACCCGGCATCTCTATGTTGAGGTCGCCCACTGAAATCAGCGTTACCCGTCCCGGTGGGCGGGGTCAATACGCGAGAAATTGTTTCGGATTACAGCGTGACCAATATCGCAACGCAGCAGACGACCGAACCCAGCCTGGACTCCCTGATCCGCCTTGTCGATGCCGACATGAAGCGCGTCAATCAGGTCATCATTGACAACATGCACAGCGAAGTCGCGCTGATCCCGCAGCTGGCAAGCCACCTTGTCGCTGCTGGTGGCAAGCGCATGCGCCCGATGCTGACACTGGCATCAGCCCAGCTTTGCGGCTATCAAGGCGGCACATCGGCGGTTGATCTTGCGGCCTGTGTCGAGTTTATCCACACCGCAACGCTTCTGCATGACGATGTCGTTGACGAAAGCCTGCTGCGCCGTGGTCAGGCATCGGCCAATGCCCTGTTTGGCAACGAAGCCAGCGTTCTGGTCGGTGACTTCCTGTTTGCACGCGCCTTTGTCGTGATGGTCAAAAACGGCTCGCTCAAGGTTCTTGATATCCTTGCCAAGGCGTCCGCCGTCATTGCCGAAGGCGAAGTTTTGCAACTTTCGACCGCCAATGACATGGCGACCACCGAAGAAGCCTATCTTGAAGTCATCACCGCCAAAACCGCCGCCCTGTTTGGGGCTGCGTCGCAAATCGGGGCGGTGATTGCCAATCGTTCAGCGGAGGACGAAGAAGCCCTGCGTCTTTATGGCATCTATCTTGGCACGGCTTTCCAGCTGATCGACGATGTTCTGGATTATTCCGCCCATCAGGCGACGCTTGGCAAAACTGTCGGCGATGATTTCCGTGACGGCAAGGTGACCCTGCCGGTGATCATTTCCTATGCCAAGGGTGACGACGCGGAAAAGGCCTTCTGGCGCCGTTGCATGGAAGATCAGGAATTCCAGGATGGCGATCTTGATCGCGCGCAGGAACTGATCCGCAAATATGACGCGCTTAGCGCATCGATGGATCGTGCGCGTGAATTTGGCCAGCTTGCCATTGATACCCTGACGCGCTTTGACGATGGCCCGATCAAGGATGCGATGATCGAAGCGGTCGAGTTCTGCATTTCGCGCCCATACTGATATCGCATGCCGGTATCGCATGCCGGGGTCCCGGCGGATTGGCGCAAAAAATCCTTGCGTCGGTCGGTATTTGGGATTATCACCCGGCTTCGCAGAATGACGGAGCGTAGCTCAGCCTGGTAGAGCACTGTCTTCGGGAGGCAGGGGTCGGAGGTTCGAATCCTCTCGCTCCGACCATCATTCAAAGGCCCTGAAACGGTTTGACGTTTCGGGGCCTTTTGCGTATTGGCACAAACCCCGCCGAATTCACCCGCAAAGCGATTGATGCCCACACCGCGCAACCGTGAAATCATCTGTCGTAAAACGGCAAAGTTTTTCAGGCCCACCGACCGGTTTATGCTTGATCCAGCCCTGAAGACGGGCTAAACAACCGCCCACTGACGGAGCGTAGCTCAGCCTGGTAGAGCACTGTCTTCGGGAGGCAGGGGTCGGAGGTTCGAATCCTCTCGCTCCGACCATCAGTCGGGAAGCCTTTTTCAAAGGCTTCCCGTTTTCATTTCCGGATGCTTTCCCCGCCTGACATACCCCGCCTGACATGCCCCGCCTTAACCATGCGTTATATCGGGTGCCTGCATCACAAGGTCCTCTTTCCGCACGGCTGACCAGAAAGCCCTTCGCAAACCGGTTCTTCATCAAATCAAACCATCTTGGCCGCACTGCGCCGCGCCGCAACAAATTCGCATTACCGTTCGCAAGTGCAAACTTTCTCATCATGCTTTGGCATCGATTCCCCTCACCTTGCCAGTCTTGCACATGACGGCACCACAGCCCGTCAACAATCCGAAAGCAGTTGCTTTGCCAATCGATTCGCAACCATAGCGCGGGTTACCGGGCCTTTCTGCCATAACAACTTTAAATGAGAGATATGCAATATGCTGAACCCCGTATAAATACGCATTTCCATGCGGAAATCCCGGTTTTTTGAGCGAAATCAAGTCATTTTTGTGCGTTCGCGAAGATATTTTCTTGCGTAGCGGGCGAAACAAACTTGCTCATACTTGCGAAATACGCTTAAGCTTCGCCCTGCAACAAGAGGAACGGGACGTTTTCGCCAGCAATAATAAAAGCAAAAGGCGGTTATCGCCCCGACGTGGTAATACCAATTTCGGACTTCTTAGGGAGGAAGCTACGAATGAAATTTTCTAGTTTTTTGAAATCTGCAACCTGTGTGGCCGTACTTGCAGCGGCTACTTTGACGACGGTTGCGCCTGATGCGGATGCTGCTGATCGTGTTCGCTGGAAAATGGGCTCGACCTATCCGGGCAGCCTGACCCAGCTTGGTACGCTTGGCAAACGCGTTGACGAAAAGATCGACGAAGTTTCCGGCGGCAACATTCAGATTAAATTCTATGAGCCGGGCGCACTTGTTCCGGCACTTGAAGTGTTTGATGCGGTTTCAACCGGTTCCATCGATGCCGCCTTCTCCACCCCGGGTTACTGGGCGGGCAAGGTTCCGGCACTTCAGCTTTTCGGTGCCGTTCCGTTTGGTCCGCAGGCTGGTGAATATCTGGCATGGGTCAAATTTGGCGGCGGTCAGGAAATCTTTGACCGGCTTTACGCCGAACATGGCATCAAGTCGCTGTTCTGCGGCCTGATCGCACCGGAAGCATCGGGCTGGTTCTCCAAGGAAATCAACACGGTTGAAGACCTTAAAGGCCTGAAAATGCGCTTCTTTGGTCTTGGCGCCAAAGTGATGGAAAAGCTTGGTGTCTCGACCCAGCTTCTGTCGGCTGGCGACATCTATCCGGCACTTGAACTCGGCACGATTGACGCGACCGAATTCTCCATGCCGGCAATCGACCTTAAACTGGGCTTCCATCAGGTCGCCAAATACTACTATTTCCCGGGCTGGCATCAGCAATCCACCTTCTTCGATCTCATGATCAACAAGGAGAAGTGGGAAGGTCTTGATAAGACCCAGCAGGCACAGATCGAAGCCGTCTGTAACGACAACCTGGCTTATGGTTTCGCCGAAGGTGAAGCGATCCAGTTCGCAGCCCTGAAAGAACTTCAGGAAAAAGGCGTGAACATCAAGAAATGGTCGCCTGAAATGCTTGATGCCATGCGCGGTGCATGGGAAGAAGTCGCAGGCGAACTTGCTGCACAGGATGCGGACTTCAAAGAAGCCTATGACAGCCTGCAGGGCTTCCGTGCCAACTACAAAATCTGGAAAGACATCGGATATCTCGATTAATCTTTCCCGGTCCTGATGCGACCTTGTGTCGGACCACAAAAAAGTCTCGGCAAGGCCGGGCGCCAATGGCCCCGGCCTTGACCGCGATTAAGAAAAGACCCGGGAGGCTTTTTAATGGAAGCGCTACTAAAACTGAGTGACGGCATTGATGCCATCGTTTCCCGCATCGGGAAATGGGCCGCCCTGCTTGCCATTCCGCTGATGCTGACGATCATGTTTGACGTGATCCAGCGTAAATTCGGCGGTCAGGGTTCCATCAAGCTGCAGGAACTGGAATGGCATCTCCATACCGGCCTGTTCATGCTGTGTTTCGGTTTTGGCTATATTCGTGACTCTCATGTCCGCATCGAACTGATCCGTGACAATTTACGCCCGCGCACACGCGCCATCGTCGAGATGATCGGCGCGATTATCTGCATTCTGCCGTTCTGCGCACTGGTGATTTATTTTGGTTATGATTTTGTCCTTCGATCCTTCGAAAACCACGAAGTCTCTGCCTCGACCACGGGGCTGACCCATCGCTGGCTCATCAAATCAACCATCCCCATCGGCTTCGGCCTTCTCGCCATGGCCGGTTTTTCGGTCTTCCTGAAATGCTATGTCTTTGTGTTCGGCCCCAGCAACCTGCGCAGCCGTGCGGGTCACTATGTCGGCGCAACACATCACGCAGACCTTGGCAACGAAGCCGCCAGGCTCAAAGACTGATTGCGGAACGGGGATAATTCCAAATGGAAAACTTCTATATCGAAGACTGGTTTCCGCTGATCATGTTTGCCTCGCTGGGCATTCTGGTCTTCTCGGGGCTACCGGTCGCATTCGTCATTTCGGGCATCGGGATCGCCTTTGGCTTCCTTGGCATGGCCTATGACGTCTTCTCATTCGTTGAATTCTTCAACATCGTATCGCGCATCTGGGGTGGCATCGCCGAAAACATGGTGATGGTTGCCGTTCCGATGTTCATCTATATGGGCACGATGCTGGAAAAAAGCGGCGTTGCCGAAGACCTGCTTGAATGCCTGAACGTTCTGATGCGCAAGGTTCCCGGGGGTCTGGCACTTTCGGTTACCCTGATGGGTACGATCATGGCCGCCACCACCGGCATCATCGGTGCATCGGTTGTGATGATGACCCTGCTTGCCCTGCCGGTCATGCTGCGCCGCAATTATGATCCGTCGCTTGCGACCGGGACGATTGCCGCATCGGGAACGCTCGGCATTCTGATCCCGCCAAGCATCATGCTGGTCCTGATGTCCGACCTTCTGTCGGTTTCGGTCGGGAACCTGTTCCTGGCGGCGATCATTCCGGGTCTGTTGCTGGCATCGCTTTATACGATCTATATCTTTGTGCGGTGCCAGATGCAGCCCCATCTTGCCCCGCCCCTGCCCGACGCCGAAGCGCTCCATGGCATGGATATGGTGCGCATGATGGTGCGCAGCTTCATCCCGCCGGTCTTCCTGATTGTGCTGGTGCTGGGATCGATCTTTGCCGGTTTTGCCACCCCGACCGAGGCCGCAGGCGTTGGTGCGGTAGGCGCGACCTTCCTGGCACTGGTCAAGGGTCGCCTGAAATGGGATGTGCTTAAGGACGTCTGCGAACGGTCGGCTTTGACCGGGGCGATGCTGTTCTTCCTGTTTGCCGGTGCAACCGTCTTTTCCTATGTGTTCCGTTCACTGGGCGGGGATGATCTGGTTATCGATCTGGTCGATAGCGCCGGCCTTGGGGCGTGGGGCGTTCTGTTCCTGCTGATGCTGATCGTGTTCATACTTGGCTTCTTCTTCGACTGGGTCGAAATCACCCTGATCGTGTTGCCGATCTTTGCACCCGTCATTGCACAACTTGATTTCGGCGATCACCTTGCCGTTGCCGGGATTGGCCCGACCGAGACGCAGGTACTGACCTGGTTTGCCGTCATGGTTGCGGTCAATTTGCAAACCAGCTTCCTGACACCTCCGTTCGGGTTTGCCCTGTTCTATCTTAAGGGCGTCGCCCCGAAATCGATCACCATCCAGCAGATTTACAAAGGCATCATTCCCTTTGTCATCCTGCAGGTGATCGGGCTGTTGCTGGTGATGTATTTCCCGGAACTGGCGCTGTGGATGCCAAATACCATTCTTGAATAGGCTTATGTCTGTCACATCAAAGGCACCGTGCAAACGGTGCCTTTTTTGTTGCCCGCAATCAGGCACACCAGACAAAGCAAAACCGCCCGAAACGGGCGGCTGCAAGATCACGAAGCTGCTTGCTGGTTAGGGTTACGGCTGAAGGTTCCGCTCGCTTGGCAATTGCAGCATGCGGCCCATCAGGTAATCGACATCGTCTGAGTCAAACTCGACACCAAGATCACCATACTGGGTCAGAACCCGTTCGATCATCCGGCGCGAATAGCGTTCCCGATCACGTTCCCCGCCATCAAGGTCGGTTTCGCGCGCGACTTCAACCGCGGCACGAACCCCCGGGAAGAAATGAGCCGGCATGTCGGCCTTGTTGTAAATCGCTTCAAGCCCGAACGGGCCGCTATCATGGATCAGAATGCGGGTATTGATCAGCGATACCCCGGCACGGCGCGCAAGGGCAGCTTCGAAAAAGGCAACATCGCCCATGCAAAGCGCGCGCAGGATCAGACCGCTGGTCAGACGGTTGTTGGTGTGAAGATGTTCGACCAGAAGCTCGACATCGCGTTCTTCCGCGCCATCCCCCAGAAGGCCGATGGTCGCACTTTCCTGCGACTGGGTCATGACCGCATTCACGATCCCCTCGGGGATGTGGCCGCGCGCAATCAGTTCGGATCGCATCCGGTCAGACACCAGCGTCACAAGCCGTTCGGCAATCGTGATCGGCAGATGATTGCGTTCGATCATCGGCTTCTGGATGCGCTCGTTCTCGCCGAATTCATCCACAACCTTTTGCAGGGAATGTTCACTGATCTGTGCGCCGTCATTCGAAATCAGATCGACCATCACGTCTTCATGGCCGATATCGACCAGGGTTGCCGAAACGATTTCCGACACATGCGGACGCGATGCGATGGCACGCTGTTTTTCAACACTGTCGGCATTGTCGCCGATAATGTCGACCAGATCCTCATCATTGAGAACTTCGGAAAATTTCAGGATCGGCAGGGCCACATCATCAACGTCGCGTGCAAGGGTCGCTGCAACATCGTGGGGCACAAGCGGGGTCTGCTTAAGGTTCTTGGCCAGCGCCTTGCGCACACGCACTTCCGCGTCACGCACCATCAGCCGGAAAATATCCTCGGCCAGTACGCGTTCGCTGTCACTCAGGCTTTCAGCAGAAAATTCACGGCTGATTTTCTCGGCCGTTTCCGCACGATTCTTCCCGGAAGGATCCTGAATCAGGTTGTTAAGATCTTCTTTGGTTATACGCGGCAATGGAGTTCTCCCGGCACGCTAAGCAATCGGCTGCCAACCATTTGTAATTCTTTATACACCGTAGGGCCGATTGACTAAACGCAAATTATTCAGTTCCTGCTTGTGCTAAATGTCGTGTCGAATTCGGGAAACTCAACAGTAAGCCGATCTTTTTTAACGAAAAGCGAATTTTTGCTTCCGTTGATGTTTTTCGGTTCACTTGTGAACCAACCAACGACACAATGTAGTGGGGACCCTACCACCGCAGACCATGAGAGGCCGCAATATGAATTTGACCAAAACACTTACCATCGCCGCCACACTGGCCGTACTCGGCATGGCACCGGCAATGGCTGGTGATGCCGAAAAAGGCGAAAAAGTTTTCAAGAAATGCGCTGCCTGCCACAGTGTGGAACCTGGCCAGAACAAGGTCGGACCATCGCTGGCGGGGGCCTTTGGTGCGCAATGTGGCCATGTCGCCGACTTTAAATACGGCAAAGGCTATCAGGCTGCTTGTGAAAAAGGTTTCACCATCGATGAAGCCTTCCTGGTTGACTATCTTAAGGATCCGTCAGCCAAGCTTAGCGAAATCTCGGGTTCGAAAGAACGCTCGAAGATGACCTTCAAGCTGAAAAAAGAAGACGAAATTGCCGATGTCATCGAATATCTGAAAGCGCACTAAGCCTTTCGATATCCGGTACCGGAATAAAAAACGGCCAGTGCATCTGCATTGGCCGTTTTCATGTGTGCGAAGATATCACGCTGCGGCGCGTCGCCGACCAAGTTCCTCGGTGATCGCGCGGATTTGCTCCTCGACCCGGATGTCGATGGTCGATGTAACTTCCAAGTCGCGATCTTCGTAAACATCGCGATCAGGATGTTTTTCACGCCATTCGTTGATCGCCATATCACGCAGGCGGATCAGCTGTTCGATTTGCGGCCGATACAAAAAGATCATCCCCGATATCCAGCGATTTACCGGCCAGGATGGTTGCGCATGATCAATGATGAAGTTTTCGAGCATATTGATCACGGTTTCGCCGTCATACCAGACTTCGCCGGTCACCCAGCGGTTGGTGGTGAACAGACGCTGGGCAAAACCGTATTCATCCATCGATACCGCAACCAGATGCGACAACGCGTCATTTGGCCCTTCGGGATAGTCAAATCCCTCAATCGGTAACGGCTTTGACCCGGACGGCATGCCGCGCGGTCGCAGGAAGGTATGGAAGTGTCCATGCTCGTTCCAACTGCGCTGTTCGTCTTTGGGATGGGCATGATAATAAAACTGGGCGTGCGAATTGCGGTCATACACATCCCCTTCGGGATAGTGCGTCCATTCATAAAAAGGCCCCGCCGTCTTGATCAGTTCACCGACAATATTATCGCCGGTCACCGTCAAGACCCGGTGGCATTCCATAACATCGCGTCCCGCAGTCAGCATCCGTTCAAGCCGTCCGGTCGGAAGTGATGTCCAGTCAATTGCAATTTCGGTCATTCCAACACCAGTAACCTTGCGATGAGAATCCTATCCGCAGCGGCAGAAATAACCCGTCCATGACCATGACGGCCAATTAATCCCGTTCAAGAATTAGTGATTCTGTCACAATGTGCAAGCCTGCTTCGAAAACAGGCCACTATTCATGCATCAACCGAAATCCGATAAGGATATGCTGCATATGTTCCGGCCTGCCATGGCGGGCGGCGGGGCGGCAAACACCGCATCCCCGATCATCCCAAGATCCGCCCTTAACAATACGGTATCCGGCTTGCAAACTGGTGGCCGTCCATTCAAACACCTGCCCCGCCCCGTCATACAGCCCATAAGGTCCGGGTTCGAACTGTCCCACCGGGACTGTATCAAACGGGCCGCGATCGGCACTGTTCAATTGCAGCGGGTCATAAATATTGCCCCAGGGATAGAAAATGCCGTCCGCACCACGAACCGCCTTCTCCCAATAGATTTCTTCGGGGATTCGCCACTTGATGCCGGTTTTCGAACTTAGCCAGGTGGCATAATCCTGGGCATCACGCCACGACACCAGAACAACCGGATGATTGCCCTTGCCACGCGGCGGTTCGCCATTCTGCCATGCAAAGGGACGGGTCGCGTCATATCCGTAAATCAGACCAAGACTTTCCCAGTCTTCCTCGCTGATATCGGGCGCTTCACGACCGGTATCCCGGACAAAGGCGGCATACTGATCATTGGTGACCGGCGTTTTCATGATGAAATAGTCGGGCAGATAAATGTGCCATTTATCGACTTCAACATCGTACCAGCGATTCCGGCGGCTGATGTCATGGCCATAGACCTGCTCATCAATCTGATAGGCATATTGCCGTTCAATCGCATCCGACCCCTGAAAGAACCAACCGGCCGGAATTTCCGCCACATCGGCATATGGTACATCCGCGGACTGCGCCCGCACAGAACCAGGCAACGACATCGTGGCCAAAACGGCCGCAAAAAGCCCGCCGATCATGTGACTCTGCTGTTTTTTCATTGTCTGTTCCGGTCTCCGTGATGGCTGTTCTCACGGTTTATTCAACCGTAAGCCATGCTCCGCTCCCCGTATCCCTGATTTCTTAAATGCGTAAAATCTATCGATTTTTCAATCGTTTTGATACCAAAGCATAAAAAATCAAACATGAATTGTTCGCGACTCATTCAACCAAGGGCATATTTTGACCGCTTCTCTCACACGGCTCTCTCACATAACAGTGAAACCATGTGACGTTCCGGGCGACCTGATTTGGCGCATATTGGCCTGCATCGGACGAAAAACATTCAAAAGTCCCTAAGTCAGATCGAAATGAACGCTTAATCAGTGAGGCAATCAATGTCCAAAAAATCCAGCTTCTTCTCCCAGTCGGCCCTGATGCCCGCGATTGCCGTTGGTGCCGGCCTTGTCATGGCAGCCCCGATGGCAATGGCGGCCCCGCTTCCGACACCGACCGCCGAAGTCGCGACGTGCACAGCCAATCCTTGCGCGGCCAACCCCTGTGCCGCAACCCCCTGTGCCGCAAACCCGTGCGCGGCCAAAAAGGTCGTCAATCCCTGCAGCCCGTGCGCGGCCAACCCTTGTGCTGCAAATCCTTGCGCGGCGGCTAACCCCTGCGCTGCCAATCCGTGTGCGGCAAATCCCTGTGCTGCCAAATAACCGGGGCGATCCGTCGTCCTGACCATGCAAAAGGGGCAGTGCTTTTGGCGCTGCCCCTTTTTTCGTGTCTGTCCGGAACGATAGCAATCAGTCGCGAACCACCATCACCGAACAATCGGCATGGCGAACAACCCGCGCGGCATTCGGCCCCAGAAGGTAATCCTTCAATTCCGGGCGGTGTGCCCCGATGACGATCAGATCGCAATTGGTCTTTTTCGCCATTTTCAGGATCACTTCATAGACCGTGCCCTGGCCCACGATATGCTGAACCTTAAGGTCGGACGGAATATGTTCGGAAACGAACTGGTGCAGTCTTTCGTTATAGGCATCAAGAACCTTTTTCTCGTAACCCTTGGGGAAAAACTGCCCGACCATCGACATCCCGACCGTGGGAACCACGGTCAGGACATGAAGGCGCGCATTGAATGCCTGGGCTTGCCTGATCGCGACCGGAATGGCTTTTTTCCAGGACAGATCGTGATCAAGATCCACTGTAACCAGAATATCCTTATACATGGACTTGGCCCTCCTTAGGCCGCTTCGGCACGACGGCGACGGCGTTGCAATACGATGATCCCGCCCAGCAGAATAAACGCCGGGATAAAGAACACCTCTTTGGGCATGCGGTCGGCTTCGATCTTGATCGCGGTGATTTCAAAGTCGAAATCAAGTCCCGCTTTCTCGGCCGGACCGCCAAATACCAGATCATCGATAAAGACCTTGCCGTCTTCGTTGCGAACCGCAATGCCCGCATTGTAAAGACGATCTTCACCCGATGCTTCCGGCCCCAATGGCAACATCACCGATTTGCTGACTTCGTCGCCTTCAAGACTGATGCCCTCGACATCCAGAAGAATGCTGGTATTGGCGGGCATATCGGCCGCCTTTTCAACAATCTCGGTTGCGGGCAGGTTTTCATAGGGCGGCTCCAGCAGATCAAGCCAGAAACCCGGACGGAACAGGGTAAAGGCAATCAGCAGAAGTGCCGCACTTTCCCACAGTTTAGAGCGGGTGAAGAAATACCCCATCGTCGCTGCGGCAAAGACCAGCATCGCAACAATCGCGACAAAGATCACCATCACCACTTCAAACGGATGATCAAGCCCGATCAGCAGAAGCTGCGTGTTGAACAGGAACAGGAACGGCAGAACGGCGGTACGCATGCTGTAAAAGAATGCGACGAAGCCGGTCTTCATCGGGTCGGCCCCTGAAACCGCGGCGGCGGCAAAGGATGCCAGACCAACCGGTGGTGTCACATCGGCCATGATGCCGAAATAGAACACGAACAGATGCACCGCAATCAACGGCACGATCAGGCCGTTCGCAGCCCCCAGTTCAACAATCACCGGTGCCATCAGGCTCGACACCACGATATAGTTCGCCGTGGTCGGAAGCCCCATGCCAAGGATCAGACTGATGATCGCGGTAAAGATCAGGATCAGCATCAGATTGCCGCCCGAAATCAGTTCCACGAACTCGACCATCACCTGACCGATCCCGGTCAGCGACACCGTACCCACAATGATACCGGCCGCCGCGGTCGCCACCCCGATCCCGATCATGTTGCGCGCCCCGGTGGCAAAACCGTCAATCACATCGGCAATGCCTTCCTTTACGCTTGCCATATAATCCGGCTGCTTGCGGAAGAACGCCTTGACCGGACGCTGGGTCAGCATGATGAACAGCATCAGAACCGTCGCCCAGAAGGCCGACAATCCGGGTGATTTCAACTCGATCATCAGGAACCAGACCAGAACCACGACCGGCAGCAGATAATGCAGGCCGGACTTGGCGGTTTCGCCCAGCGCCGGAAGCTCCAGCACCGGCTTGTTGGGATCATCCAGTTCAAGATCAGGATATTTCGCCGCATAATACAGACCGGCAAAATAGATCACGGCACATTCGACCGCGACAATCCAGCCCACCGCGTTACCGAATATCTGTTTCTGGAAATTGATCGCGTAGTAAATCACACCCGCAAGAATAACCAGCGACAGCACGAACAGAAGCGAACGCATCAGCACTTGCTGCACGGTCGATGTCTGACGTTTCGGCAGGCCCTTCATATTGGCCTTAAGCGCCTCAAGATGGACGATATAAATCAGCGCGATATAGGAAATCGTCGCCGGCAGGAAGGCATGCTTGATGACTTCCGGGTAAGGAATGCCGACATATTCCACCATCAAAAAGGCAGCAGCCCCCATGACCGGCGGCATGATCTGCCCGTTGACCGACGATGCGACTTCGACCGCACCGGCCTTCTCGCCCGAGAAACCGACACGCTTCATAAGCGGGATGGTAAAGGTCCCAGTCGTTACCACGTTGGCAATCGAGGAGCCTGAAATCAACCCGGTCATTGCCGATGCCAGAACGGCAGCCTTTGCCGGACCGCCACGCATGTGACCAAGGGCGGCAAATGCCACCTTGATGAAATAGTTGCCTGCCCCGGCTTTATCGAGCAACGAGCCAAACAGCACAAACAGGAACACGAAGCTGGTCGAAACGCCAAGCGCAATCCCGAACACGCCTTCGGTGGTGATCCACTGATGCGACATCGCCTTGGAGAAACTTGCACCCGCCCATTGCAGGACATCGGGCACCCACGGCGCATTGCCAAAGAATACATAGGCAAGGAACACCATGGCCACGATCATAAGGGGCGGACCAAGTGCGCGGCGCGTTGCTTCAAGCAACAGCACCAGACCGGCACCGGCCACCACAAGATCCTGCGTGATCGGCAAGCCCGGGCGTGATGACAGCTCGCGGTAGAAAATAAAGATATAAAGAGCACAGAATGCCCCGGCAGCCGCCAGGACCCAGTCAAAAACCGGAATATAACTTCGCGGTGAATTCTTGAAAGCCGGATAGGCCAGAAACGCCAGGAACACGGCAAAAGCCAGATGGATCGACCGTGCTTCGGTCGAATTGAAAACCCCAAAACTGACAATATAGGGCAGTGGCGATGCCAGCCACAGCTGGAACAGCGACCAGGCTACGGCAACATACAGCAAAATTATTGCCGTCATGCCGGTCGGCTGGCGCGCGCCTGTATCATTTTCCGCGATCAGATCCTGAAGATCCTGGTCCGATGGACCCTGTGTCGCGCTTTTATCGTCGGTCATTGCAAACTCCCGGTCTGAACGCGGTTTCTGTTTCGGGCGGCCCAAACCGATAGCCCAGAAACAAAAAACCTCCGTCGACACTTACCCGGTCGCCCACGGAGCATATCGGCACATCATTGTGCGCCATTTTGATCAAATTTTTTAAGATGCCCGCAGGACGGAAGAAAACAAAACGGGAGGCACGGCGTGCCCCCCGTTTCAACCTGACTTACATCAGGCCAGCTTCTTTGAAGTATTTGACAGCGCCGTCATGCAGCGGTGCCGAAAGGCCGTCTTTGACCATTTCTTCTTTTTTGAGGATCGCAAAAGCCGGGTGCAGCTTTTTGAAGTCGTCGAAGTTCTCAAAGACTGCTTTGACAACATTGTAAACGACGTCCGCATCGGTTGCGGTCGAGGACACGAAGGTCGCGCCGACACCGAAGGTCTGAACGTCGTCCGGGTTACCGCGATACATGCCGCCCGGAATGGTGGCAACACGGTAATACGGGTTATCGGCAACCAGTTTGTCGATTTCCGGACCGGCAACTTCGACCAGAACAGAATCACAGGAAGATACAGCTTCCTGAATCGAACCGGACGGATGACCAACGACATAAAGCATCGCATCGATCTTGTTATCGCAAAGCGCCTGCGACTGTTCAGCCGGCTTCAGTTCGGATGCCAGTGCGAAATCGTCAAGGGTCCAGCCCTTGGCGTTCATCACGATTTCCATGGTGTCGCGGCTACCCGAACCCGGGTTACCGATATTGACACGTTTGCCTTTAAGGTCATCAAAGGTTTTGATGCCGGAATCAGCGCGGGCAACAATGGTGAACGGCTCCGGATGGATCGAGAAGACGGCACGAAGTTCCGGGAACGGGCCGACGTCTTTGAATGCTTTTTCACCATTCAGGGCATAGTACTGAACGTCAGACTGGGCAACGCCAAGATCCAGTTCGCCCGAACGAATGGTGTTGATGTTGTAGGACGAACCACCAGTGGACTCGACCGAGCAACGAATGCCATGCTCTTTACGGTCTTTGTTCACCAGACGGCAGATTGCACCACCGGTCGGATAATAAACGCCCGTCACGCCACCGGTACCGATGGTGATAAAACGGTTTTCCTGTGCCGATGCCTGTCCGGCGAACAGCGACGCACCTGCCAAGGTGGCAATGGCACCCGCTACAGCAATAAGTTTCTTCATCAGGATTAGCTCCCTATTACACCCTGTTATAAAGTTTTCAACCACACCGCGAGGATGTGGCGGAAAAACATGGAAACATCAGATAAATCAGATGTTTCAGCGAGGGGATTATAATGACGAGCCCCAAGAATTGAAACCCTATAACCCCGAAACCCCCTGATACTTTTATGTCAGGTAACCATTCTGTTTTCATTGGCGCGCCAGAGTCTACCACTGCGGTTGCATGATTTTTCGCGCCTGATCGCCGGTCGCAACAGTCCGACCCATAAGATACGCGCCTTCGCGCGCCTGAACGATCAAAGCAGCATTGTCGACCGCACCCGAACGGTCAACCAAAAGATGATTATTTTCAAAACCAATGCGCGCATGACCACCCAATCCGGCCGCCGTCAACGCACAGGCATTTTCATGTGCCCCGAAGGCGCACACCATCCATTCCGATACAAATGGCGACGTCCCAAGATACGGCAAAAGGTCTTTGGGATCGGATACCTGCCCCGTGGTGTAACGGCCCAGAACATAAAGTACCGGCAGCTTTTCCCCCGGAATGACACCATCACGCACAAGCTGGTTGAACCGGATCACGTCTTCTGGCGCATAAAGGATGAATTGCGGCAGGATATCCGCCTCGCGCATGAAGGCAAAGAAATCGCGCAGTTCATCAAGATCGGCATTTTCCGGCGCAATTTCGCGCACTGCAATCGATACCGCCTCGGGCACAAGTTCGCGGATCATCGCCATCTGATCCTGCGCGCCATACATGCCGACCGCCTCGCTCGTGACCTGCAACAGCATGTCATCACCAACACTTGCGCGCACCTCGGTCAGCATTTCACGATACCGGCCCACATCAATGCTGTGCTTCTGGTCATCATCACGCACATGCAGATGCATCATTGCCGCCCCGGCGGCCTTGCAGTTGGCGGCTTCTTGCGCCAGTTCCGCTGGTGTAATCGGAATGCTGGGCAGATCGGCCTTGGTTTTGCGCGCCCCATTGGGGGCCGATGCGATCAGAAACGGGGTTTCACCATAAGACATTACAAAAGCCCCTCGGCGGTAAACACGTCATTCATCGCCAATTCAAACAGATCAACGATCCTTGCGACATCATCCCCGGTCACGATAAAGGGCGGCGCAAACAGCACATGGTCACCCCGCACGCCATCAATCGTGCCGCCCATCGGATAGGCCATCAACCCGCGCGCAAAGGCTGCCTTCTTGATCTTGGCGTTGATCTTGCGCGCCGGATCAAACGGGTCTTTGGTTTCGCGATCCGCGACCAGCTCAAGCCCCCAGAACAATCCCCGACCGCGAATATCCCCCACAAACGGATGTTGCCCGAACCGTTCGCGCAATCCATCGGCCAGCAATTCGCCCTGCCTGACGACATTGGTCAAAAGGTCGCGTTCGCGAATGGTTCGCTGGGTTGCAAGGGCTGCGGCACAGGCGGTTGCATGCCCCTGATAGGTATGGCCGTGCTGAAAGAAACCCGATCCATTGGCAATCGCATCATCGATTTTCTTCGACACCAGGATCGCACCAATCGGCTGATATCCGGCACCCAGCCCCTTGGCGATGGTTTGCAAATCACCCGAAATGCCTTCCTGTTCAATCGCATGCAGGGTGCCGGTGCGGCCCATCCCGCACATGACCTCGTCAAGGATCAGCAGCACACCATACTGATCGCAAATCTCGCGGATGCGTTTGAAATAACCCGGCACCGGGGCCAAGGCACCCGATGTTGCGCCGACAACCGGTTCGGCAACAAAGGCGGCAACGCTGTCGGCCCCCAGTTCAAGGATCGCGGTTTCAAGTTCGTTGGCGACCCGCAAACCATATGCCGCGTCACTTTCGCCCGCCAACTGGTCACGATACGGATAACAGGGCGCGATATGACTTGCCGTAATCAGCAGCGGCTCGAACTGTTTGCGACGCCACATATTGCCGCCAACCGAAAGCGCGCCCAGCGTATTGCCATGATAAGACTGGCGGCGCGCAATCACATATTTCCGGTCCGGCTGCCCGATTTCAAGGAAATATTGCCGTGCCATTTTAAGCGCCGCCTCGGTCGCCTCCGACCCGCCCGAAACGAAATACGCCTTTGCCATGCCTTCGGGGGCATGGATTACAAGGTCTTCGGCCAGTTCTTCCATCGCATCAGTGGAAAAGAAACCCGAATGGGCATAGGCAATCTGATCGATCTGGGCATGCATGGCCGCACGCACCACCGGGTCGGAATGCCCAAGGCATGAAACCGCGGCACCACCGCTGGCATCCAGATAACTTTTGCCATTCTGATCAAAGATATAAACACCTTCGCCCCGCACCGCACGCGGCGGGATCGCGACACTGCTGCGATGAAGGACAAAGGTTTCGGGCTTGCTGTGGGGCTGGTTCATGATCGGGAATTCCGGGTGGAGGCGGCTTCTTCATGATAGGTATCGAAAGCCGCAAGTTGTTCTTCCGCAACGGCAATCCGTTGCAGTACCTTTTGACCGCCGCGCGCAACCAGAAGGGCGACAAGCGCCTGCATGACCGAAACGCTGGTGGTAAAGCTTTGGAAAAAGGATGGGGAACTGTCTGATACGACCAGCTTTGCAACCGCATCGACCGCAATCGGCGCAACGTCCGAATCACAAACCGCAATCACCGGGCAATGCTGTTTGCGGGCAAACGCGACCGCGCGCACCGTATCGCGAATATAGGGCCGTGCCCCGACGGCAATCAGAACGTCCCGCGGGCCAATCCCGCGCAACTGATCCCCGAATGCCCCTGCATGCCCGTCAACCAGAACACCATTTTCGTTAAACAGCCGATAGGCATAGGCAAACTGATACGCCGCCGGATAGGCCGCACCACGCCCGACGACAAAAACCTGACGGGCGCGCGCAATATGTTCACACGCATCCTTCATGCGTTCGCACATTTCCGGTGCGAATGCCTGACCGATATTGGCAATCTCGGCCTGCGCGATCCTTTCCAGCAGATGTGCATCGCGATGGATATCGGCTTCGCTGTTTTGCAACGCGCGCGCCCGGTGTGCGTAACTTGCCGGCAGGTCAAGCAACCGGTTCTGGTAACTGTCGCGGAACTGCTGCCAGGTATCGACACCAATCGCTGCCATCAGGCGGGTAACCGTACTGGGCGGCACATTGGCCGCCCGCGCAAGGGCGCGCATCGAACGCAGGGCCACATCATTGGGATGATCAAGGATATGGCGCGCCGCCTTCTGCATTTGCGGGCTCAGCGTCGCATAATCGGAAATCAGCTTTTCGCGCAAATCGGTGTAAACACCCATTTTCCCGGGTTCCTGTGATCAATTGATCGGAAAACTACGCCACAGCGCCACCGGATTTGCAACGAATGTTTCAATTACATGACTTAATGAAACGCTTGTTTCGCAAAATGTTTCATGGCCGCAGTACCCCTTAAGGCTGCAATTGGTAAAAACCATGGACTTATAAGAAAAAGATGTAACAATACCAAATTCGCGGCAGGAACGTTTACGTTTCATATAAAGATATAAATCTACATTCGCGATGTGGGACTGGGCACCGAATCGATAAGGTGGCCAATGAATAATCAGATCATCGATGCACTGGCACAGACAAGTGCGGGCATCGCTCTTTTTGACAGCAATGAACGGATCATCTATGCGAACCCGGCATGGGAACAGCTGATTACCGGCGTTGCTGAGGAAGACCTGCTGTTTTCCGAGACCGAGCTTGCCGATGGCGGAATGATTTCCGTCTGCTTCGTCAAGCCGCAGGCGGAGCATCCCCACCCGATTGCCCTTCCGGCATCGGCCAATGACAGTAAAATCGGTACCGTGATCATCGCCGATGACAGCGAAAGCAACCGCATGGTCGCGCGCCGCATCCTGCAAGCCGAAGGATACGGCATTGTCGAGGCCACCAACGGGCAGACCGTGCTGAACATGCTGCGTCGCGGGGTGACGGCCGATCTGATCCTGATGGATGTTGAAATGCCCGATATGGACGGATTGCATACGACGCGCCGCATCCGCCACATGCAGGGGCCGGTTGCCCATACCCCCATCATTGCCTTGTCTGCTCACCAGTCGCGCGACTGGAACGTCATTGCGCGTCAGTCCGGGGTTGATGAATTTATCAACAAACCGATCCAGCGCGCCAAGCTGCTTGATACCATCCGCGACCTCATCAGCCGGTCCCCGGAGGGTGCGGCTTCCGCCCCGCGCCTTTCGCCGCCGCCGGTATTGCGATCCAAGGGGGCACGCATCACCCGCCCGGAACGCCTTGATCCGCCTTCAAGCCCGGTGCTTGATATCCGCACCCTCGAACAGCTTTATGCCGACGCCGGGGACGAAGGCGCATCATGCGGTATCGACCTTTTCATCAATGAAACCGAAACCCGTCTGGTCAAAATTGACAACGCGCTGTCAAATGACGACCTCGCAACCGTCCGGGACGAAGTCCATGTGCTCAAAAGCACCTCGGGCACCTTTGGCTTGCGCCAGCTTTCCGATTTGTGCGGGGTCACACAGAATTTCTTTGAAGAAGACGATATCGACGAAGGCCGCATCCTTGCCCTGTCACGCCAGGTGGTGCAACTGGCACCAACGGCCCTGACCGCGCTTAATCTTTATCGCCGTTCACGCGGCTGGGGCAATCCGCAAGGGCCTCAATAGCCTGCCCCCACGACAACTCTCGCCACCCCGGGCACACCTATTGCCGAGGCCGGGGCCAAGCTTAGGCTTGAGGCAGAATTAAGGACTGAGCCCCAAACCTCGTCAAAAACCTCAGTCCAAGCCCCCAGCCCAAACCAAATGCACGATTTTCATATCGCGGCCTTGGGCACCGTTTTTTCCTGAACCACTGCCTTTATCGATCCATCTACGCTGCCTTTTGCACGCATGATCTCTGCCCGGCGATCCGTTGCAAGATGCATCTGCCAGATCCGCCATACGATTAGCGCCCAAAGGCCAAGCGCCATATCCTGCTCGCCATGCCGTGTTGCCCTGCGCCAGTAATCCTGCCGCGTGCGATCCCGTATCGGCAGATCGGCAAACAGCATCTCGATAATCCGGGCCTCGCGCCCCCACAAAAGCCCCCCAAGCTTCGCCAGCCAGTCAGCCACCGGCGGATTGAACCCGACTTTAGCTGAGCTCAGGTGACCATCCGGCATCATCGGCGCGATGGCCGCACGCAATAACGACTTGGCCCCGCCACGCAGATGCCCCTGTGCCAAAACACTTTTGGCAATTGCCATCACCTCATGGCCAAGCAATGGCACCCGGCATTCCAGCCCGTACGCCATGCCACACCGGTCCGACATCGCAAGCTGATTGCCCGGCAATGTCACCCGTCGGTCAAACGCCATCATCTGATCGCACAAATCACCTTCTGACAAATCTTCGGGTACCACTAACCGCGCGCCCAATTCCGCCAATCCACAACGATCATTCCAGTATTGAAACGCCCTTTGTGCGTCGCCCTGCCCGCCCCGAACAAACCGCGCCCCCCCGCGCGGCAGCAACCGGGCAATATTGCCTGCCATCTTTCGTCGGATGAAACCCGGAACAGACTGCCACGCGCCGAATATCGCGGCCGCCTGATAGCGCGGATAGCCCCCAAACAGCTCATCCCCGCCATCCCCTGCCAGACAGATCGGCACGTGCCTTGATACCGCCGCACCAAGCGCCTGCATCAAAACAACCGACGGATTGCCAAAGGGCGACCCAAAAGCCCGCAGGCCATCATTCAGATGCGCCAGAATTTCTTCGGGCCCGTCAGGTGCCACGACGACATGCAGCTCCGTCCCCAGATGTTTTGCCAATTGCCGCGCACGTGGTGTTTCATCCATCCCGGCATCGCGGAACTGCATGACAAATCCCGGTGGCGGCTTTTGCCCGCGTTCACGTGCAACGTCTGATGCCATCGCGGCAATTGCACCGCTATCCATCCCACCGGACAACAGCAGACCAACATCCCGATCCGCATCCATCGCATCCGCGACGGACTGGCGAATGGCCCCGCGCAGGTCGGCCACTATGTTATCCCCGCGAACTTGATGGCAGGCGGTCGGCTGAATGACCCGACTGTCAAAGGTCCCATCCTGCCAGCAGATCAGCTCCCCCGGCCGTAACTGCCGGATATTGGCAAAGCCGGTCGCCGGTGCCGGGACAAACAGATGTGCAAGATAATGCGGAAAAACATTCTGGTCCGGCATGGCCGGTACGATGCATCGCAGGGCGGCAATTTCCGACACGAAAGCCACATTCCCACTGCCGTACCCCGCAAAATAAAGCGGCTTTATCCCGACCGGATCACGCCCCAGCCAAAGCTGCCGCAAGGCGCAATCCCAAAGCGCAAAGGCATACTGCCCGGAAAGATCGCCAAGCGGTTTGGCAGGATCACCACCATCACGCAGGGCATTGCCAAGAACCGCCAGAACCAGCGCCGCATCACTGTCGCTTTCAACGACGGAACCTTTTTCACGCAAAGACAAAATACGCCGCCGATGCCCGGCAATATAACCGTTAAACGCCAGAACAAACCGGCCATCGGGTGAAATCAGGGGCTGATTTGCCGCAGCCCCCGGATCGGTCGTGATCAGCCGACGCACGCCAAGCGTTACCCCACCTGCGGGATCAGACCAACACCCTTCACCATCCGGCCCCCGATGGACAAGTGCATTCAGTGCTGCGTGAACACGTGGTTGCTCCCCGCTGGCTGTCGCCCCTGCCAGTCCACACATTTATTGATCTTCCGTTGCTTCTTCGTGACCCGATGGCATATCAGGGTCACGATCCCGCCCCAACCGCCCCTGCAAATCCGCCAGCACATATAACCGCAAGGCGCTTGAAAGGTTGCCGTCGCGGCCTTCGTCAACCTCGGCAACCAGTTCGGCAATTGCCATGTCGCGCCGTGTTGCGATGCCCTGAAGTTCGGACCAGAATGCATCTTCAAGCGAGAAACTCGTCCGGTGTCCGGCAATTGTCACAGATCTTTTGCGAACGTCGCTGCTCATCGGCCTGTATATCTTCCCAATCCTCGGCAACTCGATCATCGTGCCGGTGGCGTCACCCGATCATGATAAGGCATCCCTATGAAATTCATACATCTTTCCGATACGCATCTGCTGGCCCGTGATGACCTTTCGCGCCCACCACATGCGGGTGATACGCTGCGTGCCGTCATTGCCGAAATCAATGAATATCATAGCGATGCAACGATCTGCGTGATTACCGGCGACATCACCCATCATGGCCGCCCGGAACAATATGACCACGCGGTCGAACTGTTCGCGACCCTTGCCATGCCGTTCATCATGATCCCCGGCAATCACGATATCCGCGAACCGATGCTCGCCGCCTTTCCCGATACGCCGCGCGATGAAAACGGCTTTATCAATCATGGTCAGACAATCGGCGGCATCCGCTTTGTGATGCTCGATACCATCGTCCCCGATGCCCATCACGGCACATTGTGCGACGCCCGGCTTGACTGGCTGAAACACGAACTGGCAGACCACCAAGACCTGCCAACCTTCCTGTTCATGCATCACCCGCCGCTTGATATGGGCCTGCCGTTCCTTGACTCGATCCGGATGGATGCAGACGTCGAACTGGCCGTCATCGTCAAAGACCATCCGCAGATCAGGCACATCTTCCTTGGCCACCTGCACCGTCCCTGCAACGGCATCTGGCAGGGTATTCCGTTCAATGTCGGTGGCAGCAGCCAGAAGGGCGAGCCTCTCGACATGCGCCATGAAAAGGAAGAAGAACTGGTTGAACGCGCCCCGTTAAAGCCGATGTTCGGCATCGTACTGACCGATCCGTCGGGCAATGTGCGCTATCATTATGAAACAGTGCCGTTCGACTAGGATCACGGCGCGGGGCGCGCCCATTCCGCCAGCACCACCGGATCACTTTCCATGCGTTCATGACGGGATCGCAGGGCGTCAAACGCCTTGCCATCCATCAATTGCGACAGCGCCCAGACCGCCGATCCGCGCACAAGCGGGCTTTCGTCGGTCAAAAGGCTCTCGACATGTGGCACAAGATTGACCGCCCCGCTATTGCCCACCGCCGTCAGAACATTGCGCAAAAACTTCGCCCGCCCGATCCGCTTGATCGGCGATCCGGTAAAGAAACTGCGAAATGTCTCGTCATCCAGATCAAGGAAATCGGCAAGCCTTGGCGCGGTCAGTTCGGCGCGCGGGATAAAGGCCATTTCCTGTGTCCGGCTGGCAAACTTGTTCCACGGGCATACCGCCAGACAATCGTCACAGCCATAAATCCGGTTGCCCATGGCGCGTCGAAACTGGGGCGGGATCAAGCCGTCATGCTCGATCGTCAGATACGAAATGCATTTGCGCGCATCAAGTTTGTAGGGCCCCGGAAACGCATCGGTCGGGCAGGCCGAAAGGCATTTGTCGCACGACCCGCAATGATCGATTTCCGGCGCCGCCAGATCAAATTCAAGCGTCGTGAAAACCTCGCCCAGAAACAGCCAGCTGCCGTATTCGCGCGACACAAGATTGGTATGCTTCCCCTGCCAACCAATCCCGGCGGCCTGCCCCAACGGCTTTTCCAGCACCGGAGCGGTATCGACAAACACCTTGACCTGTTCGCCATCAGCACCCGCTTTCTGCGCCTGTTCCATCATCCAGCGCGCAAGCTGTTTGAGGCGTTTCTTGATCAGATCGTGATAGTCGCGGTTTCTGGCATAGACCGAAATCATCGCCCGGTCGGGATGATCCAGAAGGGTTAGCGGATTTTCCGCAGGGCCATAGTTGGAACCCAGAACAATGACGGATTTGACATCCGGCCACAGCATTTTCGGATCGCGACGGCGCGGCAGCCGTTCCGGGTCATTCATCCAGTCCATGGTGCCATATTCGGCAGCGGCGACAAATTCATCGAGCCGCGCCTGATTGCGTTCGTCAATCTGCGGGCGCGCCACGCCACAGACATCAAAGCCGATTTCACGGGCTTTGGCCTGAAGGCTTTCAAGGGTGATGGCAGCAGCAACCGTCATGGCAAAACATCTGGGTCGTTTTCTCTCTCTGTGCTGCCTTATATAGGTTTGTCGCCGAAACGCAAAAGACCGCAGCACATGGCTGCGGCCTTTAAGTCGACACCGGGCGAAATCAGAAGCGATATCGCAGCGTCGCCAGAATTGTGCGTTCCTCGCCATAATAACAGTTATCCGACCACTGCGTAATCAGACAGGACGCGACATATTCCTCGTCCATCAGGTTATTCACATTCAGCCGGAAATCGGCATTGTTCATGCCAACCTGCGCCAGATCATAGTTCAGCACGACATCAACCAGCGTGTAGTCCGGAACCATAAGGGTGTTGGCCTCATTCGCAGCCGTTTCACCGACATAGCGGATACCCGCCCCGATGCCGAGCCCGTCAAGCGCCCCCTGATCAAAGCGGTAATGCCCCCAAAGCGACACCATATGTTCGGGCACCTGCTGCGGGCGATTGCCATCCTTGACTGACCCCGGCGCATCAAAGGACGCATCGGTATAAGTGTAACCGGCCAGCACGCTAAGATTATCGGTCAGTTCGGTGCGTGCCTCAAGCTCAATACCTTGGGACTCAATCGTTCCAACCGGCTCCCATGCCGTTGTCAGGTTGTTATAAACCGCAACGTTTTCCTGTTCGATATGGAATGCCGCCGCACTCAGCATCGTTTTGCTGCCTTCAGGCTGGAATTTTACGCCGACTTCATATTGCGTACCTTCGGTCGGCTCCAGCGGCTTGCCCGATGCGTCACTCGACAGGCTGGGATTGAAGGATTCCGAATAATTGAAATAGGGCGCGATGCCGTTATCAAACAGATAAAGAACCCCGGCACGTTTGGTCAGCTTGCTGCGGTCTTCACCCTGTTCAACATTGGTCAAACGGTTCAGGTTGCTGGTTTCCAGCCAATCCTGCCGAAGACCCAGCGAGAAACGCCAGTTTTCATATGCCAGCTGATCTTCGGCATAAAGCCCGGCCTGTTCAAGGGACCGGCTGTTGCTGTTGGTGATTGTTCCCAAAGCAACCCCGGGGCTGCCATAGACCGGATTGAAGGCATCAATGTTCGATGCCCCGGTAAACAGCCATTTGTTTTCGCTTTTGCGGTCCTGATAATCAAAACCCATCACAACCTTATGATCAACGCCACCGGTGGCAAAATTGGCTTCGGCCTGGTTATCCACCGTAAAGGCGCGAAGGCTTTCATCCCCGCCACCATAGGTTCGCGTCAACTCGTTCGAGGTACCGCTCCAGCCCGTCTGGTAAATCTGGTCAAGATGCACATCGGCATCAAGGAAGCGGAAGTTCTGGCGCACCGTCCAGGTATCGTCGAAATCATGTTCAAACTCGTAACCAACCATGTTCTGGGTACGCTCATAACTTTCCAATGCCGGATCACCGTCAAAGAAAGTGTTCGAGATATACTGGCCGTTACGCGGGAAAAGCGTGCCTTCGGACGGCAGGCCATTATGGGTGCCGCCTTCCGGGTCTTTCTGGAAATAACCCGACAGGGTCAGGCGCGTATCATCGCTGATATTGGCGGTCAGCGACGGGGCAATGGCATAACGTTCTTCTTCAGTACCTTCGAACTGGGTGTCGGAGGCGTCCGCCTTGCCAACAACGCGATAGGCAAGCTTGCCTGCCTCGTCCAGCGGACCGGTGAAATCAAAACCGACCCCGCGCTGATTGCGATTGCCATAGGAAAGTTCGACCTCGCCCTGCTGTTCGAATTGCGGTTTCTTGCTTGATAGTGCCACAAGACCACCGGGCGAACTGCGACCATAAAGCACCGATGCCGGTCCTTTGACCACATCGGCACGTTCGACGAAATAGGGATCGATCTGCATCGAGCTATAGGTCGAATCATCGCTCATGGTTTTCAGGCCATCGAGATAGATATTATCGATGCTGCGATCCACCAGGCCGCGCAGGATAATGTAATCGTACCGGTTTGACGCACCGACCTGGCCGGTGAAGGCACCGGGGGTATAGCGCATCGCCTGCATCACCGTCTGCGATCCCTGATCTTCCATCTGCTCCTTGGTCACCACGCTAATGCTTTGCGCTGTTTCAAGGATCGGTGTGCCGGTTTTGGTCGCCGCACGCGACCGGGTCGCGACATAGCCGTCCACCGGGCCATCTGCGGTTTCGGTGACCGCATTGGCTTCGACCCGCACCGGATCAAGCACCGTTTCACCACTGGCGGCGATCTGTTCAATCGTGACCGTGTTATCCTCGGTAAAGCGCCACGTATAACCCGTCCCGCTCAGAAGCTGGCCCAGCGCCTGATCAACCGTCATTTCCCCCTGAAGGGCGGATGCCTGAACACCGGAAATTCCGCCGGACGGAAAGAACAGACGCACGCCTGCCTGATCGGCAAGGCTGGTCAGAGCCCGATCAAGGTCCTGTGCCGGGATGTTGAAATCAATCACGCTCGCCTGTGCGATTTCGGCATTGTCGCGCGACGCGGCAATATCGGCCGCCGTCGCACAAAACGGTGCAATAGCAACAACGCCGGAAATCACCGTGGTTACCGCAAGACGGCGTTTCCAGCCCATCAGCATCATCCGCCGGGCCACACAAACGTTTGTATTCATTCCATAAGCCTTTTCGTCAGAAACCCCAATGCGAATGAAATTAAGAACCGAAATCATTCGCTGTTATTTCTGAGACGAAACCGGCTAACGTGATTTGCAGTAAAAAATTCAAAAAATTTTCAGATCGGGAAAAAGCCCGGAACCCGTGGCCTTCGCCAGAAGGATCAATAGATGATCGTCAGCAACGGCAACCGGGTAACGCGTGCGGATGTCGTTTGCGCGATAGAGGCAAAAACCGCATCAAGGTCAGTCGTTTCGAACACACCCGTAACCTTAAGGTCGCGCAACGTATCGCGCGCCACAACGATCCTGCCCGGCTGGTAGCGTTGCAGTTCCGCCATCACATCCGAAAGCGTCCGCTGATTGAAAATAAGCTTACCGCGCTGCCAACTGCCATAGGCCGCAAGATCGGCATCCGTAATCTTTCTCAATCCACCATCGGTGTCATAATGCGCCTGCTGCCCGACGGTGATCCGCACCGGCTCACTGTCGCCACGGGTCACTTCGACAATGCCTTCGCGCACGGTGACATTCGCCCCACCGTCCTCAAGCCGCACCCCGTAAACCGTGCCAACCGCGCGCGCCGCCCCGCCATTGGCGGAAACAATAAACGGATGATCGGCATCCTTTGCCACGTCAAAAATCACTTCGCCCGCTTCAAGGCGGATTTCGCGGCGTGGGCCGGAAAAATCAACGGAAAGGGCCGATGCAGTGTTCATGTGTGCAATCGATCCATCGGGCAGCGTCACCACCCGCTGCTGCCCGATGGCCGTGCTGTAATCCGATGTCCAGCGCGCAATCGGCCCGGTTGCTTCCAACCCGCCAAAGATCGCCAGCATCAAGGCGCAAATCATTGCCCCCGCAATGGCAAGGCGTCCGGGCCGGAGCCAAACTGCCCGGCTTCGTGCCGGTTGCAGCCTACGTTGTCTGCGGGGCGCTGCGGCCCCCGGCGCGGGGGATCGGAAACTGCCGATCTCGTTCTGAATGTCGGGATTTTCCTGCCATTGCTGCGCGACTTTGGTTTGACCGATGGCGGCAAAAAGGCTTTGGGCCTCGGCCGCGGCACGGGCGTGATCGGGGCTTTGCGCGCACCAGTCGGCAAAGGCCGCATGATCGCGCGACGTGGCATCGCCTGATTGCAGCATCACCAGCCATTCAATCGCCTGATCGCCAAGATCGGCGGTCAATGGCCTGCTGGCTGGTTGCTGATCCGATAACCCGGTCTTCAAAACCCGATACCCCGAAAATGGTCCCGCACGGCCACCAATGCATGGCCCATATTGTTAAGACGTTTGGGCATGGGCAAATCTACAATGATTTTTGCCATTATTTTTCGCCCTCGCGCAGAAGCTCGTCACGGCAATGTTGCAGGGCGCGCACGATATATTTCGCGACCATGCTGTTTGATACGCCAAGACGCGCGGCAATTTCACTGTGTGACAACCCGTCGACCCGAAACATCAGCAACGCCATACGTGGCTTTTCTGGCAGCTTTTCCAATGCTTTATCAAGCAGTAAAATCTGTTCGCGATCCAGCACGATGTTTTCCGGGCCGGGTTTGGGATCGTGGATCGCGTTGGTATCCTCGTCCATATCGTGATGGGCGGTGATGCGTTTTTCCCGCCTGATCCCGTCAATTGCAAGGTTCCCGGCCACCCGATAGATATAGGCACGCGGATTGTCGATCACGTCGCCCTGATCGGGGGCATCGGCAAGCCGCACATAGGTATCCTGCACCACATCGGCTGCGCGTTCATGGTCCCCGCCCAGCTTTCGGGTCAGAAACCGGAAAAGCTGTTCGTAATTTTCCTGAAAGCTTGCGATCAGAACCGATGCGCTGTTGCGCGCCATGGCCTTGCCCAAACATATCGTTGCCAAGTGTCGCAGGTCATCCTGCCCGCCCGTCTATTAGCAAGAACCAAAACCCAAAACAATGAGAATAATTCGCATTGTTAATAACTATACATACCGGTAATGCCCCAAAACAAAAGGCTGCCACCGGTTTCCCGACAGCAGCCCTTGATTTCGCATCAATTCCGGTGAGCCCAGCTACTAGCCACGCCCGCGATAGGGCGCAACACCCTGATCGGGGATCCACACCCCGTCGGGGGCCGGGCCGGTCTGGTAAAACACGTCAATCGGAATGCCGCCGCGCGGATACCAGTATCCGCCGATGCGGAGCCATTTCGGATCAATCATATCGGCAATCCGTTTGCCGACCTTGACCGTGCAATCCTCGTGGAATGATCCATGATTGCGAAACGACGTCAGAAACAGCTTCAGCGACTTGCTTTCCACCAGCCAATCCCCCGGCACATAGTCAATCACCAGATGGGCAAAATCCGGCTGACCGGTAATCGGGCAAAGCGATGTGAATTCCGGTGCGACAAACCGCACGCAGTAATCGGTTCCGGCCTGCGGGTTCTGCACCCGTTCAAGAACCGCTTCATCCGGGCTGGCGGGCTGTTCGGTGGTGCCGCCCAGCATAGTCAGGTTGTCGTAAATGGTTTGATCAGCCATGTGATTAATCCTCGATGATCGGCACGGGATCAATATCCCCGCCTTCCTGGCCTGCATAAAAATCACGGGCGAACTGTTCCATGCGGCCCGCGGCAATGGCCTCGCGCATGCCACGCATCAGATCCTGATAATAGGCAAGGTTATGCCAGGTCAGCAGAACCGCGCCCAAAATCTCCCCCGCCTTGATCAGGTGATGCAGATAGGCGCGCGAATATTTGGTGCAGGCCGGGCAATTGCATTGATCATCCAGCGGACGGTCATCATCGCGATGCCGCCCGTTTTTAAGGTTCAGCGTGCCGCGATGGGTAAAGGCCTGCGCATTGCGGCCCGACCGGGTCGGCAAAACGCAATCAAACTGGTCAATCCCGCGCATCACCGCGCCCACAAGGTCCGATGGCTTGCCAACCCCCATCAGGTAACGGGGCTTGTTGGCGGGTAGCATATCGACACAGAAATCAAGCGTATCAAACATGATCTGCTGGCCCTCGCCAACTGCAAGACCGCCGACCGAATGGCCCGGCAAATCAAGCTCGGCCAGCTTTTCGGAACTTTCTCGCCGCAGATTTTCAAAAACGCTGCCCTGCTGAATGCCATAAAGCGCATAGCCTTCGCGCTCGACAAACGCATCCTTGGACCGTTTGGCCCAGCGCATCGACATGCGCATGGAATCTGCGGCCTGCTGTTCGGTCGCCGGGAACGGGGTGCATTCGTCAAACGCCATGGTAATCGTCGATCCCAGCAGATGCTGGATTTCCATCGAACGTTCCGGCGACAGGGCAAATTTGCGCCCGTCGATATGGCTTTTGAACGTAACACCGTCTTCGGTAATCTTGCGCAGCTTGGATAACGACATCACCTGATACCCGCCGCTATCGGTCAGGATCGGCTTGTCCCAATTCATGAATTTGTGCAAACCGCCAAGGCGTGCAATGCGTTCCGCACCGGGGCGCAGCATCAGGTGGTATGTATTGCCCAAAAGGATTTGCGCACCCGTATCGGCGACATTTTCCGGCAACATGCCCTTGACCGTGGCAGCCGTGCCAACCGGCATGAAGGCCGGGGTATCGATCACGCCGTGGGCGGTATGAATGCGGCCGAGACGGGCCTTGCCGTCGGTCGCCAGAAGTTCATAACGGAATTCAGTCATCAGCTTTTTTCAATCTTGCTGGCGCATTCAAGCAGGCTGCAATCGCCATAGGAATAGAAACGGTACTTGTTTTCAATCGCGTGGCCATAGGCCGCCTTCATGCGCTCAAACCCGGCAAAGGCCGATACCAGCATGAAAAGTGTTGACCGTGGCAGATGGAAATTGGTCAGCAGCATATCCACTGCCCGGAATTTATAGCCCGGCGTGATAAAGATGTCGGTCTCGTTCTCGAACGGTTCAACCACCCCGTCCTCGCGCGCTGCACTTTCAAGCAACCGAAGCGACGTGGTGCCCACCGCAACAACCCGCCCGCCCTTGGCGCGCGTTTCATTGATCAGGCTGGCGATTTCGGGCGATATGCTGCCCCATTCGGCGTGCATTTTGTGGTCTTCGGTATCATCCACCTTGACCGGCAAAAACGTGCCCGCCCCGACATGAAGCGTGATCGTGCGCCGCGCAATGCCGCGCGCATCAATCGCTGCCAGCAATTCCGGGGTAAAATGCAAACCTGCCGTCGGGGCTGCCACCGCGCCGTCATGCTGGGCGAAAATCGTCTGATAATCCGATCTGTCCTGATGATCCCCACCCTTGTCGCGCCGGATATAGGGTGGCAACGGCATCACGCCATATTTTTCAAGCGCGGCAATCAGATCAGCCCCGGCAACGTTAAAGCGCAGCAACACCTCGCCGCCGTCTTTCTTTTCCATGACCTCGGCTTCGAAATCATCGGCGACCTTGAAGGTTTCCCCAACGCGCAGCTTCTTGGCCGGTTTGGCAAAGGCGCGCCATTGCGCAAGACCTTCCTGCTTGTGCAGGGTCACTTCAATGCCCGCATCCCCGCGCTTGCCAAACAGGCGCGCCGGGATCACGCGGGTATCATTGGAAATCAGAAGATCACCGGGCCGCAGGATTTCGGGCAATTCACGAACGATGCGGTCATGCGTCTGCCCGCCCGTCAGATCAAGCATGCGGGCACTGTCACGCGGGTTGGCCGGATGTTCGGCAATGCACTCACGCGGCAGATCGAAATCGAACAGATCGACTTTCATCAGAAAAACAAAACCTGCAATTATCAGAAAAAATCAGAGGGGCGCCTTATACCGCCCCCCTTTGCAAAACCTCAAGGCATCGCGTCGGAATATCAGCCCTGCATCACCCTTTTGCCGGTTCGATATTCAGGCGCGGGGTAATGATTGCCATCAGCAAACGGAACGGTGCCAGACAGGTCAGCGCCATGATGATCTTGGCGCTGAAATCGCCCATCGCCCATGTATGCCACGGAAGCCCGGTACCGACAAACGCGATGGAAAAGAACAAGGCCGTATCCACTGCCGACCCGATCCCCGATGAAATCAGCGGGGCTTTCCACCAGACCGCCCGGCGCAGCCTGTCAAACACCGTCACGTCAAGCATCTGCGCAATCAGAAACGCCGTGCCCGATGCAATCGCAATACGCGTATCGGCAACGATCAACGACAGAACAACCGCAATCGCAAACCCGGCCAGCACGACAAGGCGTGCCGCCGCTGCCCCGCGTGCGCGGTTGGTCAGATCGGTCACCAGAAACGCCACCGGATAGGTAAACGCCCCATAAGTCAGCCAATCGGCCAAAACGCCCGGCAGCGGATATTCAACCAGAATGTTCGATGCAACAACCGTCACGGCCATTGCCAGAACGCCAATAATGATGGCTTTCATCGTTTTTCCTTAACCAAAATCCTGACCAAAAGCAGAACGCACGCATAGGAAATCTCGCGGCCCACTTTGATTGGGCGACGATTCGGCACGGGTTTTATCCAAATTATGGTTGGGGTAATTACGCTTGCAGGCCCCAGGCGTCAAGGAAAAACGGCGGTCAGACAAAGCCTGACCGCCGCTGCAGATCGCCACAAGCTGCTCCGGGGAAAAGGAGGAGCACCGTGCCGCGAAACGTCAATTCTGCGCCTAATTCCGACGGAATTAAAGCATGATCCCGCGAATGGTGAAAAACAGCAACGCGCCAAGGAACGCCCCGGCCGGAACCGTGATCACCCACGCGGTCGCAATCGTCACCGCATACCGACGCCGCACCAGCAACCGCTTGCGCAGTTTCTTCTCGGCCTTTTCGGCCTGTGCCGGGTCAAGCTGGCGCAGGGCTTCGATATGCTGTTTCTGTTCGTCACTTTCCTGTTCCGCACCGACCAGCATCGGCGCACTATCCATCCGGCGACGATGGCTTAGCGTTTCACGCAGAAACCCGACCCCAAACACCGCACCGACCGCAATATGGGTCGAACTGACCGGAAGACCCAGCGCGGATGCCACAATCACCGTCAATGCCGCCGACAGCGCCACGGTATAGGCCCGGATCGGATCAAGCTTGGTGATTTTCGATCCGACCGTCTTGATCAGTTTCGGCCCGAACAGGATCAGACCGGCAGAAATACCAATCGCCCCAATCACCATCACCCAGATCGGGATCGGGGCCGATGTCACGATCTCGCCGCTATCAACACCCGAAACGATGGCGGCCAACGGTCCAATGGCATTCGCCACATCGTTTGATCCATGCGCGAATGACAGAAGGGCTGCGGACACGACCAGCGGAATGCGAAACAGCGATGCGATTTCCTTGCGCCGCCCGGTCATGTTACGCGACGCATGCAGCACGGCCTTGCGGGTCGGCAACAGGGTGACGAAAAAGGCTGCGATACCGATAACAATGACCTGCCACGTATCAGCAGCCCAGATCTTTTTGATCCCCTTCATCATCAGATACATGGTGAAGGCCGATACCATCACACCGACCAAAATCGGCACCCATTTGCGAGCCGCTTCGACGCAATTTTCGGTATACAGAATCTTGAACTTGATAAAGGCAAGGAACGCGGCTGCGATCACGCCACCCAGAACCGGTGAAATCACCCAACTTGCGGCAATCGTGCCCATGGTCGGCCAATTGACCGCGCCAATGCCGACGGCTGCCATCCCCGCCCCCATCACACCGCCAACGATGGAATGGGTGGTCGATACCGGCGCGCCCAGCCATGTAGCAAGGTTAAGCCAAAGGGCAGCCGCCAGAAGGGCCGCCATCATCGCCCAGACAAAGGTCTGTGCATCGGGCATCTGGGTCGGGTCGATAATGCCGTTCTTGATCGTGCCGACAACATCGCCACCGGCGATAATCGCCCCGGCTGCTTCAAACACGGCTGCAATCAAAAGGGCGCCAACCATGGTCAGCGCCTTTGAACCAACCGCCGGACCAACATTGTTGGCCACGTCATTTGCACCGATATTCAGTGCCATGTAACCGCCGATCACCGCAGCGGCGATCAGAAATCCGCTTTGCGGCAGGCCGCCCATGTGAAAGGCGACAAAGGCGCTGCACGCCAAAAGAAAGACAAGCGCAAGTCCGAGCTTCGCACTCAGGGAGGCAGTCTCTCCGGCACCCGCATCCATGCGGCGCTGCCATTTGAGATCCTTATCCAGAGCGGTTTTCTTTGCGACCATGATCAACCGTTACTTAAAAAGGGAATCGACGCGCGGATCATGTCGAAGCAAACCCGGTTTGTTAAGGTTTTTTTGCCTTTTTATGACAGCCATGTCCCGACCGCATCCCGCCAATAGCAAAACGGCCCCGCACTGCAGGGCCGTTTTACGTTTGGAACAGTTGTGAAAAGCTATCGACCGAACTGGTTCAGAAGCCCTTTCAGAACATCCTTGGCCGCATCCTTGGCCGCATCCTTGCCCGAACTTCCCGATCCGTTATCGGATGAACCACTCCCGCCCAGTGCCTTATCAAGGATATTATCCAGAACCTTGATCGCGACCTTGTCCATGCGGCCGGTAATCGCCGGGTTGCTGATATTGCCCTTGGCGTAAACACTAAATGGCGGCAATTCTTCGATTTTCTCGGAAAAATCGAAATCGGCCTGTGTATCCATCTGCCATTTCGGCAGATCAAGGGTCGCATCGGCATCCGCCGTCCCCACACGCGATGTCGCTTCCACACGGGTGGTTTTGGCAATCCCGTTGGTGATGGCAATGTCGGCTTCAAGGGTCTGAACCAGATCGTTGTTACCGACCCCTTCAACCACCATCGCCTGCGGGCCCTGCTGCAACAATGCCTGGATGTTCAGCTTCGGATCAGCAGACCGTTTATCGGCATTGCTGAACCGGACATTATTCAGAACAAGGTTCGCCGTGCCATTCAACGCACTGACCAGCTTGCGCGATGTATTGCCCGATGCATTCACATCGAACCTGGTCGCCGCCCCGCCGATCACCATGTCATTGGCAACCCGGATCGGGGCCAGTTTGGCGATATCGGCACCATCAAGATTGCCTTTAAGGGCCAGCTTCGGCGTATCGGAATTACGCGCATCAAACGTGCCATCAATCGACAGATCACCATCGCCCAGAAGGCCGGTGAATTTCTGAATGGTCAGAAGCCCGGTCACGAGTGTCGCCTTAAGGTCCGGCTTCACAAGGCTGTAGGTATCGAAATCAAGCTGATCAAGTGCGACCGTGATATCGGCATCAATCGACCGCAGGGCCGACACATCAATCACCGTATCATCCCACGGCGTGCCGTCACGGGCATCAACAGTCGTAACCTTCATCGTGGTCGGCATATTGAAAGCCGCCCGGCGCGCACCGCTACCGCCTTCGGGCATCAGTCCGGCCCGTTTTGCCGCAGGCACGAACGGATCAACATTCAATACCCCGCCCGACAGGGCCACGGCCAGTTTCGGCTGCGCCCCGGTGGCGTCGAAATCAACGTCACCCCTGGTTTCAAACGGACCGATCCCGAACTTCGCGATATCAAGCGCGATATTCTTGGCATTGCCCTTGACCGTGCTGTCCAGAACCAGACGCCCCAGATTGCCCGACGGCTCATAGGTCGGTGCCAGCAACGGCAACACACGGTTCAGGCTTGATGCCTGCATCGCAAGTTTGCCATCGATGCCCGGTGTTGCCCCGAACAGGTCGCTCAGCACCCCGTTCAATGCCACCTGCATCAACGGGTTGGATACATCAAGATCAAGGTTCGGGCCGGTCACCGGGCCATTCAGCCCGATATTGGCCTGAATGCTTTTATATTCGCTGGCCGGTGCCGGAAGCGTCATACCCGTCAGCTTCGCCAACGGCACCAGCGTTTTGGCCGTGACTTTAAGCTTGATCCCCTCGAATGCCGGAACAGCCACATCGCCACGGAACACACCGCTGGCACTTGCCGAAAGCCCGGCCGCATCGGCCACTGCAAAATTGTTCAGCGTGATCTGCGAACCGCTCAGGCTGCCATCAATCGAAATGCCCTTGATCGACACACCCGATGAAATGATTTCATCAGCCGCCAACCGATAATTGGCCGCAACACCATCAAGCGGCGCCAGCGCATCCTTGATCATCCTGACCATGGCATCACCGCCCGCCGCGGGTCCCGACGACGGGGCCGCATCCGAACCGTTCGCTGCCGTGCCGGAATCCGTTGTTGCGGAATCGTTGCCCGCTGGGCTTGCCGCATCGCCATTTCCGGCGGCTGGTGCTGCCGAAACATACTGATCCAGATTGATACGATCAAGCTTAAGACCAATACCAAGTGCCGGAAGCCCCTCGCCGCTCAGATTGGCGACGATGGCACCGCGAATGGCCGTATCATCAATCCGCATATCCAGATCGGAAATATCAAGCTTGTCAGGTGTTCCCTTGACCCCACCGGTCAACGAGAAACGACGCAACCGGTCCGCCCGGATGCCATTAACATCCACCCCAAGCCAGCGCGCAACCGCGCGAATGTTTTCCGATGCCATCTCATAGGAAAGGGCCGCACTCGGCTTCGGACCTTCGCCCGAAATGCTGCCAAACACCGAGAAATCCGTCCCCCCCGGCAAACCGGCGGAAACTTCGTTCAATGTGATCTTGCTGTTGGCAATCGCGGCATTGATCCGCGCATTATGCACCGGCGTCTGGTTATAGATCAGGGTTTCAACTTCGAAATCAATCGATGCCGTCAGATCAGCCGGGATCATCGGACCATTGGCCGCCCCCGATGTCTTATCCCCCTGCGACGGAATGGATTGCCCACCAGCATCGCCCGCCGATCCATTTTCCGGGGTCGCCATGCCGCTGTCGCCCGTGCTGCCCGCACCCGTGTCCGGATTGGCACCATCGCCCATATGCGTCAGCACAAGGATTGAATCAAGATCAAGCTGATTGAAACGCAGCGCCACATCGGCCCGCATTTTCGGGTCCTGATCAATCGCAATTGCCCCCGATCCACGGGTTTCACCAAATCGGATCGACAGGTCATTAACCGTGACCGATTTGGCGTTGGCGGCAACCTGCCCGCCCAGATTGAACGGCTTGGCGGCGATATCGGGAATATCGGCACCTTCGCCTGCAATCCGAAGGGCCGCTTCGCGCAGATCATCAAACTTGCCGTCAATCTGGCCGTTAAAGCCCGGATATTCCGCCGAAAGATCAACCTGACCGCTTAAATTGATACCGCCATCGACCTTGTCGATGCCAATCTGCATGCCGACCGGGAACGGGCCGGTCTGGCTGATTTCGCCGACATTGAAATTAAACGTCAGCGGAATCCCGCGATAGAAAACATATCCCTCGCCCTTTGCCGGCCCCTTCAGGCTGTCGGCCGAAACGCCAAGCGTCAGCCCCTCGATCCGCTCCGTGCTGCCCGGTGTGTGATAAAGGATTGTCGCATTTTCGATTTCCAGACGGTCAATCTGGATCGTGCTGGCAAAATCGGATGATCCGCCGTCGCTTCCGCCCGATTGTGCATCGGGTGCCGCCTGTTCACCATTCGGTGCCGGGGAGGCGGATGGCGGTGTCGTGATCGTGCCGGCATCCGGCCCGCTTGGTGCGGCCTGTGCCGGATCAAACACCAGATTGTTGCTGCCGTCTTCAAATGTCTCGATGGAAATCACCGGATCAATCAGGCTGATCTCGGTCACCTGCACATTGCCGGTCAGAAGCGGCATCAGGGCGACAGAAACCCGGACTTCCTTGACCGACACCATGTCGGGATCCTGCGCGCCGGGCAGGTTGCCAAGCGTCACCTGCTCGACCGACAATGCCGGGAACGGCAGAACGGACATCGAAAGATCGCCGCGAATTTCAAGATCGCGACCGGTTGCTTCACGCACTGCCTGGGTGATCTGTGGCTTGTAACCGTTCCAGTCAATCAGGGAAGGAATGACCAACAGGGCAGCGATGATCACAACCAGAATGGCGCCAATCACGGCAAGGATCTTTTTCAACAGTCCGGCTCCGCTTTTTGCTCGGCACCGCTGAAACAGACATGTTTGCGCGGTGCGATGTTGTATTTATCTCAGTAGCATATGGCTCGTACCGCTCGTCGCAACAGAAAATGGCAATAAGTTGGTTGATGATACCATTTCCGCACGTTTTCGGTACGCGCATTTCCCTTTTACCGGTTCACCTATGAATTTGTGAGCAAGACCAGCGGTAATCAAGCATCCCCTATGGAAAACTGCCCCCGCATCCTCATATGAAAAACCTGTGCTATTGAACACAGCCGATACTGGCAATTGTTTTGCGAAGTGATACTATAAACAAAAAAGAACACACCATCAGGGCGTTGAGCCTGTGTATCAGCCACCTTGATCAATTCTGATCAACAGGGTGCAGGGAGGATGCAGATGTCCGAAACCACAATCGAACAACCAACAGGTTCCATCGGCGGGCTTCCGCAAGGCATTGCCATCCGCGATGTCACAAGTGACCAGTCCGGCAAATGGCTTGAAGCAGGCTGGCGCGATTTCAAACGTACCCCCGCCATCGGTCTTGCCTATGGCGGGCTTTGCGTCATTGCCGGTTATCTTATTCTACTCAGCCTGTTCCAATCGGGTCAGCCCTATCTGACCCTGCCGCTGGGTGCCGGTTTCATGCTTCTGGCACCGGTGATTGCCGTTGGCCTTTATGAAACCAGCCGCCGCCTTGAAATGGGTGAAAATGTCACCCTGTGGCACAGCCTGAACGGTTTCCGTCGCAATCCGGGTCAGCTTGGCGCGATTGGCGTCGTCCTGATGCTGTTCTTTCTGGCCTGGACGCGTATTGCCATGCTGTTATTTGCGCTGTTTTACAATGGCTCGGTCCCGTCGCTTGATGTGCTGGTATGGGAAACCTTCTTCTCGCGCGATGCCATCACCTTCCTGATTACCGGCACCATCCTTGGCGGTGTGCTGGCGATGATGGTGTTTGCCATTACGGTCGTCTCGATCCCGCTTCTGGTGGATCGCGATATCGATGTGATCACCGCCCTGATCATAAGTGTTGCGGCGTTTCGCAAAAACTGGCGGGTGCTGACCGGGTGGGCAGCCATGATTGCGGTCATGGCGGCGTGTGGCATGGTGGTCTTCCTGCTGGGTCTTGCGGTCATGATGCCGCTTCTGGGCTATTCAAGCTGGCATGCCTATCGCGGCCTGATCGACACTGAAAAGGCCGAAGCCCGACGCCTGCGGCGTGTGGTGCCATAACCCCCGCCAAATAGCATTTCACATCGGCGCAAGGATGCCTGAAAGCAGCCTTGCGCCTTTGTTTTTGCCAAAAGAAACCCGGCAAAACTAACCCGTGTTAGCTAGCCCGGATGCCCCATGTGCTAAACCTTTCGATAGCTTGGCGGAAGTTCCGTCGAGCCTTGTTTAAGGCACACGCGCATGACACAGAAAACTGTCGAAGCCGACAAAACGGCCACCTCAATTCCCGCGCCCCTTCTCGAAGTTTTTAACGGACCGCTTGCATCGACGGTTAAAAACAATTCCGAAGCCATCGCCAATAGCATGCAGGTCGTTCCTGCAAAGCTTGGGGAATTTGTCGCAGGCCGGATCAAGGCCAATGTACAGCTTTACCAGACGTGTCAGGAATGCACGGATTGGTCGGACCTGATGGATGCGCAGCAAACCTGGCTAAAAGACACCAATGCCGCATTCGCCGATCAGACCAACACCATCATCGCAATGACCCAGTCCCTTTTTGGCCAGATCGAGGTCCCCAAAGGCACCCCGGAAACAAAAGTTTCCGATAAAGCGCACAAATAAGATCTGACAACATTGACGACCTTCAATGTCACAGACATCGAAACGCATCACAAAAAAGGGCGGGATTTTGCGCGATGCAGAATCTCCGCCCCTTCATGTCGGGATATTGAATATTTCCGCCTGAAAAGCATTTGCCGAAAACCGTTACGCCCGACTAAGCGGGATGCCGTACCGAATTGCCACCTTTGATGATTGCTTTGATCAGATCATGAACGGCCTGATGATGGCCGTCCACTTCCACCCCGGGTTCGCCGGTGACATGCGCGCTGGCCGCATCTTCAAGAATACCGATAACATCCTTGTCCGTCATAAGGCCCATATCTCCCAGACAAAGCAAGAGAGACTCGCAAATCGAAAGGGCAGCAGCACCTTGAACGCTGTATTGATCATCCATTTTATTTATCCTTTAAATAATCTTGAATTTATCGCATCTATCTTGCGAAATATGACCAAAAGATTTATCATCATGTTTCACAACCAGCGTAAACACAGATCAGGATTTTGAAAATATTGGCATAATAATTTTTATTATTTTGTCATGAAAGAAAAACACATGATTTCGTCTACAAAATTTGTTGTTAAAAAGCTGAAATCTTTCATCGATCTGACCGATAATGAAATTTCTACATTTTCTTCGCTACCACACAGATTGATCACACTTTCCGCCGGGCGCGAAATTGTTCACGAAGGACAGCGGGCACACAATGCCTTTATCCTGCTTGATGGCTGGGTCGCGTCTTACAAACTGCTGCCCGATGGCACGCGCCAGATCATCGATTTTCAAATTCCTGGCGACTTCCTCGGCCTGCGCAGCCTGTTGCTGCGGACCTCGGATCACAGCTTCGAAGCGATAACCGAAATCACAATCGCTGAAATATCAGCCCAGAACATGAAATCCACCTTCGCGAAATCCCCCCGTCTGGCAAGTGCCATTCTCTGGGCAGCGTCGCGCGATGAGGCGATGGTTGTCGAACATCTGGTAAATATCGGCCGCCGGTCTGCGATTGTGCGCACGGCCCACTTCCTGCTGGAACTGGGGACCAGATTGAATCTGATCGGGGTCGGCACCCCAAACAGCTACCCCTGCCCGCTGTCACAATACCTTCTGGCCGATGCCTTGGGCCTAAGCGCGATCCATATCAATCGTGTACTGCGCCAATTGCGCGAACAGGATCTGATGACCTTCCAGAAGGGGATCGTGCATTTCAACAATCTTGAAAAGCTGATCGCCCTTGCCGATTTTCAGGTCGGCTACCTTGATCAGGACGAGCCCATCATCCGGCATTGATCCGGCCATACCGGGCATCGATCACCCCCGTGCGATCAAAAAACCTTGCCTGCCATCCACGCATCGACATCCTTTGTCGCCTGCTCTTCGGACAGGCTGGCGCGGACTTTGATCATATTGCAAAACTGCCCCTTGGTCCGGATCGTCGAAAGATCATAATGCGTCAGGAATTTCCAATGCTTCTGCGCATCCCTGAGGTAACCCTTTTTGCGGGTCACGGCTTCGGCTGTTTCGCCACCCTGGAAACCAAACATTTACACTCTCCTGTTTGTGATATTATTGAATTTCAAAATGAAATGAATAGCCCAAATCAACCGGGAAAACCGGGCGATATCGCCCGGCCCGTTGATCGGATCAAAATGCCTTGGTCGCAGATATCGGGATGTCAGCGAATAACCATCGCAAAGGGTGATCTGGCAGATGAAACCCGGCTTGCACGGTGTATTTCGCCCACCAAATGCAATTCCTGTTCGGAAATATCGGCATCAAGAAGGGCCAGTTCTTCTTCCGCGATCTCGTCCATCACCAGCGCAAGATCAAGTTCTTCAAGACTGACCAGGATCGAAAGCCGCGCCGCATCGGAAGTCGGCGTCCCATTGATATGCAAAAGCGACAGGACCGGCTGATAGGTGACGAAACTATCGCCCTCCGCCAGCTCTTCGTATGTCTCTACACAATATGTACCGGCTGGCAGATTTCGTGTACGGCCTGTCAAATTGAACGGATGCTTGAAACGGTAAACATTGCTGATCGTGCGGACACTCATGGAAGCCTCCTGTGTACTCAGGTGAAATCCTGCTGTTGCGTCATGGCCTGTTTGAAAAAAACCACCCCGACGAAACCGCCGGGATGGAAGATGTCAATAGGGGTAGGACATCAAAGTTCAGTTCAAAGCTTTGGTCGCTGCGTCGAGCGATTTGATACATTCAGGATCGTTTTTGGCCTTTTGGGCCGTTTCGGCAGCCTGATAATGCTTCAACGCCGCTTCTTTTTTCGGACCGGAAGGTGCCTTGTCCCAGGCAGCCTTGACAGTCTTCATTTTCTCGGCAGCGGACTGCCCTGAACTCTGTTGTTCTTTCATAGCCATTGACCTTAAGTCTTGATTTCATGAGGGCAATATAGGGGGACTTGTCTTGAGCATCGGGGGTCCGACTGTGGGCGACAAGTATTGCCCTGAAAAAACCGAATTTGAATAACTGAACATTCAGCATTCATGATGACTTTTAACCGAAATTCCAAAGCACAGAACTAACCTGTGTTTGTATCCGGCAAAGTTTTTATCTTGGCATTACATTAGAAAAACAGCTTCACATCATTTGTGAATGATACGCCCGCAATAACGACAATCATCACAAGTATTATCGAACATGGGTAATAGCCCCACCTGCGGCTAAAAGACCAGATTGGCATGGTCACGACAAATATCGATCCCAAAATCATCAGTATCAGGAATGTAAGCGACATGATGCCCTCGTTCAATCGAGTGGCCGCCAAGATAAAGAACCTATCCAAACGGAAAAAATTCATTCTTTCATGATTATACAAATTTGAAACCCGTGCACTGATCTGTGTTTATTTATCCATCAAAAAACAAAAATAGAACATTCGATAAAATAACCGGATCAGCGTACAATAATATTCAAAACAAAATGAAACATGTGAAATGAAATGAAAACATCTTCGAACAGGATACTTCACATATCCACGGCACAATCAGAATTTCCGCTTGAAGGCTGTCCGTTCAGCACACCGGCTCCCTTGCCAAAAAAAGAGCCGGACGAAGGATATCCGCTGCGCTCGTAAAATGATTTTGCCCTCCCCGCCGAATGTCCCGCGCACCATCGGACAGGGTCTTTGCCGGGGCCACCGCAAATGGAGCCTCATGACATGACGACCATCAGAACCATCCAGAAAACATACGCCTTCCACCATCCTTTCCACCTGAAAGGCTTCGATCACAGTTTCCCGGCGGGCTCGTACAATGTTGAAACCGAAGAAGAAATGCTCGAAGGGCTGTCTTTCGTTTCCTACAAGCGGACCGGAACCACGCTGCATATGATCCGCACGGCAACCACCATCATTGAACCCAAAATATTCAATATCGACCCGCGCGATTTCGACCTTGCCGTGCTTCGTGATCGCCATCAATGTGCCGAGGAAACCGAATTGTCAGACGCGCCATCGATGATGTCGCGCGTCGACAAACTGGCAATTGAAAGAGGCGAAAACGAAGGCATGACGCCCCGTAAATAGGGACACAACGGCACGATCCGCCCCACCGCCAGATACCCCGAAATACAAACCACCGCCCGGCGATACGGGCGGTGGTTTTCTTTGCTCAAGGGCGCGCTCAAAGCAGGCATCGAGCCCCTAACTGGTCGCCGAAGCCCGACGATCCGATGGGCGTGCGGGCCGGACAAGGAACGTCCCCGCCACCACACAAGCCAGTGTCACGATCAGTTCCGGGCGCAATGTTTCCCCCAGAAGCAACGTACCCCCCGCAAGACTGGTTAGCGCCATGACATAGCCGATCTGGCTGAGGAATACCGGGCCTGCCACGCGCTGCAATTCGAAATGGCAGATATACATCATGCTGGCGACCGCCATCTGAACCCCGATGATCAGCCACGCCATGCCATTGCCGAAATCGGGCACATGCAACTGGTCCCGTCCGGTTTCGAACCCAAGGCACAGGATCGCACTGGCCAGCATCATCCCCGACGCCAGCGTCAGCGGCGACGCCCCCGCGGGCCATGCCACGGTCCGGTAAACATTGCCAACCGCCAGACTGACCGGGATCAGGGCCGCCACCAGCAGGTAAACCAGAAGGGTGCTATCGGGTGCACTGATCTGCGGCACATACAAAAACAGCACACCGCAAAAACCGACCATCAACCCCATCAGGCGCTTGAATTGCGCGGTTTCAATCCCGATCCCCATCGAAATCAGGTATGTCATCAGCGGCGGCAGGGCGGTAAACACACCGGCCATCGATGCCCCGATATAGGGCACCATGAAATAACCAAGCCCCATCGGGATCGCGAGACTGACCAGACCGGCCACAAAATAATACCGGATATACCTGGCCCGCAACGGCGGCAAACCACCCCGCCCGACCGACAATATCGCCAAAATCAATCCGGCACCAAGGCACTGCCAGAACAGATAGGAAAGGGCGGGAATACCTTCCTGTGCCGCAACCTTTGACAGCAGGATCGAACTGCCGCCCATCGTTCCGGAACCAATCAGCAATAAAACAGGTTTGAGCCAGGTGGCGCTCATGGTCGTGATCCTTCCTCGGGCCTGCGCGGATATGTGGGGCGCGCAGGCAATTTCAATTTTGGTGAAACTAACACAACATTACCAGTCGATCTTGCCGCTATTTGATCGTAGTTTATTTCCAGTATGGAAATTATAGGGTTGTTTGACCGGAATACGGGGAACAGGAATGGACCGTCTGCGCGCACTGGAATGTTTTCGTAAAATCGCCGAACGTGGCACATTTGCCGCCGCCGCCCGCGAACTCAACATGACACCCGGCTCGATGACCAAGCATATCAACGCGCTTGAAGATCAGCTTGGCGTGCAGCTGATCGCGCGCACCACGCGCCGCATGAGCCTGACCGAGGCGGGCGAAACCTATCTCGCGCGGATTACCGTCATTCTGGATGACATGACCGATGCGGATGAAACCGTGCGCGATCTTAACGACGGGCCGCGCGGACGGGTGCGCATCGCCGCCCCGATGTCGTTTGGCATCCGGCAACTGTCCCCGATGATTGCCGAAATGATCGATGCCTATCCCGAACTGACCATCGAACTTGAACTCAATGACAAGGTCGTCGATCTGGTGGACGAAGGATTTGATATCGCCCTCCGGGTCAGTGAATCGCTGCCCAATTCAAGCCTTATTGCCCGGCGATTATGCGGCTATTCCAGAGTCTTATGCGCAAGCCCCGCCTATATCGCCAAATCACCCCCGCTAACCCGGCCAGAGGATCTGTTGCACCACAACTGCTTTGTTTACACCAATGACAGCCGCCCGGGTTTCTGGACCTTCGTTGATGGTGAACATGAACGCAGCGTTCAGGTCAAAGGCCGCTTTTATGTCAACAGCAGCCTTGCGAAGCGTGACGCACTGCTGCAAGGTTGCGGCATCACGCTGACACCGCGTCTGGTTGTCGACGATTTACTGCAAGATGGCAGGCTTGTCAGTCTTCTGGATGATTTCGCCCCGCGCGAGCTGGGCCTTTATGCTATATGTGCACCGCAACGTCATAAACTGCGTAAAATCAGAACCGTGATCGATTTCATGGTCCGGAAATTGCGCGTCAATAATGATCAGAGCATTCGATGACATCGCCCAAAACCATTTCGAAACGTCTTCTGGCATCGCTGCCCGTCCTTGGTGTTCTGACCATGGCAAACATCGCCCATGCCCAGCAAAACACCGCATCCGGTCCGCAATCGACCCGCACCCCCGATGATAAATGGGGGGTGTCGCTATCGGTTGAAAACGATCTGTTCACCAAAAACAATCAGGACCAGCATTACACCAACGGTGTCCGGCTTGCTGTATGGCAGTGTCGGGCTTCTGTCCGATACCGGATTGCAACGCGACGACGACAGCAACTATTCGCGGATCGACACCCTTGAACTGACCCTTGGCGTTGTCGGGCCTGCATCCTTTGCCGACAATACCCAGAAAGTCGTTCACGAAATGATCGACAGCCCCGACCCCAAAGGCTGGGACAACCAGATCCACAACGAACCGATCGTCAATCTGGCTTATGAACGCAAATACAGAAGCTGGTTCGAAGGCGATGTTCTCGGTCTTGAATATGACGCCACCCCGCATGCCGGTTTCATGCTGGGCAATGCCTATACCAATGCTGAACTTGGCACCATGTTCCGGCTGGGCTTTGACCTGCCGGGCGATTACGGCCCGCCGCGCATCCGCCCCAGCCTGCCGGGTTCGGATTTCTTTGTCCCCGACACACGCGGCTTCCCCGTCAGCGGCTATCTGTTTGCCGGGGCTGCCGGTCGCTGGGTGCTGCGTGACATCACCCTTGATGGCAACACGTTCCGCGACAGCAATTCCATCGACAAGGAACCGCTGGTTGGCGATCTGCAAATCGGCTTTGCCGTCATTGTCGGTCAGGCGCGCTTTACCTACACCCACGTCTATCGTACCGCCGAATTCGAAGGCCAGGACAAGGGCGATCAGTTCGGATCGCTGTCCATGTCCGTCCGTTTCTGATCCGATACCCGATATTACCGCACAAAAAACGGAGCCTCTTGGGCCCCGTTTTGCATGTATCTGACAGATTGACCGGACGACCTCAAAGCCCCGGAATAAGCTTGCCCGGATTCATCAATCCTTTGGGGTCAATGGCGCCTTTGATGGCGCGCATCAGGGCAATCGTATCCGGGCCATGTTCGGCTTCCATGAAATCAAGTTTGCCATAACCGATGCCATGTTCGCCGGTACATGTCCCGCCCAGTTTAAGCGCACGTTCCACCATGCGATCATGCAGGCGTTTGGCTTCGGCCATCTGTGCCGGATCTTCGGGGTCCAGCAGGATCAGGGTATGGAAATTGCCATCGCCGACATGGCCGACAATCGTGCAGGTCAGCGGGCTGGCATCGCAATCTGCCCGCGTTTCGCGGATTGCCTCGGCCAGTTTTGAAATCGGCACGCAAACATCGGTCGGCATCCCGGCCTTGCCCGGTTCAAGCTGAAGCGACGCATAATAGGCCTTGTGGCGTGCGGCCCAAAGCTTGTTGCGGTCTTCCTGACGGGTGGCCCACTGGAATTCCTCCGCCCCGAATTCCTCGGCCACCGACTGCACAAACTCCGCCTGTTCCTTCACACCGGCTTCGGTGCCATGGAATTCGAAAAACAGGGTCGGCGCTTCCTTGTGATCGGTCTTGGAATAATTGTTGATCGCCCGGATTTGCATCTCGTCCAGAAACTCGATGCGCGCCACCGGAATACCGGCCTGAATGGTCAGGATCACGGTATCGACCGCTGCATCAACGCTTGGGAAGGCGCAAACGGCTGCCGACATCGCTTCGGGGATGCCATACAGCTTCAAGGCGATTTCGGTAATCACGCCAAGTGTCCCTTCGGACCCGACAAACAGGCGCGTCAGGTCATAACCCGCCGATGATTTGCGCGCCCGGTTGGCGGTCTTGATGATCTTGCCATCCGGTGTCACCACCGTCAGGTTCAGGACATTATCGCGCATGGTGCCATAGCGCACCGCATTGGTGCCCGATGCGCGGGTTGCCGTCATGCCGCCGATGGAGGCATTCGCCCCCGGATCAATCGGGAAAAACAGACCGGTATCGCGCAGATGATCGTTAAGCTGTTCGCGCGTCACCCCGGCCTGAACCCGGCAATCAAGATCCTCGTTATTGACCTCAAGGATCGCATCCATCCGCGAAAGATCGATGCAAATCCCGCCGCGAAGGGCCGCGACATGCCCCTCAAGCGACGATCCGGTGCCAAACGGCACGATCGGAACTTCATACTGCGCGCAAAGGCTGACAACCTTCGCGACTTCTTCGGTCGAGGTGGCAAACACCACCGCATCGGGTGGGGACGCCGCGTGCCAGCTTTCATCCTTGCCATGCTGTTCCAGAACAGCAGCAGCAGTCGACAGGCGATCCCCCAGCAAATCGCGCAAGCTCGCGATCAGGCTTTCGGGGGTTTCAATGCGGTCATATTGACGATGGGACATGACGTTCCTCTTGGTCTTTGGTGGCAGCCTGCCGCTATCACGCGGTATCAAACGGGGCGCATGCCCGGCAGGTCAAAATCTGGCCCCAGCCTAATCCGATACATTCAAAATTGGTATTACCTTTTGCCGCGAAATGCAAAAAACCGCCCGTAACGTCACGGGCGGTTTTGCAAATCCGGTCACGATATCCGCCTGTCTCAGACGCCAAGTGCTTCCTTGACCGCGGCCAGTCCGTCACCGCCATCCTTGGTGGTCACCCCCTCAAGCCACGCATCAAGAACCGACGGATCTTCTTTCAGAAGCTTGGTCGCGGCATCATTGGGTGCCATGCCGTCATTGATGATCAGCCCCATCATGGTGTTTTCCATATCAAGGGTGAAGCTGACATTATCAAGCAACTTGCCGACATTCGGGCAGGCCTTGGCAAAGTCGCCACGCACCAGCGTATAGACATCCGCCCCGCCGTAATTCGGGCCGAAATACTCATCCCCGCCTTCAAGATAGGTCAGATCAAACTGGTTGTTCATCGGATGCGGTGCCCATGCCAGGAACACGATCCAGTCCTTGCCGCGCTCAAGGCGCTTGGCCTGTGCCAGCATCGCCTGTTCGCTGCTTTCGACAAGTTCCCAGCCCTCAAGACCGAAATCACCGGAATCGATCATTTTCTGGATCAGCTGATTGGCCGGTGCGCCCGGCTCGATCCCGTAAATCTTGTGATCGAATTCATCGCCATGCTTGCCCAGATCGGCAAAGCTTTTGATGCCTTCGGCGGCAACATATTCCGGCACGGCAAGCGTGAATTTCGCCCCCTTCAGGTTCACACCCAGATTTTCAATGCCGCCCTTTTCATTGGCCGCATCGACAAATTTCTGCTGGGCGGGCATCCAGTTGCCCTGAAACACGTCCACTTCCCCGGCACCAAGCATTTCAAAGGTCACCGGCACGGAAATGGTTTCAACCTTCTGCTCGTAACCAAGTGCTTCAAGAACCACACCGGTCAAGGCATTGGTCGATGTGATATCGGTCCATTGCGGATCGGAAAACACCACCGTATCGCATTCTTGCGCATGGGCCGCGCCCGTCATGGCAATGCCGCCCAGAATAATGGCCGTTGCCCCCGCCGCCATCATTCCCCGTCGTCCCGCAAAACTCATGAAATTCTCCTGACTATTATAATTGGTTTTCGATCCGCGCCACCGCGCAGTTGATCCACCCGCACCTGGTCCACCGGCACTTGCTCCAAACGCCGGATCACACAGCAAGTTCCGCGATCTGCCCTTGGCATTCACAGAAATGATAGGTATCGCCGTCATGGATGGATATCGCCAATTCTTGCCTATCGGAATTCCTGTGTGAAGGCCGCTTGCATCGATCATTGGTATCAATATAATTCATATCATGAAATTCCATCACATCCCCTCGCCGCATGCCCTGATCGCGTTCGAAGCCGCCGCCCGCTGCGCAAGCTTCACCGCGGCCGCGCGCGAACTGGGTGTGGGCCAACCCGCCGTAAGCCATCAGATCACCGCCCTTGAAGAACAACTTGGTCATCCGCTGTTTCGCCGCAAACATCGCGGCGTGTCGCTGACCCGTGCCGGGCAGGAACTGTTTGACTGCATTTCGGTCGCATTCGGGCAGATCGACCGCACGGTGGAACGCATCAAGACAAGGCGCTCGGCCCGGCTCAGTGTCGGCACCGATTTTGCCTTTGCCTCCTTTATCCTGATGCCGCATCTGCCGGAATTCATCGCCCGCCACCCCGATATCGAGGTCAATGTCGTCACCAACCAGACCGGGCGTTTTACCGCCGACCAGAATATCGATATCGAAATCTCGTTTGATCATCACCGCCCCGAAGACGTGATGCTGATCCCCGAACAGGTCACACCGGTGTGCAGCCCCACCTTGCTTGAGGCCCGCGGCCATCCGAAAAACATCGCCGATCTGCGCCATTATCCGCTGATCCATCTCGATGATGAAATCGACCATCGCTGGTTTAACTGGGAAAGCTGGCTGCGCACCGCCGGGGTCCGGGAAACCGGCCCGCTTTATGGCCACCGGTTCAATACCTATCTGCTCGTCCTCTCGGCCACCCTGTCGGGGCAGGGGGTGGCGCTCGGCTGGACCGCCCTGTTGCAGCAGCACCTTAAAACCGGGCAGCTTGTCACCCTTGGCGATGTCACGCTGGGCTCGGACCGGGGATATGTCCTGTCCTGCCGGTCAAACACCCACCGGCAGGAACAGATCAATGCGTTTCTACGCTGGATGCGCGAACTGGTTGCGCAAACCGCCGCCTAACCTTTGTTGCGATCCTTCGGCAGGGCTGCGGCAATCCGGTCGGCCAGCCTTGCAAACGGCAATGTCTGCAACCAGACCACCCCCGGCCCTTCAAGGGTCGTGACAAAAAGCCCCTCCCCGCCGAAAAGCGCATTGGTAAAACCGCCAATGAATTTGATCGAATAATCAATCGATGGCGTCATCGCCACCAATGCCCCGGTATCAACGCGCAATGTCTGGCCTGCCTGCAAATCCTTGCGAATGATCGTCCCGCCCGCATGAACAAATGCCAGCCCGTCACCGCGCAGCCGCTGAAGGATAAAACCCTCGCCGCCGAAAAGACCGGCACCAAGTTTCTTGGAAAAGGCGATATCGATATCAATGCCCGACGCCGCACACAAAAACGCGTCCTTCTGGCAAATGATCTCGCCGCCCAGTTCCGGCAAATTCATCGGCACCACCTTGCCCGGATAGGGGGCAGCAAAGGCGACATGCCCCTTGCCCGACCCTTCATGCACGAAACTGGTGATAAAGAACCCCTCGCCGGTCAGCATCCGCTTGAAGCCGGAAAAAATCCCGCCGCCCGTACCGGTCTGCATGGCAATGCCGTCCGACATATACATCATCGCCCCGGCTTCGGCGCGCACCCCCTCGCCAGGATCAAGTTCGATCTCGACCAGTTGCATTTCCTCGCCATGGATTTTGTAATCGATCACGTCTGCCATTCGGGCGTCTCCATCTTCGGGCTTTGGTTAAATCTTCGTCATTGATCAAGTTCAGCATGACCGCCCCCTGATCGCAACCAAAAGGGGCAAAATTTCGTCCCCTGCCATCACATCAACACCAAGCACTTGTAAAAACAGCCAAATCGCACGAGGATAAGGTGATCAAGGGCAAGCTGGAGCAACCGGTGAACACCAGATCAGGCTCAAGGCATCTTCACCGCGTCTTCTGGCTGCTGCCATGGCTGGCCGCACTCCTGTCTTCCTGCGCCCCGCGCGATCCCTATCAGTTCAATATCTGCCGCCTCGCCCTGCCGGGGATCGAGGATGAAGACAGACAGATCCGCCTTGTCACCCGGTTTGACGAAACCTCTGACGGCAATGCGATCACGCTGCGCTATCAGTTGCTCGCCCCCGGTGAAATCCCGCTGCCCTCCACCGAAACGCACACCATCACCTGCCATTTCGAAGACGCCACCAAACCCAATACCCCCACCAACCTTTATGCGATTGAAACAACCCGCCTTGGCCCGGTGTCCGATGCGCATATGGTGTTGCTGAAACGATTCTGGATTGAACGGGTCGGGCACAGCGCCCTTGAAAACTACATCGATCCTGAAAGCCACGGCCTGCGCGCCGATGTGCCCGATATCGGCCTGCCTGCGGCCTATGCCACCCAATTGGTGCTAAGCGGCCTTGCACGCGGCGCGATCTATGGCCTGCTGGCCCTGTCCTTTACCCTGATCTATGGCCTGATCGGGCGGATCAATCTTGCCTTTGGCGAGGTGGTGATGACCGCCGCCCTTGGCACCATCATCACAAGCCTGTGGATTTCAGGCATGGTCGGCTGGCTGATCCCGGTGATGGTGGTCGGATCGGTCGTGATGGCGGCCTTTATCGGATCGGGGTTAAGTCACCTGACATGGCGCAATGTGTTCGGGCCCCTTGGCCGAAAGGCAGCAGGCGGGCGGGCGATGATTGTCGCATCACTTGGCTGTGTGCTGGTCATTCAGGAATTTATCCGGATTGTCATATCAGCACGCAATTTCAATCTGCCGCCGATCTGGCAGTTTTCCGTGCCCCTTCTGCGCGGTGATCATTTCGTCGTCCGCCTGCACGGGTTCGATATGCTCGCCATTGGCGGGGCGGTTCTGGTCGCGGGCGTTCTGGTCTGGATCATGGGCAAAACCGCCTTTGGCCGGAACTGGCGCGCCATAAGCCAGGATCGTCTGGGGGCCGCCCTTTGCGGGGTGTCGCTTTCGCGGACCGAATCCCAATCCTTTGTTCTGGCGGGATTTTTATGTGGTCTGACCGGTGCAATGCTGGCCCTTCGTTATGGTGTCATTAATTTTCACAGTGGTACGCTTTTCGGGTTCAAGGCACTGACTGCCGCCATCCTCGGGGGAATTGGCCGGATGCGCGGTGCGTGGCTGGGCGGGTTATTGATCGGTTTGACCGAAACATTATGGTCGGGATATTTCGGCGGGGCCTATCGCGATGTGGCGGTTTTCGGGCTTCTGGCGGCGATCCTCGTGCTGCGCCCTCAGGGGATTTTGGGGATAAATGACAGACATGACAGCTTGTTCTCCGCACGAAACGGACAAATATAAAAGGAACGGACCCCTGAAACGTCTGGTCACGTCGCTTGGGGCGCAAAGACCGGAACCGTCAGGGAAATGGAGGGACCGGGGGCGTCAGGATATGGTGCAGTTCAAGACCCGCGACTGGCTTGCCGATGATGATGCCATCGCGCCGTCACTTGAAAAGTGGCAGCGCGCGGTCGATCTCATGACCGAACTTCTCGGTGCCAGTGCCGGTTTCATTGTCGAATATAATGACCGGCTGGGTTACCGCGCCGCGATCACCAGCACCAATGACGCCAATCCCTATGCCGGATGCGACAGCACCGTCACCGGCCTTGACACCAACATCTTCTGCCGACAGGTCATCGCGCAGGGCGGCAGTTTTTACGAACCCGATGCGCGCGGCAAATCCGAATGGGCCGATAACCCGGAACTGACCAAGGACGGCTTCTGTTCCTATTTCGGGGTGCCGGTCACATGGTCGAACGGCACGATATTTGGCACGATCTGCGTGTTTGACTGCAAACCCACCCAATATTCCGACACGCTGCAAAAACTGATCGAAACCATCCGCGACCTGATCGAAGCCGACCTTCGGCTCTATGAACAGTTCCAGATCATGCGCAGCATCTCGCTATCTGATCCGTTGACCGGACTTAACAACCGCGCCGGGTTTGAAATGCTGGCCCAGCAGAAAATCCGCATCGCCAAACGCTATCACCATCATATCGGCCTGATCTTTATCGATCTCGATGACATGAAACACTGGAACGATGATTATGGCCATGCCGCGGGGGATGCCGCACTCAAGGCCGTGGGCGCGGCCATCACCGCCTCCATACGCGAGGTCGATATCTGCGGGCGGATCGGCGGCGATGAATTTGCCATTCTGGGCTATGTGCGCAATCGCGGCGATCTGACCACCATCATTACCCGCATCCGCAATGTGCTGCAAACGACCAGAATTTCGGTACCGGGATCAAAAAAACCGATCCACGAAACCCCGAAAATAAGTGCCGGGGCCTCGGTCTTTTTCGAACCGGTCAAGGAAAGCCTCGAAGAAATGATGGATATGGCCGACCGCGAAATGTATCGCGACAAAAACCGCAAAAAATAAATCGTCTTTTTACAGTCCCTTGTGTGCCACATCACTGCACGCGACCTCAAAAAATGCGACTTTCACCCAAAGTTCAACCTGTGCTGTGGTGACATTCAAACACACCTTTGGTATGAGCCTCCCACGAAAGTCAGGATCAGACTCAAAACGTGACAACAGCCCGAAAACCCGCATGTTCCGGGCACCGACTATCGCCTGAAAAGACGCAACAATAAAAAGACAACGAGCCACGAATGCAGATCCGCAAAGGCACGGCCAACGACCTCCCCTTCATCCGCGACCTTACCAAACGCGCTACCGATTCAACCTATTTCATCGAAGGCATGGGCGATGCCGCGACCGCAACGGTTGCCCGCTATGTCGATATGTCGACCGGTGTGTTTGAAAACGCGCTTTCAAGCGACAATCACGGCGTCATCGTCGCAACCCAGGGCGACAACCTGCTGGGCTATGTCATTGTCATACATGACAATCCCGAAATCGACTGGATCATGGTCGACCCGGCGGCACATGGGATGGGCGCGGGCAAGGCATTGATGATCGCAGCCCTTGATGCGCTGGCCGAACGCAAACCGCATGCGACCGTCAGACTCTCCGTCGTCGCGCACAACGAACGCGCCAAGGCGTTCTACCGCAAATTCGGCTTCCTCGTCACCGGCCCGATCCCGGGGCGCGATATCCCGACCGTGGAAATGCAGCGGGCGGCTTAAGCCAGAGATCAGCTAACCCGCCCTATCACATCACGCGCGGAACATTACGACGAATCTGCAGAACCGCGTCGCAATAGAAAAATCAGAACCCAACCGGATTATTAACCGGATAAAATTGCACGCAGGTTTGAACAAAGAGAGGGGCTTTACTCAAGAATGAATACACCTCTTTTTTTTCACTTAAAAAATGTCTCTAAATTTCTTTAGCAATCTAAAATATAAGTTTGTGATTTCGAATACACTTATAATATATTTTCCGACTTATCAGCCTGTTAGTACCAAAACCAATCAACGGAAAAATATTATGACGGACGCAAACAGTGTAAGCATCGAAACCAATAACGATGAAGGTTTCACAGGCAACATCCGCCTGATCTACATTTTATATCTTGTCGGTATCATCATGCCGCTCGTAGGGCTCGTAGGTGTGATTTTTGCCTATGTCAAAAAGGGCGATGCACCGGAATGGGCCAAAACCCATTATCAGTTTCTCATTCGAACTTTCTGGATCTACATGCTGTTCCTCGTGATTGGATCCATCACGTCGATGATCATCATTGGCTGGTTTATCCTTATTGCCGCGTTGGTTTGGTTCATCATCCGCATGGTTAAAGGACTATCGTCCTTGAGCACGGGAACATCGCACCCCTCACCGACCAGCTGGATGTTCTAGTTATAGCCAACTTCAAAAGCCCGCAGGTCGTCACCGGTGGGCTTTTTTGAACTTCAAGCAAAAACTTACCAGCTCTTTGCTTCTTCATAGGCTTCCGGGTAGACAAAAAGAAAGGCATTCACGACATTCTCAAGTCGCGTTTCTTCCTTGAAATTGACGTTTCTGGCTTCGCAACCGTATTTCTCAACACTCACCATGTCGATATCTCTCTTCCAGTCATTTTTCACATACTGGTTTACAAGAAACTGCGTCGCTTTGCGTTTGACGACCTTGGCATTTTCTGCTGACAAATCGGCACGTTCCTGCAATGTCAGATCGTCGAAATTTTCATAACATTTGAAATCGAACGACACGGACGCCAACGAATGTGGACGTCCGGTTTCACCCTGCCAGAAAACGTTTACCGGCGTTGACGTAACCTCGGCAATCGGACCTGCGGTTAAGTCCAAGTCAGGCGCGCTCTGTCGGGCACATGCCGAAACCAGAACAGACAGACAAACAATCGCTGCCACACGAAACAATAAAACTCGACTTTGCACCATTTCACCAAAACTCTGCACGTAGTGAAAACATCTTCCGCTTCGGCAAACTGCGTCAGACGGAACATGTCGATCCCTACCCTCAATGATTGATGATCCCAGTGACAGTGATCACTTTGCGGTGAATTTTCTTTTGATGTAAAACACGCCCGCAACGAGAACGTTGAGCCTCGTTCTCTGTTTTCACACTCTGGCCCTGCCATCGTCTGGGAAAAAGCAGATATTTTTCACGGATACGCAGTCATGCCGAACCTGACGACCTCATTCCAGACAATCGTTGGCAACTATAAAAGCTCTGCGACGAAATTGTTCACTTCAGACATGCAGAAGCGTGTCGATAGCAACCTTGCCAGCCTGTCGACACAGATGACGGAACTCGACAATGCATCCGCAGCCACCCACGGCAAAGCATTGCCTTCCCCCCAACAGGCAGCAAAAACGCTGGCACAGGCCACCTCGGCGGTTGAACTGTCTCTTAACGCGCTGGAACAGCTTTTTTCAAGCCTCCGACGCGAAAGGCAGACTTTCATAAACAACAAGGCCCTTGTCGAACAAAAGGCCCTTTTTGCAACCGACAAAGTCCAGTCCGAACTCGATCAGAAACTTTTGGCGTCGATGCTAAACCTCACGAACTCGATATTGTTTGCAAATGGCCAGAACTACCTTCCGCCACCCAAAACAATCATCCGATCGAAGGAAGACCTTCTGGCCGTGGACACCAGCAGTTTCGAGGCGTGGCTCGCGGGTTTTGCCGCGCAGTTCCGTTGACCAAGGGCACAATACCCATCTATTTCCCCGGGAGATCGCAATGCCATATGTTGAGCGAACAGACGTCGTCATTTCCGACACCGAAGTCCTGATCAAGGCAATCGCAAAATGGCAACGCGATAATAACACCAATGGCTTTGGTCTGACGGGTAACAATCCCGGCACCGATTTACTTAATATCCTGAAGGATATGATTGCTGACCTGCCTGCAACGGTTCAGGCTGGATACAATCTCAGGTTCCCTGACATGACGACCGGGCCAAAGGTTCTGTCGCTGATCAAGGCCACCTTCTATGCCTATGCCCGGCATGTGCATAGCGGCGGCCCGAACATCGACATCGCAACCAACGAAGTCGATATCACCGATCCCGGTTATGGCCTGTCATGCACTGATTTCGTCAAATATGTGTTTCTGATGCTCCGGCTGCTTCTGGTCAGCAGCGCACTTAGCCTCGAAGGCGCAATTGCCATTGCCGTCGCCTTCCTGACATGGCACGCCACCGCAGTCGGCGAACAGGACAACCATTCCGAACTGTATGTAAACATCGCCGGAATGGCGACGCAGTTTGTTCTCTGGATCGCGGGCTGGTTCGCACATGGTTCCTTGCGGGTTGAATGGCAAAAAACCCAAACCATCGCCGACAAGGCAAGCTTCATCGCAAGTCAGGTCGGCACGGTTGCCGCCGCGGCCTCAATGGGTGCACTGGCCTATTTCGGCACAGAGGCGGACGCATCTGACGAAATCGGCATCATGCTCTTTGTCCTGATTGGTGTTGTTCTGCTTCAAAACAACAAACCTGCAATCTTGCAGATCGGCAAAGGCATCGATGTGCTGATCCACATCATCTTTGCCCTGCTCAGCCTCGTTGGATGGTTCCTAGGAGGCGGAGTGGCTTTTGCTCGATATCTACCAAGAAGGCCAGTAGGTGTACCAATGCCTATTCAACCATGACACAGAATATTCAAAAGCCTGCCCGCCGGGTCGCGAACATAAAACCGTTTCACACCCCAAGGCTCGACCGCCGGGCCGTATTCGATGCCGATCCCGGCTTCCTTCACGCGCGCCAGCATATCCTCAAGGTCATCGACCTCTATCGAAAGATCGGGCACCGGGGTGCCGGAACCGCCTTCGGTCGCGAAGCTGACCTGCGGCATGACATTCTGGCTTTCGGCGGCAAAGGTCGCGATCCAGCCGTGATCCATCACGCAATCAAGGCCAAGGACATCCTCGTAAAACGCCCTGACCTTTGCGATATCATCGACGGCAAAGTTCGAAACGATGCGTTTGACGGCCATGGGATGCCTCCTGCCTTAATGCCTCCTACTGTGCTACTGTGCTGCCCGCTCCCCTGCGATATTCGCATGGCGTTTGAACGGCCCGAACGGGATTTCCTTGGGCGCAAAGGTTTCCGCCGATGCCCGGTCCCAGCGCGAATACCAGTCATGCAGCCCCTCGATCTCCGGCCCGCCGGACACAAGGAACCCTTCGGGCAGGTAGGGATAGGCTTCGTTGCCATCCAGAAACTCGTTGTCCTTCTGGCGCACCATGAAGTGATAGGGCATGAAATTGCGCGGATCGGTCAGGCCCGCCGCCCCGGTAATTTCGGCCAGCGCATGCATGGTATTGTGATGGAACCGCGCCACCCGGTCGCTTTTGTCACCCACATTCAACGCCCGCTGGCGCAGCGGGTCCTGGGTTGCAATGCCGACCGGGCAATGGTTGGTATGGCATGACTGCGCCTGAATACAGCCCAGCGCAAACATATACCCCCGCGCCGCATTGCACCAATCGGCCCCCAGCGCCAATGTCTGCGCGATATCAAACGCCGAAACGATCTTGCCCGCCGCCCCGATCTTGATCTGATCACGCACCCCCGCCCCCCGAAGGGCATTATGAACAAATGTCAGCCCTTCGCGCATCGGCATGCCGACCCGGTTGGCAAATTCAACCGGAGCTGCCCCCGTACCGCCTTCCTTGCCATCGACCACGATGAAATCGGGCAGAATACCGGTTTTCAGCATCGCCTTGACGATGCACATGAATTCGCGCCGATGCCCGATGCACAGCTTGAAGCCGACCGGCTTGCCGCCCGAAAGATCGCGCAGCTTGGCGATGAATTCCATCAGGCCGACGGGGGTGGAAAACGTGCTGTGCGCGGCCGGCGATATGCAATCGATCCCCATCGGGATGCCGCGTGCCTCGGATATTTCCGGGGTGATCTTGGCGGCGGGCAACATGCCGCCGTGGCCTGGCTTGGCCCCCTGGCTCAGCTTCACCTCGATCATCTTGACCTGCGGGTCGGATGCGGTCTCGGCAAAGCGTTCCTCGGAAAAAGTGCCATCATCATTGCGGCATCCGAAATAACCCGACGCCACCTGATAAATCAGATCCCCGCCACCTTCGCGGTGATAGCGGCTGATGCTGCCCTCGCCGGTATCATGGGCAAAGCCGCCCTTTTTCGCCCCCTTGTTCAGGGCCAGAATGGCATTGCCCGATAACGAGCCGAAACTCATCGCCGAAATGTTATAAAGGCTGGCGTCATAGGGCTGCTTGCAGGCCGCCCCGCCCACCCGCACGCGAAAATCGATATCGGTGATGCTGGTCGGCGTGACCGAATGGGTCAGCCACGCATAGCCGGAACCATACACATCCTCAATCGTACCAAACGGGCGCTTGTCCTCGACCCCCTTGGCACGCTGATAGACAAGCCCGCGCGACTGGCGGCTGAACGGCACCTCATCCTGATCGCTTTCGATCATATATTGCCGGATTTCCGGGCGGAAACTTTCAAGGATAAACCGGATATGCCCGCTGACCGGATAGTTGCGCAGGATCGAATGCCGGGTCTGGCGCAAATCAAACCAGCCAACCACCATCAACGCGCCAAAGATCACCACCGGCACCCAGAACCAGACATCGACCACGGCGGCACAGATCAACGAGGCAAAAGTCAAAAGCGTCACACCGGCCAGAACCGCATAACGCTGATTCAAAATCAGAAACTTCACAGTGATCTATCCCATCCAATGGTGCGGGGAGTGTTGAATGCGGTTCCCGATCCTACCTGCTTATGCCGCCGCCGTCAGGGTGAAATCGACATGCACGGCATCAAACGGAAAAATGATCTGGCCGTTTTCCTCCCGATCCAGAACACCGGCATCCAGCAGGGCATGAACATCGCCATGCACGCTTTTGACATCGCGCCCGACACGGCGCGCGGCCTCGCGCATGCTCATCGCCCCCTGCCCGGTCATCGCCTTAAGCAATTCCCACCGCTTGGCGGTCATGGTCTGCCACAGCAATTCGACCGACGCGAACGAAATATGCGCGCCTTGCGCCGTGCCCTCAAACGCCGCAAGCGCGCGCTTGGTCACGTCCTCGCGCGATGCGACCGACAGGGTAACGGTATTGGTTTTGGAACTGGTTTTGGTGGTCATTGACACCTCCATCCATCGACATCGGCCCAAAAATCACGCAGCAATTGCGCCGGTTTGGAAAAATCATAGGCTGTTTCAACATCACCGATATGCTTGTGGTCGCCCTTGCCCGCCTCATTGTCATAACGAAGCACACATTCCCGGGCCACGACATAAGCCAGCGCATATTTGAACATATGGTCCGAGCCCCGCACCGATTGCGGCACCCGCCAGATCCGCAATTCAACAAATGCGTCGGGTGCAAGCTGATGACGCTCGCGCATAAGCAATTCGGCCTTCATGTTGGTGTTTATACCAACAAAAGCGGAGTGTTGTCAATTGCACCAACACGTTTCGGCGCATTTCGCGGACAAAAAAACCGCCGGTTTCCCGGCGGCTGCAAGTCTGACAAGTAACATCCTGTCGGGAACACCCCATAATGAGGGGCGGGTGTTCCCAAATGTCCTGTCGCTCTGAGTGTTATGATCAGGCTTTGCCGTAACCGCCGCCACCCGGCGTCTCGATGATGAAGACATCACCGGGATACATGGTGGCACCGTCGGTGCCCTTAAGCTCCTCGACCGTGCCGTTGGTGCGTTCAATCGCATTGCGGCCAAGCTTGCCCGGCTCCCCGCCGCCAACGGCCTGAACCGGCACGCGACGGTGGTTGGACAGGATCGATGCGGTCATTTCTTCAAGGAAGCGCACCCGGCGCACCGTGCCGTCCCCGCCCTTGTGTTTGCCGGCCCCGCCGGACCCTTTGCGGATGCCAAAGCTTTCCAGCAAGACCGGGAAGCGCCATTCAAGGACTTCCGGGTCGGTCAGGCGCGAGTTCGTCATGTGCGAATGCACACCCGACGTCCCGTCATAATCCGGACCGGCACCGGTCCCGCCACAGATGGTTTCGTAATACTGGTGCGTATCATTGCCCCAGGTGAAGTTGTTCATCGTGCCCTGCGCACCCGACATCACGCCAAGGGCGGCATACAGCGTATCGGTGACATGCTGCGATGTTTCAACGTTTCCGGCAACCACGGCGGCCGGATAACGCGGGTTGAGCATCGAGCCTTCCGGCACGATCAGATTGACCGGCTTCAGGCACCCGGCATTCAGCGGAATGTCATCATCAACAAGCGTTCTGAAGACATAAAGAACCGCCGCCCTTGTTACCGCCGATGGGGCGTTGAAGTTGTTATCAAGCTGATCGGACGTACCGGTGAAATCGACCGTCGCCGAACGGGTTTCCTTATGGATCGTGACCTTGGCTTTCACCACCGCGCCATTATCCATTTCATAAGAAAACTCGCCGTCTTTGAGCACGTCAATCACACGGCGCACACTTTCCTCGGCATTGTCCTGCACATGGCCCATATAGGCATGCACAACATCAAGCCCGAAGTGATCGACCATCTTGCGCAGTTCCTGCACGCCCTTTTCATTGGCGGCAATCTGCGCACGCAGATCGGCGATGTTCTGATACGGGTTACGCGCCGGATATTTCGCGCCTTCCAGAAGCGCGGTCAAACCGGCCTCGTCAAATTTGCCCTGATCAACCAGTTTGAAATTGTCGATCAGAACGCCTTCTTCCTCAAGAATACGGGAATTTGGCGCCATCGAGCCCGGCGTGATCCCGCCCACATCGGCATGGTGGCCACGCGATGCGACATAGAACAGGATTTCCTTGCCATCATCACCAAACACCGGCGTGATCAAGGTAATATCGGGCAGGTGCGTACCCCCGTTATAGGGATCGTTGAGCATATAAACATCGCCGGATTTCATCTTTCCGGCATTGTTTTCCATGACAGCCCGAACAGACTCACCCATCGATCCAAGATGGACCGGCATATGTGGTGCGTTGGCAATCAGAAGACCTTCCTGATCAAACAGCGCACACGAGAAATCAAGCCGTTCCTTGATGTTGACCGAGTATGACGTGTTGGCAAGGGTGACCCCCATCTGTTCGGCAATATTCATGAACAGGTTGTTGAACACCTCAAGCATCACCGGATCGGCCTGCGTGCCAATCGCTTCCGACCGTTTGAGCGGCACAACACGCGTAAGCACAAGGTGATCCCGGCCATTGACCTTGGCCTCCCAGCCCGGATCAAGCACCGTGGTGCCGACCGGCTCGACAATCACCGCCGGGCCGCGCACGGTGGCACCGGGTTTCAAATCTTCGCGTTTATAGAACGGCGTATCTTCGGATTTGCCATCAAACACCACCTTGCGGGTGGCAAGCGGATCGGGTCTGACGCCATCCTTGGCAACTTCGGTTTCGGCATCGGGCAGGCCTTGGGTTTCGCCAATCGCCTCGACCGCGACGGCTTCGACCACCAACGGCTTTTCATCCATCACAAAGCCATAACGCTGCTTGTGCTGTTCTTCGAACTGCGCCTTGATCGAGGCAACATCACCGAAATCAACGATCAACGGATTATCCGTGCCGTCATAGCGCAGATGCAGCTTTTTAAGCATGCTGATCTTGGCATCGGTAATGCCCTGCTCATGCAGCTCGCCACGCGCCTCAAGTGCCAGCGCATCAAGGCTTTCATCAAGCCCGGCAAGGGCAGACGTTTCAAGCTTCGCCTCGACCGCCTGTTCGCGCATTGCCCGGATATCGGCAAGCCCCATGCCATAGGCCGACAGAACACCGGCAAACGGATGGACAAACACGCGCGTCATGCCCAGCGTATCGGCCACCTGGCAGGCATGCTGCCCCCCGGCCCCGCCAAAGCATTGCAGGACATAATCCGTCACGTCATAGCCACGCTGAACCGAAATCTGCTTGATCGCGTTCGCCATGTTTTCAACCGCGATGCGAAGGAACCCTTCGGCAACTTCTTCGGGGGTTCTGACCTGACCGGTGGCTTCCTTGATCTTGAGCGCCATGTCGGCAAAGCCCGCCTTGACCGCATCCGCGTCAAGCGGCTCGTTGCCTTCGGGGCCAAACACATTCGGGAAGAATTCCGGCTGCACCTTGCCCAGCATGACATTGATATCGGTCACCGCAAGCGGCCCGCCACGGCGATAGGCCGCCGGTCCGGGATTGGCACCGGCACTGTCCGGGCCCACCCGGAAACGCGCGCCATCGAAATGCAGGATCGACCCGCCACCGGCCGCAACCGTATGGATTTTCATCATCGGGGCGCGCATGCGCACACCGGCAACCTGGGTTTCGAAATCGCGTTCATATTCGCCGTCATAATGCGAAACGTCGGTCGATGTGCCGCCCATATCAAAACCGATGACCTGATTAAAGCCATCCATTTCGGCGGTCCGCACCATGCCGACAACACCGCCCGCCGGGCCGGACAATATCGCATCCTTGCCCTGGAACTTCGCGGCATCGGTCAACCCGCCATTGGACTGCATGAACATCAGCTTCACACCGCCAAGCTCGCCCGCAACCTGATCAACATAACGGCGCAGGATCGGCGACAGATAGGCATCAACAACCGTGGTATCGCCGCGCGATACCAGTTTCATCAACGGGCTGACCTGATTGCTGACCGAAACCTGGGTAAAGCCGATTTCGCGCGCGATTTCGGCGGCTGCATTTTCATGGGCGGTATAACGATAGCCATGCATGAACACGATGGCACATGCCCGGATGCCGTCATCAAAGGCGGCCTGCAAGTCACGGCGAAGGTTCTCACGATCAAGGGCTGTCAGTTCCGCGCCCTGCGCGTCAAAGCGGCCATCGGCCTCGATCACGCGCTCATAAAGCATTTCCGGCAGCTTGATATTGCGATCAAACAGCTTCGGGCGGTTCTGATAGGCAATACGCAACGCATCGCGGAAACCGGTCGTGGTCACCAGAACCGTGCGGTCGCCTTTGCGTTCCAGAAGCGCATTGGTCGCAACCGTCGTGCCCATCTTGACGGCTTCGATTTTCTCGGCCGGGATTTTCTCGCCCGCCGGAACGTCAAGCAGCTCGCGAATGCCCTGAATGGCGGCATCGGCATAACGTTCCGGGTTTTCCGACAGCAGCTTGTGCGTCAGAAGGCTGCCATCGGGTTTGCGCGCGACGATATCGGTGAATGTGCCGCCACGGTCGATCCAGAACTGCCATTTCGGCTGTCCAGTCGTCTGATCAGTAGTCTGCGAAGCGGGCGAATTTTGGGTGTGCGAAGCCATGATGCTTACTCCTTCAGCATCGTATTCAAACAAATCTTGCGAATGCGCCGACCGTTAAACGGCGCGGGTCAGCCGTTCATTTTCTGCGGAAGCCAGGTGGCGATTTCGGGGAAGACCGTAATCAGCAAAACCGCCAGCAAAAGCAGGAAGAAGAACGGCAAGGAAGCCCGTGCAATGGAAAACAGGTTTTTGCCCGTAAGCCCTTGCAGAACGAAAAGGTTGAAACCGACCGGCGGGGTGATCTGCGACATTTCGACCACCAGCACCACATAGATGCCAAACCACAAAAGATCGATCCCGGCCGCCTGCACCATCGGCAGGATCACCGATGTGGTCAGAACCACCACCGAAATCCCGTCAAGGAAGCAGCCCAGCACGATAAAGAACACCGTCAGCGCGGCCAGCAACGCATAGGGCGAAAGGTTCATTTCCGCGATCCATGCCGCAAGCTCGCGCGGAATGCCGGTAAAGCCCATGGTGACGGTCAAAACCGCCGCCCCGGCAAGGATGAAACCGATCATGCACGATGTGCGCGTCGCCCCCATCAGGCCGTCGATAAAGCTCGCCCGGTTAAGCGACCCGCTGATGGCGGACAGGATCAGCGCACCAACCACGCCAAAGGCCGCGGCCTCTGTCGGGGTGGCAATCCCGCCATAGATCGACCCGATCACGCTGGCAATCAGCACAATCACCGGGATCAGGCGGCCAGACGCCCGGACCTTTTCCATAAAGCCCATATCCGGCCCGGCAGGCGGCATCTTGTCCTTGTTCGCCGTCGCCCAGATCATGACAAAGCCCATGAACAGGATGATCAGCATCGCACCGGGCAGAATGCCGGCAATAAACAGACGCGCAATCGAAAGCTCGGCCGAAACGCCATACACGATCAGGATGATCGATGGCGGGATCAGAAGCCCAAGCGTCCCCGACCCGGCCAGCGTGCCAAGGATCAGCCTGTCGGCATAGCCCTGCTTGCGCAGTTCCGGGATCGACATCCGGCCAATCGTGGCCGCCGTCGCCGCCGACGAACCCGATACGGCGGCAAAAATGCCGCAGCCCAGAATATTGACATGCAGCAACCGCCCCGGAAGCTTGTTCAGCCAAGGTGCCAAGCCGGTAAACATATCCTCGGACAACCGCGACCTAAACAGGATTTCCCCCATCCAGATAAACAGCGGCAGCGGCGCCAGCGACCAGCTTGCAAGCCCCGACCAAGCGGTTGTCGCAATGATCGGTCCGGTCTGCGCGCTGGTGAAAAATTCAAGTCCGATGACACCGACCGCAAATAACGACAATGCCACCCAAAGCCCCGCCCCCAGAAACAGGAACATCAACCCCATAAGGATCAGGCCGATTTCAAGTACTTCCATGACCGTCCCCCTATTCCGTCAGTTCGCTGGTTTCACGCGATGCAAAGCCGGGCGCACGACCACGTGCCACATCAAACAATGCTTCAAGCATGGCGATGGTAAAAACAATCAGCCCGAACGCCATGGCGGCCTGCGGTATCCAAAGCGGAAAGGCCAGAACACCGGGCGACGTATCGCCATATGAAAAACTTTCCTCGGCCAGAACCGCCATCCAGTAGGCGAAATACCCGCCCAAGAAACTTGCTGCCGCCAAGGTGATGCTCTCGATCCCCCGGCGCAAACCGCCCTTAAGGTGCGATAACACGATCAGAACCCGGATATGGGTGCCCGCCCGAAGCGCCGGACCAAGTGCGAGGAACGTCCCCGCCGCAAGCGAGAAACCGGCAAGCTCGTTGGCATCATGCACGGCAATTCCGACAAACCGGCCCAGCGACGAGGCCAGGATCAGCAATGCGATGGCAACCAGAAAAATGGCTGCTAACCCCGCACTGAATTTGAACAAATAATCTAATGATCTGCGCACAGCAGTCCCCTTTCCGCCCGCGGGATTTCCCAGTGGTGGCTGACAATACGGACAGTCATATCATGAATTTCGGCGGGGCGTCCCGATCCGGGCGGTTTCACCCGGATCGGAAAAGTTGGTTCGCGCTTACTTCTTGAAGGCGTCGATGATGGCAGCCCCGGTATCACCGGCTTCTGCCTGCCAATCGGCAACCATCTGTTCGCCAACCTTGGCAAGACCGGCTTTCAGTTCGTCACTCGGTGCGGCAACATTCATGCCGTTATCGGCAAGAACCTTTTTCTGCGCATCGGTTTCGGCCATGCTCATCTCCCAGCCGCGCGTTTCGGCTTTGGCGGCTGCGTCCATGACGGCTTTCTGTACTTCCGGCGACAGACCGTCAAATGCCTTGGCATTGACGATCACCATGTTTTTCGGAAGCCATGCCTGAACGTCATAGAAGTTTTCGACAAAGTCCCATGCCTTGGAATTCGCACCGGTCGAGGGGGAGGTCATCATCGCTTCGACAATGCCGGTCGCAAAGGCGGTCGGGATTTCCGGCACTTCAACCTGGGTGCCGACCATGCCGGTCAGATCCGCCAGTTTCGACGTTGCCGAGTTATAGGCACGGAACTTCATGCCTTTAAGGTCATCAACCGTGCTGACGGGCTTGGCGGTATAAAGACCCTGTGCCGGCCATGCGACCGCATAAAGGACCTTAAGGCCATCACCGGCCAGTTTTTCTTCAATCGCCGGGCGCGATGCTTCCCAAAGCTTTTTGGCTTCGTCATAGCTGGTCGCGAGGAACGGGATCGCGTCAACGCCGTAAACCGGGTCTTCATTCGACAAAAGCGAAATCAGGGTTTCACCGGCCGGAACCAGACCGCGCTGCACCGAACGCTTGATGTCCGGGTGCTTGAACAGCGAACCACCGGAGTGAACGGTGATGTCAAGCTCACCGCCGGTCGCTTCTTTCACGTCCTTGGCAAATTCGATGATGTTCTGGGTGTGGAATGTCGCGTCCGGATACGGGGTCGCCATATCCCATTTTTCGGCGGCCATGGCAAAACCGGCCGACATCGTGATTGCGGCAACTGCGACGGTGGAAAGTGCCTTTTTAAGCATCAGTCAAGTCTCCCTGTGTGTGATGAGGCCGACATGCATTTTTTCGCGCATCTCGTGACTCCGAAGTAGCCTCCCAACAGAACGGTCACATTTTACTGATAAATTGTCAATGTTATTTCATGGCTGATATGCATAATACGGGAAACGACGCAGGATATTTTATCGGCATTGCCCCGCCAGTGCGCGCCATCAATATGATATTCCTCGATTTATGGCCGTATGCTAGGCTCCCGCCAAATCACAAACGGGAAAAAGCGAATGCAGAATCTTTCAGGGAAATCAGTCTGGATCACCGGTGCCGGTAGCGGCATTGGCGAGGCAATCGCAAAATCGCTTGCCGCGGCAGGCGCACATGTCGCCCTGTCCGCACGGCGCGAAGAAACGCTCCAAAAGGTCGCAAACGAAATCACGTCAGAGGGCGGCAAGGTCGAAATCCACCCGCTTGATATCAGCAACAGCGATCAGGTCGCGGACGCCGCGCGCAACATTCAGGCGTCCTTGGGCAAAATCAATGTCCTGATCAATTGTGCGGGCATGAACACCCCCAAACGGCATTGGCGCGATCTTGATATTGCCGACTGGCACCGCATCGTCGCGGTCAATCTCAATGGTGTGGCGAACACGGTTTGCGCAACCCTGCCCTTCATGCGTGATCAACAGGACGGGTTGATCATCAATATCGCGTCATGGGCGGCAAAGCATGAATTCCCCGTCGCGGGCCCGGCCTATGTCGCGTCCAAACGCGGCGTTGTCGACCTGTCGCACAGCATCAATCAGGAAGAAATGCACAACAATATCCGCTGCTGCTGCATAAGCCCCGGCGAAGTCGCCACCCCGATCCTTGACCAACGCCCCGTCCCGATCAAAGAAGACGAACGCGCCCTGATGCTAAAACCCGACGATCTGGCCGATATGGTCGCCTATGTCGTCGCTGCCCCGGCACGGGTTTGCTTCAACGAAATCATCATGTCCCCGACCCATAACCGAACCCTTCTGCCGCAGCCCTAAAACGCAGACATGAAAAAGGCAGCCCCGATACCCATCGCGCTGCCCTTTGTCTGTTCTTCAGAAACTCTGGAAGTCAATCACATCGCACTCGCCGCGCGCGATGCCTGATCATACACGCCCGAAATCGCGCGCAGCGTCTTGGCCACATCACCGACTTCCTCGTGATTGACCCCCAGCCGCTGGAACGTCTCCACCAGACAGGCTTCGCGGACCTCGCGGTATTTCTCGCACATCGCGCGGCCGTCCTTGGTGGTCGAATAATGCACTTCCTTGCCGCGCTTGATCCCGTCAACCAGCCCCAGCTTACGCAGTTTCTTAAGCGAATAATTCACCAGATGGCTGTCTTCGACATTCAGGACGAAACAGACCTCCGACAGGCTTTTTTCCCGTTCGCGTGAATTGACGTTATGCAGAACAAGGATATCCAGCACCGAAACATCGGGCATGCCCGCCGCGCGCATGCACCGCACCATCCAGCGGTTAAACGCATTCCCCGACAGGATCAGGGCAAATTCAAGCTCGGAAAGCTCGGCCGCGCGTTCCGATACAAGATGTGACGATGATACGATACGTGGTTTGTCGGTCCGTGGTGTGTCGGTCATGCGGCGTTCCTGAAATCCCGGTGTTAACTTTCGCGATGCGCTTTGCGGCATTCACTTATACGCTTTGTCGGGATTTTATCGCAAAAAAAGCAGCCCGGACAAGGCCGGGCTGCACATTAATGTCGACATTTCACCGTCAAAGTGATCGCATGCGTTCCAGGAACCCGTCAATCTGACCGCGCAAATTGCCGCTTTGCGTGCTAAGATTATCGGCCGAACCATGCACGTCATTGGCGGCAACATTGGTTTCGGCAACTGCTGCCGATACGCCCTGCATGGCGGCGGATATTTCCTCGGTCCCGGCGGCGGCCTGCTCGACATTCTGCGAAATCTCGCTGGTCGCGACCGTCTGCTGTTCGACCGCGGCGGCAACGGCCGATGCCCGTTCGCTGATGTCGGAAATCATCCGCACGATCTCGTCAATCGCCTCAACCGCCAATCCGGTCGCCTGCTGGATACCGTTAATCTGGCTGGTGATTTCATCGGTGGCCTTGGCCGTCTGGTTGGCAAGGTTCTTGACCTCGCTTGCCACAACCGCAAACCCCTTGCCGGCATCACCGGCACGTGCGGCCTCGATGGTGGCATTAAGCGCCAGAAGGTTGGTCTGCCCGGCGATATCGCTGATCAGGCCAATGACCTCCCCGATCTTGAGCGCGGCATCATTCAGCCCCTGAATGTTTTCATTGGTATGGCGCGCACGCTCGGTCGCTGATTGCGCCATGTTCGATGTTTCACTGACCTGACCGGAAATCTCGTTGATGGATGCCGCAAGCTCGGTCGCCGCCGTCGCGACAAGCTGCACATTCGCCGATGCTTCCTCGGTCCCCGATGACACCGCCAGGGACTGGTTTGCCGCAGTATCCGCACTTTTGCGCAGCACATTTGACACTTGATGCAGCTGGTCAACGGCACCGCCAACCTCGGCCATGACGGCCACCACCGCCTGATCAAACTCGCGGATATACCGCTCCTGGGTTTCCAGGCGTTTACGGCGGCGTTCATCCGCCTCGCGCTGGGCGGCTTCAAGCTTGACGCGTTCGATCCCGTTTTCACGGAACACCAGAACCGCCCGACCCATCTCGCCGATCTCGTCGGCCCGATTGACTTCATTGATGTCGACATCAAAGTCGTTATGCGCCAACCGCGTCATCTTTGTCGTCAGTCCGGCGATCGCGCGCACAATTGCTTTTGATAGCAATACGGACAGCACCAGCAACGCCAACGCCCCCACAACAAACATCACGACCGTCGTGATCAGGCTACGCTGCGAAATGGCGTTTGCCTCCGCCTTCTTCGTGGCTGCGATGGCCGCTATATCGGCACTAAGCTGTTCCAGAACCGGTTCTGCCGCAGCGTAATAGTCGCTCAGCTTGCCCAATTCTTCCTCGCGCTGAAGGATCCCCGCCGCCAGCGCCTTGAAATCCGTCACATAGGATTTCATCAGATCGGCAATCTTTTGCTTTTCCGCAGCAGGAATACTGTCGGCGGCGGTCAATGCCGGACCAAATTCCGCCAGACGGTCATCAATGCGCGCAACATATTTCGGATCAATCCGCGCCAGGAAATCCTTCTCGTGGCGGCGCATCATCAACATGATGATTGTCAGCTTGTCGGCTTTGTACTGGTCCAGCGCTTCCTCGACATTGTGAACGGACGCGCGCAGACTGCCAAGCAGGCCGCTTTCTTCATTCAGACCGATTTCGCGTTGCAGATTGGCAATCGTCTGGAACTCAGTGGCATAATTGTCAAACGAAGTCTCGATGGACGAAATTTCATCATCAAACGGATCAAGGGCCGAATCATTGGCCAGCTTTTTCAAACCGGCCTGAACAATCGCAACCGTTTCCGCGTGGTCGGCGGCGTATTTTTCATCCAACCGCAGCAGAAAGTCTTTTTCACGCCTCCGGGCGTTCAGAAATTCCCGGGCGATCCCGTCAACGATCAATCGGTCATCGACGGCTTCCTCAGCAGTCATTTCCGCAGTTTGACGCTGATAATCCGCGACAAACAGAACCACGGCAACGATCGCAAAAATAGAAAGCGCAGCTAAACCTATCAACGAAATCTGATAGATCAGCTTCATGCGCGACAAAAAGCTCATTACGAATCTCCCAAGAGACTTATATTCAACAGGAAACTAACCCTAGGTATAGTACTATACACTTTGGTATAGTAGGTCACGCGTTTTCCGCCCTATTGCCCTGCATCTGATGCATGAGTGCTATCTTGGGCTGCACCTATGCGTTTTCATCTCCGGTTGGGTTACTGTTTTATTACAATGGTGCATGCCGGACGGAAAGACGCCACTTGCCAAGGCCTCAGACCCTTGAAAGGACGCGACATTTACCCCCTGCCGCCACCGCGTCCGGTACACTGCAACGATTCCCTGAATGAAAAGACTGGCTTCCTGCTTCACCTGTACTATCTAATGCGCTTTGCCTGTCGGCATCTGGCCGATACGGCGATAAATGAATGTCCTTTTCGCAACCAAGAGCCTGATCAGAAGTATGAGCATCTGGGGTAAAATCATCGGCGGCACTGCGGGCTTTGCTCTTGGCGGGCCGCTTGGCGCCATTCTGGGGGCGGCGGCTGGTCATGTCGTCGACAGGATCAAGCACAATATCCGCACCGCCCGCATTGGCGGCTATAGCGGCAGTACACAGGGCAGCTTCCCCGGCGGGCAGGATGCGCGTCAGGTCGCCTTTGCCACCGCCGTTGTCGTGCTTTCGGCCAAGATGGCCAAGGTCGATGGCGTGGTGTCGCGTGATGAAATCAACGCCTTCAAGCGCGTTTTCCACATCCCGCCCGGCGAGGAAAAGAATGTCGGCCGCCTATTTGACATGGCGCGCAAGTCATCCGACGGCTTTGAACCCTACGCCCGGCAGATCGCCCTTCTGTTCCGCGGCGAACGTGCTTTGCTCGAAGGCATCCTCGAAGCGCTGTATCAGATCGCGCTGGCCGATGGTGCCCTGCACCCGGCCGAAAAGGACTTCCTGCACAAGGTCGCAACCATTTTCGGCTTTGCCGATATTGATTTTGATCGCGTGCACCACGCCTATACCAGCCCCGGCGGCCCCGATCCCTATGAACAGCTTGGGCTGGGCCGCGATGCCAGCGACGATGACCTCAAGGCCGCCCATCGCAAACTGTCGCGCGAAAACCATCCCGACACCCTGATCGCCAAGGGCATGCCGCCCGAATTCATCGAACAGGCAAATCACAAGATGGCCCGCATCAATGCCGCCTGGGATCAGATCCGCAAGGAACGCAATATCCGCTAGGGTCACGCCCTGATAACAGCCACTTGCGACGCACCCCTGCCCTGCATGTAATGATTTCCCTTGCAAGATGCCGCGATTTGCGGTTTGCAGGGGGCCAGTTTTCATGACCTCAAGCTTATCGGTTTTTCCATGGCGCCACCGCTGATCAATATAAACGATATCCGTCTGACCTTTGGCGGCAACGATCTGTTTTCCGATGTTTCCTTTGCCATCGGGGATCGGGATCGCCTGTGCCTTGTCGGGCGCAATGGCGGCGGGAAATCGACCCTGCTTAAAATCATCGCTGGCGAAATCGAAGCCGATGGCGGCGAACGCTTCGTTCAGCCGGGCTGCAAGATCGCCTATCTTAATCAGGAACCGAAATTCGACGGCTTTGCGACGGTCGAGGAATATGTTCTGTCCGCGCTCGACGAGCATGAAATCGATTATGCCTATCGCGTCTATATGCTGCTGGACTCGGTCAATATCGATCCGCAGGCCGACCCGACCAAACTCTCGGGCGGCGAAGGCCGCCGGGCGGCAATCGCGCGCGCTCTGATCGCCGATCCGCAGGTCCTTCTGCTCGACGAGCCGACCAACCATCTTGACCTGCCGACCATCGAATGGCTTGAGGGCGAAATCAAAAACTTCCGCGGTGCGGTTGTCGTCATCTCGCACGACCGCGCCTTCCTGAACGCGATTTCAACCGGCATCCTGTGGATTGATCGCGGCGTCATGCACCGCACCGATCAGAACTTCTCGAAATTCGAAGAATGGTCCGAGGAAATCTTCCGCAAGGAAGCCGAAGAACGCGCCAAGCTTGATAAACTGATCGCCCAGGAAACCGTCTGGTCCGTGCAGGGCATCTCGGCGCGCCGCAAACGCAACCAGGGCCGTCTGCGCCGCCTGTGGGACATGCGCGAAACCCGGTCGCAGCAGATCGAACGCATCGGCAATGTGTCGCTGGCGGCTGACGCCGGCAGCACATCGGGCAAGGTCGTGATCGAGGCCACCGACATCACCAAATCCTTTGGCGACAGAACGATCCTGACCGGTTTCTCGACCCGCATCCTGCGCGGCGACAAGGTCGGCATCATCGGCCCGAACGGGGCGGGCAAAACCACCCTGCTTAAAATGCTGACCGGGCAACTTGAACCCGATAGCGGCACGATCAAGATCGGCACCAATCTGAATGCCAGCTATTTCGATCAGAAACGCGCGGCCCTTGATGACAATATGACCCTGTGGGATACGCTGTGCGATATCGGCGGCGACCAGGTCATGGTGCGCGGCAATCCGCGCCATGTCGTAAGCTATCTGCGCGATTTCCTGTTCGACGAAAAACAGGCGCGCAGCCCTGTCGGTGCCCTGTCGGGTGGCGAACGCAACCGTCTGCTTCTCGCCAAACAGCTTGCCAAGCCGACCAACCTTCTGATCATGGACGAACCGACCAACGATCTGGATATGGATACGCTTGATCTGTTGCAGGAAATGCTGGCCGACTACGAAGGGACCCTGCTTCTTGTCAGCCACGACCGTGATTTCCTTGATCGCGTCGTGACCTCGTCCATCGTGATGGAAGGCAACGGCATCGCCACCGAATATCCCGGCGGCTATTCCGATTATATCGCCCAACGCAAACTGTCCGCCGCCCCGGCTGTCGCCGAGGAAAAGCTGGGCAGCACATCGGGCAAAGGCGGCAAAAAATCCGTCTCGTCACAGGCCGCCAAGCCCAAACCAACCGGCAAGATGAGCTACAAGGACCAGCGCGAATACGACAATCTGCCCGGCCAGATCGCCAAGCTTGAGGCCGAGATTGCCGAAATCGAAGCCGCCCTTTCGGATGGCAGCCTGTTCACCAAGGACCCGGATGCCTTCCAGAAAAAGGTCGACCGCATGGCAGCGGCCCGCGCCGAACTCGAAGCGGGCGAAGAACGCTGGCTCGAACTCGAAATGCTCCGCGAGGAACTCGGGCTGTCATAAGCCCGGGACCGCCGCCCAAAGGCAGGCCCACACCACTTGCAGCTTTTCGACTGAAACCGTAATCTTCTGACGGAACATTACGGGGAAATCGGTATGCGCGGCACGGTAAAACAGGATGCAATCGACGCGATTTCGAGGCTTCCCGATGATGCCAGCATGGATGACATCATGTATCAGCTTTACGTGCTGAAAAATATCCGCTGCGGGCAGGATGACATCGCATCGGGCAAATGCCATGACATGGACCAAGTAAGGGCCAAGCTTAACTCTTGGTAACCAATGCTTTACGGCACTATTCGGATCGGTCACAATTTACCCGACAACTGAAAACAATTCACTTGTCGGGTTGCTCTTTCCATCCGATGAAGGGGCATACCGATAAACCCGCAAACGCGCCACCAGCGCCGATGCGCTTTGCCGAAAGCCCCTGCCATGCCCCTCAAAGCCGTTCTGATGGCCCTGTCCGTTGCCGTGATCTGGGGCGTCAATATGCTGACCGTCAAAGGCGCGGTCAGTGAAATACCGCCCCTGATGCTGACCGCGATCCGTTTTGGATCGGTTGCGATCCTGCTGCTGCCCTTCACCAAAATGCCGTCTGGCCGCTTTGGCCGTCTCGCCATTCTGTCGGTCATCTTTGGCACCGGCCATTTCGGCGTGCTGTTCTTTGCGCTCTCGATGCTTGATGCCGGGCCGGTGGCGATTATCGTTCTGCTTGGCGTGCCGTTCTCCTCGATGCTGGCGACCTATTTCTTCAATGACCGGCTGGGCTGGAAACGGCTTTCGGGCATGACGCTGGCCTTTGTCGGGGTGATGATCATGTTCTGGGACCCGACCATGACCGACCTGCAATTGCCCCTGTTGCTGGTGGTGTTTGCCGCCTTCATGTGGGCGGTTGCCAATGTCATGATCAAAAAACTCGGCAATATCGACACCTTCCAGCTCAATGGCTGGATGGCTTTGATGGCCGCCCCGCAATTGCTGATCCTCTCGCTGTTCCTCGAACCGGCTGCGGTTGAGGCGGTGTTCAATGCAAGCTGGGTCGCATGGGCCAATACGAGTTTCACCGTCGTGATGTCGTCCATCGTGGCCTATGGCTTCTGGTATCATTTGCTGAAAACGCAGGATGTGAATGTGGTGGTGCCGTGGTCGTTGCTGGCCCCGGTGATCAGTGTTGCCGGATCGTTCATTGTCTTTAACGAACCGATCAGCACCCTTAAAATCATCGGCGGCCTGACGGTTCTGGCCGGGGTTGGCGTGATCATGCTGCGCAAACCGCCGCAGCAACAGGAACAGGGAATGGACTGACCCGAGATGTCTGCTGGAAACACGGATTTCAAGAACCGCATCATCGCCCGCCCCTCGCCCAATTACGGCGACAGGCCCGATGGCGTACCGATTGATATCCTCGTCCTGCATTATACCGGCATGCAAAGCGGTAAGGCCGCCCTTGATCGCCTGTGTGATCCGGCGGCCTCGGTCTCAAGCCATTATCTGGTCGAGGAAGACGGCACCATTTTCCGTCTGGTGGACGAGGATAAACGCGCATGGCATGCCGGGCGCGGTCAGTGGCAGGAATGCGATGATGTGAATTCCAGTTCCATCGGCATTGAAATCGTCAATCCCGGCCATGAATTCGGTTATCGTCCCTTTCCCGACATCCAGATCGACGCCGTCATCGCACTATGCCGCGATATCCTGACCCGCCACGATATCCGACCGGATCGCATCATCGCCCATTCCGACATGGCCCCGGACCGCAAGGAAGACCCGGGCGAACTGTTCCCGTGGGACAGGCTGGCCGCGAACGGCATCGGATTATGGGCAACGCCCGATATCACAAAGGGCGATGAAGCCTGCACCGAAACCGAATTCGATGCGATGCTCGACCGTCTGGGATATGGCCCGAATGACGCGCTTAAACGCCGCATCGCCTTTCAGCGTCACTGGCGGCCTGCCGATATTTCGGGGAAGGTGGACGGTGAATGCGCCGCAATCCTGCGCGCATTGCTCGATAAAGCCGGACTTTACTGAACGATCAGCCCGCCCGGATTGGCAATCGGCACATCCGATAACCCGACATAGCGGGCAAAACCGACCCGGCTAAAGCCGAGATGCCGGTGATAGATACCATCCACCACCCCGGTCAGAAGCCCGCGCGCCATTTCACGGTCAAAATCGTTCAGCACCGGCGCCAGATCGGACCGCAGGCTCAAATACCGCTCCTCAATCTCGACCGCAGGCAAAAGCACCTTGAACCCCGTCAGGCTTTTCTGATCCCCGCCAGCAAAACGCAGAAAGGCCAGATCGCTAAACAGCACATCGACATGGTGCCGTTTAAGCATCTCGAACCCCTTGGCATATTCGGCAACTTCCACCGGATGCATGGTTTCGTTGGCAAGGATTTCCGCCGGATAGGACTGCCCGATCACTTTAAGCCAGTTGGTGTTATCAAGGCTGCGCACCCCCTGATAGGTCCCAAGGCAAAAGCCCGAATTGACCACGGCCACCGTCACCTTGCTAACCAGGGACTGGGACGATATCACAAGCCCGGTTTCATCAGCCTTGGCAAGATCATCAAGCAAAACGCCATCCACCGCCCCCTGCCGCAGCGAGAAACGGCACCGCGCCATCGGCATCGCGACAAAACTGACGGAATGCCCGGCATTTTCAAGGAACCGGGTCGCCAGATCCACCGCAAGCCCGCGCGCAACACCCTGATCGTCATAGGCATAAGGCGGCCAGTCGTCATAGCACAGACGCACGTCTTTCGCCTGCGCCCCAAAAGACACAGCACAAAAGATCAATATTGCGCCTGAAATCCAAAGCGCCGCACGCATGGCCAATCCTTCAAATGAAAATCCGGCATCATCAATATGAGCCTGAAAACACGACATACCCCCTTAAGAGGGATATGGCAAACCCGCAGATTTCCGGGCTTCCATGCGTTTTTGGCATGGTTCGGATAACGATCGTATAAGTCCCTGTACAAACTGCTTTTTCTTGACGACGGGGTCAATGTCACCTACATCACGCCCACCAGATGGCCGGATGGCCGCCCCTGTTCTTCGGAACGGGGGAGGAAAGTCCGGGCTCCATGGAAATACGGTGCCAGTTAACGGCTGGCGGGGGCGACCCTAGGGAAAGTGCCACAGAAAGCAAACCACCTGATCGCGCAAGCCATCAGGAAAGGGTGAAAGGGTGCGGTAAGAGCGCACCGGTCCTTCAGCAATGCGGGACGCATGGTAAACCCCACCGGGAGCAAAACCTAATAGGAATGGTCGGCCGGATGCTTCGGCATTGTCGGCAGGCGGGTTTCCGCGCCACCATTCGGGTTGGTTGCAGGAGGCGTCCGGCGACGGGCGTCCCAGATGAATGGCCATCCAGTGCGGTTCGCCGCATGGACAGAACCCGGCTTACAGGCCATCTGGTTTATTTTCTTTTTTGCCCGATATGACATCGGCGGGGACATGCCCCGCCGTGAATGCCTTAACCGCGTTCGGCGATGGATTGCGCGAAATACTTATCGGCATCTTCCTGGGTGCCAACGTCGAAACTCGCTGCCGTCTGATCCTTGATGATCTTGCCAAGGGTCGGCATCACCTTGCGATCCACCTGGCTATCAATGCTCCAGAGTTTGGACCGCATCAACGATTTCGCACAATGCAGGAACGCTTCCGCGACCCGGATTTTGATCACCGTGATCGGCGGTTTTGGCGTATCGGCAAAATGCGCCAGCAATGCCGGATCATTATGGATTTCCGCCGTGCCATTCACACGCAGCGTATCGTTGAAACCGGGCACGAAAAACAGCATCCCGACATTCGGGTTTTCAATGATGTTCGATAACGTATCAACGCGATTGTTGCCCGGACGATCCGGCATCAGAAGCGTATTGTCATCAAGCACCTTGATAAAGCCCGGCCCGTCGCCGCGCGGGCTGACATCGGCATTGCCCTTGGCATCGGCCGATGAAATCACCGCAAAGGGTGCCAGTTCGATAAAATGCCGGCAATGCGGGTCCAGTTTCGTCAATGCCTTGGCAACCGCCAATTCCATCGGCATTCCGTAAATCTCGCGCAGCTTCTCGGCAGTATCGATCTTGGTCATGGGGCAAACCTTTTCAGGGGACGATTATCATGGTGACGGGCGGCAAAACTGCGACAAACCCAGATGCAAGTCAATCGCAATCCCCCCCGATCACCTGATCTGTCGTGCAAACCTTGGCAAACTCGCCATTCAGGCTCGCCAGTGCCACATCATGCACAAGATCGGCACCAAACACCCGCCCATCGGGCAATTTGCGCTCAAACGCAAAACAGGCATCACTGACAATCGTCACCTCAAAGCCAAGGTTCGCCCCCATCCGCGTTGTCGTATTCACGCAATGATCGGTCGATATCCCACAACAAACGATCCGGTTGATCCCGCGCGCCCGCAAATCGGCCTCAAGGCGCGTTCCGATAAACGCCGAATTGACCTGCTTGCCATAAACCGGCTCACCATCCTTCGGTGTGGCAAACTCAATAAATTCATGCCCCGGATGATCGGGATGCAGGCGCGATATCGGGGTTGTTGAATCATGACGCACATGAATAACCGGTGCGCCCTTTGCCCGCCAATGCGCCAGAAGCGCCGCGCCATTGGCCTCCGCCCCTGGATTATTGCGCTGCCCCCAATAATCCAGATCGGCAAAACCCTGCTGCCAGTCAATCAGGATCAGGGCGGTATTTGCGGTTTTGGTTTCGGTCATTATCCATCTCTCCGGTTTGCGTGTCTGTTGGCCCTAGATTATCCGATCGCCAAATGGCATAAATGACAATAAGCCCTCATTTCAGGACAAAGCCCCTTGATGCCCCGTCTACCCAATCCGCCCCGGCTCCCGCGCCTCATCGTTTTCATCCTCACCCCGCAAACCGTGATGCTCGATGTCACCGGCCCCTTACAGGCATTTCACGAGGCCCGCGATCCGGCAACCGGCACCCCGCTTTATCGCACCATATTGGCCTCAAGCCACGGCGGCCCGGTCATGACCGATACCGGCATCGCGCTTGATACCGTCGCCCTTGCCGATCTTGATCCGGGTGAAATCCACACCCTGATCGCCGCCGGGTCCGATGAAATGCTTGATGCCCTTGGCGATGCCAATCTGATCGGCTGGCTTGAAAAATACCGGGGTAAAATTGCCCGCATCGGGTCGGTCTGTATCGGGGCGTTTATTCTCGGCGCTGCCGGAATGCTTGATGATAGAGCCTGTGTCACGCACTGGCGCTGGTGCGACCGCCTGCAAGCCATGTTCCCGCAAAGCCGTGTCGCCCCCGATCCGATCTTTGTCCGCGATGGCCCGGTCTGGACCTCGGCCGGGGTAACAACCGGGATTGATATGGCGGTCGCGATGATCGAACAGGATCTTGGCCGGGACGCGGCCCTTGCCGTTGCGCGCAGCCTGATCGTCTTCATCCGCCGCCCCGGCGGCCAATCACAATTCAGCCTGCCGCTTGAACATCAGGCCAATGACAATACCGGGCGCTTTGATGCCCTGCATGGCTGGATCACGCAAAACCTTCAAACCCGCCTTTCGGTCGAAGACCTCGCCGAACAGACGGGCATGAGCCCGCGCAACTTTTCACGCACTTACAAATCCGCCACCGGCCTAAGCCCGGCGCGCGCGGTCAAACTGATGCGCCTCGAAGCCGCCAGAACGGCCCTTGAACAAACCGACAAACGCATCAGCAAGATCGCGCTTAATTGCGGCTTTGGCGATGACGAACGCATGCGCCGCTGCTTCGTCAAACATCTGGGCGTGGCACCCAGCGACTATCGCGAACGGTTCAAAGCCACCACCTAAAGCCACCCTTTCCGCTTGAAATACCAAAGCGGAAGAACAGCCGACAGCACCATCAGGCCAATCGCCAGCGGATAACCAAACTGCCAGTCAAGCTCCGGCATGACGCTGAAATTCATGCCATAAATGCTGGCAATCAGGGTCGGCGGCAGGAAGGCGGCGGCGGCGACCGAGAAAATCTTGATGATATTGTTCTGTTCCAGATTGATCATGCCCAGCGTCGCATCAAGCAGGAATGTCACCTTGTTGGCGATGAAATTGGCATGTTCGGTGATCGACACGATATCGCGCGAAATGGTTTTAAGCCGCGTCTTGGCATCCTTTTTAAGCCGCGTCTGTGTTGACAGAAACAGCCCCAACCGATGCAGGTTCAGCAAGCTGTCTTTGGCCTTGCCCGAAAGGTTCCCAGCCCGCCCGATGCGGCGCAAAACCGCGCGGTGATCCTGATCATGGGCCGGGTCATCGGGATTGGCGAAAACGATGTTTGACAACCCTTCAAGGTCGGCTGCCGCCTGTTCCATGATATCGGCCAGCCGGTCAACAATCTGTTCCAGCAACCCGAACAGAACCGCCTCGGCACTCGATGCCAGCGACGGGCTGCGATTGACCCGCCGGATAAAGGTCTTGAACGGCACCGGATCGGCATAACGCAGTGTGATCAGGGTTTTCTTGACCAGGATAAAGGTGATCGCGGTGGTTTCCGGCTCGTCACTATTGGCCTTGTTTAGCACCGATACCGTCATGAAAAGCGCGCCGTCTTCGTCATACAATCGCGATGAAAGCTCGATCTCCTGCATTTCCTCGCGGGTCGGGACTTCAATATCGAACCGTTTTTCGATCTCGTGGATTTCATCATCGGACGGGTTCAAAAGGTCGATCCAGACCGGCGTGCGCTCCGCCTTTGGCGGCTTTGCCACACTTCCCGCGCTGTTAACCTCGCCATCAACAGCATCGTCGCTACTGACCAATGCAGCATCATCCGCCGGTGCGGCGGTATCGTCGGACGGGGTCCGGGCCGGGGCAAAAAATTCGTTGCTGTCCATGGTCACTCTCCATCCGCGCCGGTTGACCGGACATTGCCGGGTGCCGGTCTATTTCGGGCTTGTGCGCTTCCTGTCATAGGCCCGAAGGCCCCGTTCTGTCACGCGCCAAGCCATGACAAATCGGTTAAACACCGCCAAGGCACATCATCGCGCTATTGAAACGGCAGAACCGTCTGAAACGCAAACGGATCAATATCCGCATCGTTCCCGCGTTTTTCATCAAACTGCGCCTTGGCATAGGTCAGGAACTCATCCTTGCTGATCATTTTGTCAGAATTGGCGTCAACACTGCCAAACAGCAATTCGAGCCGTCGGCTTTCGGTCCGCAACCGCTGGCGGTTGGCTTCCGCCGTGCCCGGCAATGCCTCGACCGCGGCAAATTCACGCCCCACCAGAACACTGTCGCCATTGATATCACGCCGCCGGAACATCCAACTGGCATAGGCCGCCGCCTCATCCGCACTGATCCGCCCGTCATGATCCATATCGATCGGATGATATTGCTGGCGATACATTGTTACCTGTTCGGGGATGCCGGTCGCGGCGGCACTCGCCGCATTCTGATTGGCCAGCGCCTTGGCAATCGCATCCTCAAGCCCGGGGATTGCCGCCGCACCCGTGCCGTTGGTGCCAGTCCCCGTCGGCAGACCCTCGCCATCCTCAAGCCCGCCCAATCCGTTAAGCGCGCCCAAGCCGCCAAGCCCGAACTGCCCCATCAATTGCGGATTATTCTGCAACTGCTTCATGATCAGTGGCAATAACTGGCGCATTTCCGGCGATGTGACTTCGGGCGAAATTGTCGCACTACCCTTATCCATCTGAAGGCTCTGGGCATGCACCGGCCCCCGAAGGCTCAAAACCGCCACAACGGCACACGTCATTAACAATATGGCAGCTTTTTTCCGCAACACTCGTTCCCTTCGCCTGTCCTGACGCCGCCCCGCATCAGGATCACCATCATAGCATATCAGCACGGACCAGATCGCGGGCAACATTGCCCCATCAAAACCGATTAACGATCAAATGCCAATCCCCGAAGCCGGGATCGGCCCCCAAACCGGATCATCGCCATGTTGCGTGAAATGCCTCTCCGTCATCCCGTCAAATCCCATGCCGATCAAAAAAGGTCTGCGAATGGATTTGCATGGGCGCGCGTGGGGGCATCTATGGGCTTTCATGGGCAACAGGTAAAAATCACCCGGAAAACGGTTACTTTTGGCCCATTTTCACCCCATTACGATCTGCCGCAAAGCCGCAGGAAACCACATTATCACCCTATTTGATCCCATCAATTCCCATTGACCCCCATCAAATCCCATGGTACCCCATAACTAGGCACATTTACGGTGTCATGCGGGGCATATCCATTTCGGCGCGGAAACTGATCACTCTCTGGCGGTTCGAAATGGTTTTTTGATCAGGGGAATGGCGAAGTGCTGTTCACAGGAACGCACATTCACAAGCTGGACCGAAAAGGGCGCGTCTCCGTGCCCAAGCGGTTCCGCGCGACCCTGGAACGCGAAACCTTCGCTGGCATCTATCTGTATCAATCCCACAAGGAAGCCGCCCTTGAAGGCTGTGGCGAAAGCCACATGGACCGCATTGCCGCGTCGATTGACGAACTCGCGATGTTCTCGGACGAGGCCGACGACCTTGCCGATACCATTCTTGGCGCATCCCACATGCTGCCGTTTGACGGCGAAGGCCGCATCATCCTGCCCCCGGAACTGATCGAATTCGCCCGCATCGAAGATCAGGTCGCCTTTGTCGGCCGTGGCCGCACCTTCCGCATCTGGAACCCGGAAATCTTCAAACCGCTGCAGGACGCCAGCCGCACCCGCACCTTCAATCGCGGATCGACCCTCAAACTCAAACCGGCATCCGATTTCGCGCCGGGCAGCCGCCCCGCTGCCCCGACCGGCGAAATCGCCCCGGATGAAGAGGGACCAGATGATGGGGGGAGCGCGTGATGAGCATCCATGACCTCAGCTTCGCCACAGGCGATGGCCCGCACAAGCCGGTGCTATTGCGCGAAGTTCTCGATGCCCTGGCCCCCAGGGCGGGCGAGATCATGGTGGACGGCACTTTTGGCGCGGGTGGATATTCCCGCGCCATTCTCGATCATGCGGACTGCGAACTTTACGCCATTGACCGCGACCCGACCGCCGTTGCCACCGGAAGAGCAATGGAAGCCGATTATGCCAATCGCTTCCACATGCTCGAAGGCTGCTTTGGCGATATGGGCACCCTTCTGCCCGCTGCTGGCGTTGATCAGGTTGACGGCATCGTCCTTGATATCGGCGTATCCTCCATGCAGCTTGATCAGGCCGACCGCGGATTTTCCTTCCGCGAAGACGGGCCGCTCGATATGCGCATGTCGATGTCCGGCCCGACGGCGGCTGATTTCATCAACACCGCCGACGAAGAAGACATCGCCAACGTCATCTATCGCTATGGCGAGGAACGCGCATCGCGCAAGGTCGCGCATAAAATCATTGAAATGCGCGCCGAGGCCCCGTTTGAAACCACCCTGCAACTGGCCCGCGCGGTGCGGTCGGTCGTGCGCAAATCCAAGGACGGCATTGATCCCGCCACCCGCACCTTCCAGGGCCTTCGCATTTACGTCAATGACGAGCTCGGCGAACTCGAACGCGCCATGCAGGCGGCTGAAAACCTGCTCAAACCCGGTGGCCGTCTGGTGGTCGTGACCTTCCATTCGCTCGAAGACCGCAGTGTCAAAACCTTCATGAAGGAACGGTCCGGCGATCCGTCGAAAATGTCGCGCCGCCTTCCGGGCGAGCCAGAGGTCGCAACCCCGACCTTCACCACCCTCACCCGCAAGGCCGTGACCGCGCAAAAAGATGAACTGCGCGCCAATCCGCGTGCGCGTTCGGCCAAACTGCGCGCGGTTGCCCGCAATGAACAGCCAGCAACTCAAGGGGGGCGCAAATGACCCGCGCCATGACCTTTATCGGACTGTTTCTGACCATCGTTATTGGGGCTGGCACCTATTGGGTGTCGCACGAAGTCGAACGCCTTGAAAAACGCTATTCCGCCATTCAGTCGGAAATCCTCAATGAACAGGAAAGCATCCACGTCCTCGAAGCGGAATGGAGCTACCTGAACAATCCGCAACGCATCGAAAGCCTGGCCAAGACTTACCTTAAACTCGATCAGATCGCCCCGCTTCAGATGGCCAGCATCGATGACCTGCCTGAAGACGCCGATCTGCATCAATACCGTCTTGATAAATTCGGCGAGGCCGTCGCCTTCCTGCCGGTCCCGCGTGCGCGCCCCGATGAACTGGCCCCGGACGAGGCCGCCGAAGCCATGATCATCAATGCCCCCTCCCTTGCCGCAACCCGGTCCGATGCGCAGGAGGGCGGACAATGAGCTTCCATCGTTTCTCATACTGGCTGCGCGGTGACCGCCCGGAACTCAGCCCCGACCAACGCGAACGTCACGCGATTGAAACCGCGCGCAACCGCATCTTCATTACCGGTGCGATGTTTGCCGTTGGCTTTGTCTGGATCACGGCGGGTCTGGTCGATGCCACCGTTCTGCGTCAGGGCAACGAACCCGAAATGGCATCGGGATCGGATACCCGCGAACTTAAAACCGAACGCGCCGATATCGTTGATCGCAACGGCATGCTGATTGCGACCGATCTTCCGACCAATTCGCTTTATGCCGATGCGCGCGTGATCAAGGACCCGGTCGGATCGGCTGATCAATTGCTGACCGTCCTGCCCGAACTCGATCGCGATACCCTGATCCGTCATTTAAGCTCGCAAAAGGCCTTCGTCTGGATCAGGCGCAATCTGACGCCTGAACAGCAATATGCCGTCAACTCGCTGGGCGTGCCGGGGCTTAATTTCCAGCGCGAAGAACGCCGCGTCTATCCGCATGGTCGCCTGTTTGCCCATGTGCTGGGCTTTACCGATATCGACAATAACGGCATCGCCGGTGTCGAACGCAAGTTTGATAACGAACTGCGCATCAATAACGGCCCGCTGCAACTCTCCCTTGATACCCGCATTCAATACGCGCTTGAGGAAGAAGTCGAAAGCGCGATGAAAACCTATGATGCGGTCGGGGCGACCGGCATGGTCATGGATATCTATACCGGCGAAGTGCTCGGCATGATGTCGCTGCCCGATTTTGATCCGCACCGCCCCGGTCAGGCCCCCGCCGACGCGCGCTTTAACCGCGCAACGCTGGGCGTTTATGAAATGGGCTCGGTGTTCAAACTGTTTAACACCGCCATTGCGCTTGAAACCGGTACGGTCAATCTGCAAAGCATGTATGACGCCTCCCAGCCGATCCGCGTCGGGCGCTTCGCGATTAGCGACTATCGCGGCGAAAACCGCTGGTTGTCGGTCGCCGAAATCATCAAATATTCGTCAAACATTGGGTCGGCCCGCATCGCCCTTGATTTCGGGACCGAGACCCAGCGCAAATATCTCAAGAAATTCGGTATTCTCGATACCCCGAAAATCGAGCTGCCCGAAGTCGGTTCCCCGCTTGTGCCCAATCCGTGGCGCGAAGTGAACACCATGACCATTTCCTTTGGTCATGGTCTTGCCGTGACACCCCTTCAGGTTGTCAGCGGCATTTCCGCCCTTGCAAATGGCGGCATTTTGCGCCCGGCAACGATCCTCAAACAGGACGGTGCACCGGCGGGCGAACGTATTATTTCCCGGCAAACCTCGGACAAGATGCGGCGTTTGATGCGCCTCGTCGTGACCGATGGATCGGGCAAAAAGGCTGAAGTTCCGGGTTACTTCCTTGGGGGTAAAACCGGGACGTCGGAAAAACTCGTGAACGGGCGCTATGTCAAGAACGCCCGCATGTCGACCTTTGTCGCCGCCTTCCCGATGCAGGACCCGAAATATGTGGTTCTGGTGACGCTGGACGAGCCCAAAGGCACAAAAGAAACCTATGGATTTGCCACAGCCGGTTGGGTGTCCGCCCCGGCAGTAGGCAAGGTTGTGACACGTATTGCTCCCCTTCTGGGCATTGAACCGGCGAATGCGAAGGCGCCGGAGATTGAGCAAGCGCTGCAGATCGACCTTCGCAAGGGGGAGCGCAAACTTGCGTCTTTCTGAACTCATGGCAGGTGATCAAGCGGCACTTAAACATGCCGACGGACAGGACCCGAACATTACGGGCCTGACAGCAGACTCACGCACCGTGAAGGATGGCTATCTGTTTGCCGCCCTGTCTGGTGCCAAAACCGACGGATCGAAATATATCGACGATGCGATCCGTCTTGGTGCGGCCGCCATCCTGGCAAAGGACGGCACGCCCAAACCCGTCGCCGCAACGGTTCCGCTGATCCCGGTGGAAAACCCGCGACAGCGTTACGCCCAGCTGGCCGCGCGTTTTTATGGCAAACAACCGGCCAATATCGCGGCGATCACGGGGACGAACGGCAAAACCTCCACCGCCGTTTTCACCGAACAGCTCTGGACCATCATGGGCAATATGTCGGGCTCCATCGGAACCCTTGGCATTCGTGCCGCCGGGGCCAAAATCCCCGGCTCGCTGACCACGCCCGATCCGGTGGCACTCCATCAAAGCCTTAATGAAATGGCTGAAATCGGTGTCACCCACGTCGCGATGGAAGCCTCCTCGCACGGGCTTGATCAGCATCGTCTTGACGGGGTGAAAGTCACGGTTGCCGCCTTTACCAACCTGACCCGTGATCACCTTGATTATCACGGCAATTTCGAAAAATACTTCGCCGCCAAGGCCCGCCTGTTTGCCGATCTTCTGGCCGAAAACGGCACGGCAGTTCTCAATGCCGATGTCCCGCAATTCAAAATCCTGCGCTCGATGTGCGAAGGACGCGGCATTTCGGTGATGTCCTATGGCCTGGCCGCCGATGACATCAAACTGCTCGAAGCCAAGCCCGATGCCACCGGCACCAAGCTCAAGCTCGCCATCGAAAAGGGCGAATATGGTGTGCATCTGCCGCTGATGGGTTCGTTCCAGGTGATGAACGCGCTTGCCGCCCTTGGCATCGTCATTGCGTCGGGGGCTGATGTCGATGATGCGGTTGCCGCCCTTGAAAAGCTCGAAGGTGTGCGGGGCCGCATGGAACTGGTTGGCAAAACCAGCTTCGGCGCGCCGGTCTTTGTCGATTACGCCCACACCCCTGATGCGCTTGAAACCGTGATCAAGGCTGTCCGTCCGCATGCCAAGGGCCGCATCATCTGCGTCTTTGGCGCAGGCGGGGACCGTGACACCGGGAAACGCCCGGAAATGGGCCGCGTGGTCAAGGAAAACGCTGATATCGCCATCATCACCGATGACAACCCCCGAAGCGAAGACCCCGCCAAAATCCGCGCTGCGATCAAGGCCGCCTGCGACGGTGCGGTTGAAATCGGTGACCGGGCCGAGGCGATCAAACGCGGCATCGGCATTCTGCAACGCAACGATATTCTTATTATTGCCGGAAAAGGCCATGAAAGAGGCCAGATTGTCGGCGATACGGTTCTGCCGTTCGATGATGCCGCGGTCGCGCGCAACATCCTTCTGGGCGGTAACTGATTGATTTTAAAACCAGCCACGACGCCAAAGATCGTGCTGGATGCGGATACGAAAGAAACCCAAAAATGACCAAGGCTGTTTTATGGACGGCAAAAGACGCCGAAAAAGCCACCGGGGGCAAGGCAACCGGCAACTGGCAGGCGTCCGGCGTATCAATTGACAGCCGCAAGGCCGCAAAGGGCGATCTGTTTATCGCGCTCAAAGGCCCCAATTTCGATGGTCACAAATTCGCCCAGGCCGCCCTTGATAACGGTTGTGCCGCCGCCATGGTGTCGGACACCAAAACCCTTGGCAATGGCGCACCGGCCCTTGTGGTCGATGATACGCTCGATGCCATGGTCCGCCTTGGCCTTGCCGGGCGCGAACGCAGCACCGCCAAAATCGTCGCGATCACCGGCTCTGTCGGCAAAACCGGCACCAAAGAGGCCCTTAAATACGTTCTGAACGAACAGGGCCAGACCCACGCCAGCCCCGCCAGCTTCAACAATCATTGGGGTGTCCCCATGAGCCTCGCCACCCTGCCGGTGGCAGCCGAATATGGCGTGTTTGAAATCGGCATGAACCATCCCGGCGAAATCAGCCCGCTTGTGAAAATGGTCCGGCCCAAGGTCGCCCTGATCACCACGGTCGTCGGCGCGCATACCGAATTCTTCAAGGACGAGGCCGAAATCGCGCAGGCCAAGGCTGAAATCTTCGATGGCCTGGATACCGACGGCACCGTGATCCTCAACCGCGACAACATGCATTATTTTGCATTGGCGCGGCGCGCCAAGGAACTCGGCATTAAAAACATCAAATGCTTTGGCACCGATGCCATGGCCGATTACCGCCTGTTCGAAGCCAACATTGTCGCCAATGGTTCTGCCGTGCGCGCCCGCATTGGGGGCCGCGATATCGAATATTTCATCGGCTGCCCCGGCGAACACTGGGTCATGAACTCGCTTGCGGTTCTCGCCTGCGTTGATGCAATCGGCGGCGATGTGCTGCGCGCCGCACAGGATCTGGCCGATTTCACCCCGCCCGCCGGCCGCGGCGAAACCCACATTCTGCCGCTGCCCAATGGGGCTGATGGCACCTATACCCTGATTGACGATGCCTATAACGCCAACCCGACCTCGATGATGGCGGGTTTAAGCGTGCTGGCCCAAAGCAAACCCGAAGGATCGGGGCGCAAAATCGCGGTTCTGGGCGATATGCGCGAACTGGGCGATGATGCGCAAAAACTGCATGCAGACCTGCATCAGCCGCTGGTTGCCCTTGGCATCGAACGTGTTTATACGGTCGGCCCGTTAATGGCCAACCTGACGGAAACCCTGCCTGCCGACCTTCTTGCTGGCCATTTTGACACCGCCGAAGACGCAATCGCGCCGATCAAGGCCGATTTGCAGGCCGGTGACGTGGTTTTGATCAAAGGATCGCTTGGCATTTACGTTTCGAAAATTGTCTCGGCCTTAAAATCATCGGATGGCGCATCTGGCGCCGCATCCAAAAACTAAGACGCAGAAGGAACCCCCGGGGCGATGCTCTATAATCTGCTTTATCCGCTGGCCGACCAGTTTCCGATCTTCAACCTGTTTCGTTACATCACGTTTCGGACCGGCGGGGCGATTATCACATCCCTTATTCTGGCCTTCGTGCTGGGCCCGTCCCTGATCAACTGGCTGCGCTCCAAACAAAGCGAAGGCCAGCCGATCCGCGATGACGGCCCCGAAAGCCACCTTCTGACCAAAAAGGGCACGCCAACCATGGGCGGCCTTTTGCTGTTGCTGTGCACCTCCATCGGCACATTGCTGTGGGCGGATCTGTCCAATGCCTATGTCTGGGCGGTGCTGCTGGTCACCATCGGCTATGGCTTCCTTGGCTTCCTTGATGATTTCCTGAAAGTATCGAAGAAAAACACCAAGGGCCTGCCGGGCAAACTGAAACTGCTGGGGCAATTTTCCATTGCTGCGGCGGCTGCATGGTGGATTTCCACCAACACCGCCGATCCGCTCTCGACCGCACTGGCCTTCCCGTTCTTTAAAAACTACCTGCTTGATCTCGGCTGGTTCTTTGTGCCCTTTGCGATGTTTGTCATGGTCGGCGCGTCCAACTCCGTCAACCTGACCGACGGCCTTGATGGCCTTGCCATCGTGCCCGTGATGATTGCCGCGGCCAGCTTCGCGCTCATCACCTATCTGATCGGCAACATCCAGTTTGCCGAATACTTACAGGTCCACTATGTCGCCGGATCGGGCGAACTGACCATCTTCCTCGGTGCCCTTGTCGGCGCGGGTCTTGGCTTCCTGTGGTATAACGCCCCACCTGCGATGGTGTTCATGGGCGATACCGGGTCGCTGGCCCTCGGCGGTGCGCTCGGTGCGGTTTCGGTTGTCACCAAACACGAACTGGTCCTTGCCATCATTGGCGGTCTGTTTGTCCTTGAAACCCTGTCGGTGATCATTCAGGTCGGCTCGTTCAAACTGACCGGCAAACGCGTATTTCGCATGGCGCCGCTGCATCACCATTTCGAAAAAAAGGGCTGGCAGGAACCGACCATCGTCATCCGCTTCTGGATCATCGCCGTCATTCTGGCCCTTGTCGGGCTGGCCACACTTAAACTCCGTTAAACTCCGTTAAGTTAAGGACACCCCGCCTTGATCGACCTGTCACATCTGCGCGGCAAAACCATCGCGGTTCTGGGTCTGGGAAAATCCGGCCTGGCCAGTGTCAAGGCACTGGTCAATGGCGGGGCCATCGTCTGGGCGTGGGATGACAATGCCGAAAGCCGTGGCCAGCTGGAGGCCTTTGGCCTCGCCCCGATCAATCTGGCGGAATGTGACTGGACCGAACCCGACATGCTGGTCATCAGCCCCGGCATCCCGTCCACCTTCCCGACCCCGCACCCGGCGGCTGAAAAGGCCCGCCGTGCGGGCAAGCCGATCATCTGTGATGTCGAACTGCTCTGCACCGCCCTTCCCGACGTGCCCAGCATCGCGATCACCGGCACCAACGGCAAATCAACCACGACGGCCCTTACCGCCCATATCCTGTCGAACGCCGGGATCAAGACCCAGGCGGGTGGTAATCTCGGCAATCCGGCCCTGGGCTTTGATCCCGCCGGTGCGGACGATTGCTTTGTGCTTGAACTCTCCTCCTATCAGCTCGAACTGCTTCATGACGCCAGTTTCGATGCCTGTGGTTTGCTCAACATTACCCCCGATCATCTGGATCGGCATGGCGGCATGGATGGCTATATTGGGGCCAAACGCCTTGTCTTTGCGCGCAACAAGGGCCCGAAATGGGCGGTGATCTCGGTCGATGATGATCCGTGCGCGCGCATGGCGGTCGAACTCGCCCGCGAAGGTGGTCGGCGCGTGATCGAGGTCTCGGTCCATAAACCCACCCCGCATGGCATTTACGTTGAAAATGGCTGGCTGATCGATGACCTCACGGGCGCACAAACCCGGATCATGGATCTGGTCACGGTTGCCCATATGCCCGGCGTCCATAACTGGCAAAATATCGCGTTTGCCTATGCCCTTTGCCGGGCGCGCGGGGTGGCGGCATCCCAGATCATCGAAGGCATCATGACCTTCCCCGGCCTCGCCCATCGGCAGGAACGGCTGGGCATGGTCGATGGCGTCACCTTTGTGAATGACAGCAAGGCCACCAACGCCGAAGCCACCGCCAAGGCCCTTTCGGCCTATCGCGACATCTACTGGATTTTGGGTGGCAAGCCCAAGGAAGGCGGCATTGACGGCCTTCAGGCGTTTTATCCGCAGATCAAAAAGGCCTATCTGATCGGTGCGGCCGCCGATGCCTTTGCCGAAACATTCGGCAATGATCTGCCATGGCAGAAATGCGAAACCCTTGATCGCGCCACGGCGGCGGCCTTCCTTGATGCCAAGGACGCCATCCAGTCGCGTGCGGTCGATATGCCGGTCGTGCTGCTCTCGCCGGCCTGCGCATCGTTCGATCAATTCAAAAGTTTCGAAGCCCGCGGCGATGCCTTCCGCGATCTGTTTATCGCACTGGCCAATACCGCCGGGCAGGAGAAACCATGAAATCCCTGTTTGGCAACAGCAACAGCAACATCGCCTTTTCACGTGCCGATACCTCGGTACTTGGCATCTGGTGGTGGACGATTGATCGCTGGATGCTGGCCGCCGTGATCCTGCTGATGGGGATCGGCGCACTGCTCGTCATGTCGGCAAGCCCGCCGGTGGCGGACCGCATCAATGTCGACAGCTTCCATTTCGTCCGTCGCCAGTTCGTGTTTCTCGGTCTGGCCGCGATCTGCGCCTTTGGCATTTCGCTGCTCTCGATCAAATGGGTGCGGCGTCTGGCCTCGATCATGTTTCTGGGCGTCATCTGCCTTCTGATCATCACCCCGTTCGTGGGTTCCGAGATCAAGGGGGCGGTGCGCTGGATTCATCTGGCCGGGATCACCCTGCAACCCTCCGAATTCCTCAAACCGGCCTTTGCCGTCGTCATTGCATGGATGCTCTCCGAAGGCCGGCTTAACCCGAACTTCCCCGGCTATATCGTCTCCTGCATGCTGCTTGCGACCTGCATCATCTTACTCATGATCCAGCCCGATTTTGGCCAGACCGTCGTGGTCACCGCCATCTGGTCGACGCAGATTTTCCTCGCGGGCCTGCCGATGGTGCTGGTCTTTGGTCTTGGCATGGGTGTGGTTGGCCTGGCGGTCGGTGCCTATCTGATCCTGCCGCACGTGCAGTCGCGTGTGGACCGCTTCCTTGATCCGGCATCGGGCGACAACTATCAGATCGACCGCTCGATGGAGGCCTTCATGAATGGCGGCCTGATGGGTCAGGGCCCCGGCGAGGGATCGGTGAAAAACTTCCTGCCCGACGCCCATTCCGACTTCATCTTTGCGGTCGCGGGCGAAGAATTCGGCCTTCTGTTCTGCGTGCTTGTGGTGGGCGTCTTCAGCTTCGTCATCATGCGCGGCCTCTCGCGCCTGATGGGCGAACGCAACCTGTTTGTCGTCCTTGCCGTCACCGGCATTCTGGTCCAGTTCGGCCTGCAGGCGGTAATCAACATGGCCTCCACCCTGCAACTCGTCCCGCCAAAGGGCATGACCCTGCCGTTTATCTCATACGGCGGCTCCGCCACCGTCGGCATCGCAATCGGCATGGGCTTCGTTCTGGCCTTAACGCGCAAACGTCCGGGCGAATGACGCCCGCCACCGCCCGGCCCCACACCCCACAAACCCCACCGCCCCTCCCGCAAAGCGGGAGTCCATCTCGCCAAATGTTCTTCACGTCCGCATCCGGCCTTTTTGGCATTGACGCCACCGTCAATAAAGCGGATCATGCACCTTACACGGTACAGATCAGGATCATATGAAGAAACTTGAAGCACGTTTCTTCCGGACCCTTGGCGGGATTGAACCTGTCCGGGAATTTCTCAAGGAACTTGCGCCGCAAGACCGCAAAACGCTCGGCATGGACATCGCCACCGTGGAATATGGCTGGCCTGTCGGCATGCCAGCCTGCCGGTCACTCGGCAAAGGTCTTTGGGAAGTCCGCAGCAACATTTCCGACAAAAGGATTGTCAGGGTTGTTTTCTGCATCGCCGACGGACAAATGCTTTTGCTTCATGCCTTCATCAACAAAACGCAAAAAACGCCCCAAACCGACTTTGACCTTGCTCTGACGCGCAAGAAGGAACTGGAACAATGACCAACCATACTGGCTCTTCTTTTGACGACTTCCTCGAAGAAGAAGGCATTCGCGAAGAAGTCGAAACCGTGGCCATCAAGCGGGTTCTGGCGTGGCAACTGCGTCAGGAAATGGAAAAGCAGAATCTGAGCAAGGCCGAAATGGCCCGCCTGATGAAAACAAGCCGCACCCAGCTTGAACGCCTGCTTGATGACACCAACGACAAGGTGCAGCTCGACACGATCCAGCGCGGCGCCAAGGCCGTCGGCCGCACGCTCAAGCTCGAACTGGTCTAAGCCTCCGCGCTTCCACCCTAACCGCCCCTCCCGCGAAAGCGGGAGTCCAGCCTGCCCCTTCCTCAAAAACACCAGCCTTGATTGACTTTTAGCGATACAGTACCCGTACCTGTTCGCCCCAACCCAAGGCCCCACCATGATCGATATCCAGCACGCCAACCCCCGCCACCGCACCGGATGGGAACGTCTCTGGCGGCAAAACATCATCCAGTTCGGCGCACCCGATATGACCGATGATGTGATTGATGGCCTCTGGCAGCGCATCCTTGACCCCGGCCACCCGATGCAGGCTTGGCTGGCACTGGATGCTGACCAAGATGATGATGACCAATCCGTCATCGGACTGGCACACCTGATCATCCATCCGCACACCTTCACGCTGCGCAATGTCGCCTATCTCGAAGATTTCTGGGTATCCCCCGATCACAGAAGCCGCGGCATCGGCGGCCTGATGATGGATGCCCTGCAAGAACAGGCAAAACAAAACAACTGGCTCCGCCTCTACTGGCTCACCGCCAGCGACAACCACGGCGCCCAGCGCCTCTATGATCGGCTGGCGAAACGGGTTGATTCGGTGCTGTATAAGATTGATACGGCATAAAATATAGGTATCAAAACGGCCCAACATCTGGTGCAATAGGTTCTCGCCTACACGGGAATAATCACCCCCCGAAAGAGAACTGCCCCCTTATTTCCCGTTTCTTCCTCTTATTCGCGATAGAATGACCGTGGTTTGATGAAATTTGCTTCAATACCACCTACTTTTTCACATTCAAGGTAAAATTATGAATGAATATTTTGAATGGAATAAATTCTCAGATTTATATCTGGAAGACAGCTATGTGACTAATATAATTGAATATAAAGATACCCTGACATTCAATATGGAATTTGTCTTAACGGAGAGACATCCGCTATACACACATCCACTGTTTAACGAAAAATACTGTTACCATACTGGTAAGATAATTTTCTTAGGAGTTTCATCTATAAAATGGATAAGAAAATCAAAGAAAAATTTTGAAGATGCTAAAGGAGAACTGGATTGTGGCAACATTGACTATCTTAATTTATCAGCGGAAAATGTATATAAAGTTGGCGGAGACTGGGGGGAATTGGAGATCATTTCTTCTGAAATTGATCTAACTCTCGACTGAAAATTCAAGAAACCGAGTATCATTTCTATTTGAAAATTTTCCAAAAGATATTGCATAAGATTGATGCGGTTTAAAATTGCGTCGCAAACCACCTAAAGCAGTTAGGCACTCATCGCACCAACATCACCGAATAGAAAAATACGCAAGCCGCAGGTCTCTCCAATGGAAAACAAATACGCTAGTATGACAGTGAATGAACGTCTTTATTTGAGCGGCTTGATGGATGAATTTGATGAGGCGGTTCAAAAAAAGAAACGGAAACGGTTCGCACCATTCTGGAAAAGGTACATCTCACGGAAGGGTCGATAAAATCAATTCTGGAAGAATTGAAGATGTAGAGTGCCATCAGGAGACAACATTTAATCCTTTCGGAAACAATAACCTTCAAGAAAATATCGAATCCTGCTCCCTGACTATCCTCCCCCAAAACTCATCCACCAACTTAGATTGGCTGGAAAAATTACTTAAAATATTTTCCTCACAAACCACACAATATGCTTCTTTCTCACCTGTCATATTTATACTGGGTAACGTACGACTATCATCCCACCCAAGCCTCTTGACTATTTCCTGCAAATGATACCGAACTACCTTGCCATCACAACCATAGTACCCTTCAGGAAACTCGCCATTCTTCATCCTTACAATCAACGTAAAAACGGTGCACTCACGCCAATCTATTTCAAACTCAATAGCGATACTCCTTTCTTTTATATACACCCTTGTGGAATACGTTTCATCGACAACACCTAAAGATGAAAATTCGCATCCACACAAAACACTCAGTCTGGCCTTTATTTGTTCCAACACTATTTCTTTAATCTTCATCTCAGAACTCGGCTCCACTATCATCCCTCACCAGCCGAACCAAAATGAGGCTGCCTGCAGCCACAATCGCCAGGCCCCTCAAAACACAAAATGGACAACGCTAAAAATCTCCATAGCCAATATACTCAATAAAAAATAAACCATGCCGAGAATTTACCTTCATTGGAAAAATACTTTAGATACCATCAACCAAATTTCGAGATAAATCAGGCAGTAAAATGGGGCAGTTTTTTCTTTTTATTCCACAAACCCAAACGCCATAACACCCCAAGCAAGATAAAAACTATAATTTTCTCAAAATTCCAACAGCCAACACTTTATATCCACTTAAAAATTCAAGCGGCTCTCCATCTTCTAAAAAATAAATAGGGAGAGATGCATCCGAGTTAAAACGACCTAACGCTTTCCCTTGATATGTATTTTCATTGAATTCCACTTCCTCCCACTGAATGTCGTGAGAACATGACAAAAAATATTCATAGTATTTTTGCCACCGGATAGAAGTTCTCATATTTACAAATGGAGAAAAAGACACCCCTCCAACTGACATAGGTATCCATACGAAATCAAAATTGATAACTTTCTCTTTCATTTATTTACTTTCACGCCCATCAATTCATTACAAACAAAACAGAATATCGAATCTTTATCATTTATGATATCGTATTTAAACACAACACCACATATATGTTATCGCTCTTTATATTTAGATACCCGAAGTTAATCAGAGAATTTTTTTGAAAAATTTTAAATCCGTCTAACTTTAACCAACAAACAGCTTATCGATCAGAACATCTAAGATTAATCCTAGCTCAGTCATTTTGTAATCGCTGTCGAATCCAACTTCATCTAGAAGATCGATACAACGCTCCCGCAAATCTTCTGCCGGATAAAACGGGACAGCCCCCTTTTATTCTGGGGTTAACTTTCTAGCGAAAGTTCGGCGTTCGAAAAAACTAGATGAAATTGGAACAATCACTACTCGTACTACCAAAAATAAAACTCGTCTGGGAGGTGAACCGGGAGAGCCAGGTGTAAAGATCACTTATAAAGATGGTACTGAATTTGATATGACTCGAAATCGGGTTAAATAAACGGAAATTAATCCATATAGGACAGATCGGCATCATCCTAAACGTTTTGAGGATGCTTTAGATAAGAAAGTGATAAAGAGAGCGCCTACTAAAGAATAACTTGATTGGTTTGATAGTATTGATTGGTGAAAAATATGATTGATTCAAAAACGGGAAAACGCATTTTCGTATTAATTGACGATAATTCTGGGCCTTACATCAGGGTTTCAACTTGGAATGATGCTGATGCTTTAGAGGAATTATTGTCAGATAAATACGATGTATTGTATGAAATAAAACCCCCGAAGATTTCAGAGAAGATGGCGGGAAGGAGTATTATTTTGGAAATGCTGCCGACCCTGAGAAGTTACAAAGGATTCTCGATGAAATAATTCTTTGATTTTGGAAAATGGGCGCAGTCCCCTTTTAGATGAAAACCATAGGAAACGGGGACAGATTCATTTGTTGATGGAGCGGCAGTGCCCAAAAGGTAATCGACATTCGCATTACATGCGTATGATCCGCACTAAAAAAAGTAAAAAAGGGGACAGATTTATTTCTTAAGTCCGTTCTCAATATCCGAACAATCCCGCAAAAACTTCTGCATTAAAACGACAAAATCCGCCGCTATAACCGGCCCGCTTGAAGGGATGTTAACCTTTCTCGGGTTCTGATAGGGGCAAACCGTCGTTGCATATGTGGATCTGATGACCGACATCCAGAATATTGAAGTTTCCCCGATGGAACACCCGTTGGCAGGACAGGTGATCGCCCTGACATCGGGCGGCACCGGCGGCCATATGTTTCCGGCGGTTGCACTGGCGCGCGCCCTTGTCCGGCGTGGCGCGCACGTGCTGTTTTTCACCGATGCCCGGGCTTCGCGCTATACCGAGGGGGTCGAGGGGGTTGAAACCATCATCCTGCCGGCGGGCGGCATTGCCGGAAAGGGTCTTAAGGGCCGCATTACCGGCGCGCTCCGCCTTGGCCTTGGCACGATGAAGGCGCGCGCGCTTTTGAAAAAATCCCGTCCCGCTGCCGTCATCGGCTTTGGCGGTTATGCCTCGATCCCGGCAACGCTTTCGGCCAAATGGCTTGGCATTCCCTTTGCCATTCATGAACAGAACGCGGTTCTGGGCCGGGCCAACAGGATGGTTGCGGGGGCGGCACATCGCATCGCGACATCCTTCCCGACGGTCAAACTGATCGCGCCCAATGACGCGGCCAAGGTCATCTGGACCGGCAACCCGATCCGCCACGAGGTCGCCGCCCTCGCCAGCACCGAATATGACGCCCCGACATCCGAGGGCCCCGTCCGCCTGCTGATTACCGGCGGGTCGCAGGGTGCGCGCGTTCTGTCCGAAATTCTGCCCGCCGCACTGGTCGCCCTGCCCCGTGATTTGCGCAACCGTCTGATCGTGACCCAGCAGGCACGATCTGAGGACCTTGAAGCAGTACGCAAGACCTATGAGGGTTCGGGCATTGATGTGACGCTGGCATCCTTTATCGAGGATATCCCCGAACGTCTGCGCGACTGCCATCTGGTGATTGCCCGCTCGGGGGCATCCACCGTGGCCGAACTGACCGCAGCCGGTCGTCCGGCCCTTCTGGTGCCGCTGCCAAGTGCGATTGACGATCACCAGCGTTTCAACGCCCAGCAGGTCGAAGAAGCAGGGGGCGCGTGGCTGTTGCCACAGGACCGATTTACAACAGAGATTTTAAGCGAACGTTTGACCAAGCTTCTGCAAAACCCGGCCGCACTCACCCGTGCCGCCAAGGCTGCCAAGGCAACCGGCCGCCCCAATGCCGCCGAACGGCTGGCCGACATGGTGCTGGATCTGCTGGGGCTGAACCCGGCCGGTAGCCCCGATCACGATAACATGACACAGAAAGACCCCCAGAAGGTATGAGGAGACATTCCATGAACACCCTGCCGCTCAACATCGGCACCATCCATTTTGTCGGTATTGGTGGCATCGGCATGTCCGGCATTGCCGAAATCCTGCACAACCTTGGTTACACCGTGCAGGGGTCCGATATTTCCGACAATGCCAATGTGCAGCGCCTGCGCGATCTGGGGATCAGGGTTTTCGTCGGCCATCAGGCCGCCAATGTCGAAGACGCCAAGGTGGTGGTGATCTCCACCGCCGTGAAGCCTGATAACCCCGAAGTCGTCGCCGCACGTGCCGATATGATCCCGGTGGTGCGCCGCTCTGAAATGCTGGCCGAACTGATGCGGCTCAAGGCCGCGATTGCGGTGGGCGGCACGCACGGCAAAACCACCACGACCTCGCTGGTTGCCACCATGCTGGACGCGGCCGGGCTTGACCCGACCGTGATCAATGGCGGCATCATCAATTCATATGGCACCAATGCGCGTCTTGGCGATGGTGACTGGATGGTGGTCGAGGCCGATGAGTCCGATGGCACGTTCGTCAAGGTCCCCTCGACCATTTCGGTCGTGACCAATATCGACCCGGAACATCTTGATCACTGGAAAAACTTTGATCAGCTGCGCGAGGCCTTCAAGAACTTCGTTCAGAACATCCCGTTCTATGGCTTTGCGGTTCTGTGCATCGACCATCCCGAAGTCCAGGCCCTGATCGGCAAGGTCACGGATCGCCGCATCTTTACCTTTGGCTTCTCCCCACAGGCCGATGTCCGCGCGGTCAATGTCCGCACCGAAATCGGCCAAAGCACCTTTGACGTCGTCATTCGCGAACGGGTCGATAGCGCCGAACGCGTGATCAGGGATGTCCGCCTGCCGATGGTTGGCGATCATAACGTGTCAAACTCGCTGGCCGCGATCACGGTCGCTCTCGAACTTGGCATTCCTGACGATAAAATCGTCTCCGCCTTTGACGGTTTCACCGGCGTCAAACGCCGCTTTACCAAAACCGGCGAGGTTGATGGTGTGACCATCATCGATGATTACGGCCACCACCCGGTCGAAATCAAGGCGGTGCTGAAGGCCGCCCGCAAGGCAACCGGCAACAACGTCATCGCCGTGGTTCAGCCGCACCGCTATTCGCGCCTGCATGACCTGTTCGAGGAATTCTGCACCTGCTTTAACGACGCCGACAGCGTGATCGTCGCCGATGTTTACGAAGCTGGCGAAAGCCCGATTGAAGGCGCATCACGCGACGCGCTGGTCGAAGGGCTTCGCAATCGCGGCCACCGCCATGTATCGGCCCTTGAAGGCCCCGAAGCACTGGCAAGCATGATTGCCAAGGAAGCCAAACCGGGCGATCTGGTCGTCTGCCTGGGTGCCGGATCGATCAGCGCATGGGCCAACGCCCTGCCCGCACAGCTTGAAGCGCTTAAGAACTGAAACCGAAACCTGAAACGGATTTGACGAGTTTGTCATGAGCACGCCGGGACATCACACACCGCTTATTGATCGCCTGCCAAAGGTACGCGGCAAGCTGCGCGAAGGCGCACAATTGTCCAAGGTCACCTGGTTTCAGGTCGGCGGCCCGGCCGATGTGATGTTCCGACCCGCTGATGAAATGGACCTTGCCGACTTCCTGAAAAACCGGCCCGAAAACCTGCCGGTCACCGTGATCGGGGTCGGCTCAAACCTGCTGGTCCGTGATGGCGGCATTCGCGGCGTGGTCGTCCGCCTGGGTCGGCCCTTTACCGATGCCATCATCAAGGACGGCGAAATTCACGCCGGCGCCGGTGCGCTTGACCTGAACGTTGCCCAAATCGCACGCGATGCCGGGATTGCCGGACTTGAGTTTCTATCTGGCATTCCGGGCACCATTGGCGGCGCACTTCGCATGAATGCCGGGGCCTATGGTGCCGAAATCAAGGATGTGCTGGTCAGTGCCAATGCGATTGACGGCAATGGCGATCTGCATACCGTCACCGCCAAGGCGATGGATATGACATATCGCCATTGCGGCCTTCCCGAAGACTGGATTTTCACATCCGCCATCCTGCGTGGCAAGCCCGGCGACCCGGCCGAGATCACCAAACGCATGGATGAAATACACGAAGCGCGCGCCGGATCACAGCCGATCAAATCACGCACCGGCGGATCGACCTTCGCCAATCCCCTGCCGGACCGCGCATGGGAAGTCATTGATGCCGCCGGGTGCCGGGGGCTGACGATTGGCGGCGCACAGATGTCGCCACAACACTGCAATTTCATGATCAATCTGGGCACTGCCACCGCCCTTGATCTCGAAGAACTCGGCGAAACCGTGCGCGAGCGCGTGAAAAAACATTGTGGCGTCGATCTGCGCTGGGAAATCCGGCGCATCGGCGACCGACTGGGACACTCGATCATAGGAAAAGACGCATGAGCAAGCATGTCGCCGTCATTTATGGCGGCTGGTCCGCAGAACGCGAAGTTTCCCTGTCCTCGGGCTCGGAATGCATCAAGGCGCTGCGTGAAAAGGGCTATCGCGTCACCGAAATTGATGCCGGTCGCGATCTGGCCGCACAGCTTGCCGCGATTGATCCCAAACCCGATGTCGTATTCAACGCCCTGCATGGCCGCTGGGGCGAGGATGGCTGCGTGCAAGGGTTGCTTGAAATCATGGGCATTCCCTATACCCATTCGGGCGTGCGCGCATCCTCCATCGCTATGGATAAAATGTCGGCCAAGGCAATGTTCATGGAATATGACATCCCCTGCGCCCGTCACGTCTGGGTCTCGCGCGATGAAATCGCTGCGGGTAATGCCCTGCCCCCGCCCTATGTCCTGAAACCCAATAACGAAGGGTCATCCGTCGGAGTGGAAATCATCCTGACGGCCGAGGAAGAACAGAACATGCTGGCGCGCGAATGGATGCATGGCGATGGCGTGATGCAGGAAGAATTCATTCCCGGACGTGAAATGACCGTCGCGGTCAAGGATGGCAAGGCGATGGAAATCATCGAAATCATGACCGGCAATCATGCCTTTTATGATTTTGAATCAAAATATGTCGCGGGTGGGTCCGAACATATCATCCCGGCCGATATCCCCGGCGACCTTCGCGCCAAAATTCAGGATTGCGCCGAAAAGGCCTATCGTGCGCTCGGCTGTCGCGGGATTGCACGCGCCGATTTCCGCTATGACCCGGCCGAGGACCGCGTTGCGATCCTTGAAATCAACACCCAGCCCGGCATGACGCCGACATCGCTTGTCCCCGATGCCGCCCGTCATGACGGTCTAAGCTTCGCCGACATTGTCGCCTGGATGGTCGAGGACGCCTCATGCGAGCGTTAGGAACCCTCGAAGAACAGGCCCGCGAACGCCGCGAGAAGCTTCAACAGCAGCACGGCGTTGGTGCCAACCTGAAAAAACTGGTGCGTGTTTTCTGGTGGTCAAGCCTCACGGCCCTGCTGATCGCCGGGCCCTTTGCGCTATGGTATACCGGCAAGGCCGAAAAATGGTATGCGGTCGCCGAGGTGGAGGCGATCCGCCTTTCCGCCGAATTTGGCATGACGGTCAAAAACATCGAAGTCCGCGGGCGTGAAAAAACCGACCCCGAAGCCCTTCTGGCCGCCATCGGCCAGAAGCCCGGCACCCCGATTGTCACCTTTGATGTCGATGCCGCGCGTGAACGCATTGAACAGCTTTCCTGGGTGCGCGATGCGATTGTCGAACGCCGCCTGCCCAATCGCCTTATCGTCTCGATCACCGAACGCCAGCCCGTCGCCCTGTGGCAGACCGATACCGGCCATGTGGTGATTGATGCCGACGGGGCGCAGCTTCAGAATTATGAACTGGGCGACTATCTTGACCTGCCGGTCGTGGTTGGGGCGGACGCCCCCGAACATGCCAGCGAAATGCTGACCACGCTCAAATCCATCCCGCGCCTGTTTGACATGGTCAGCGGCGCACAGCGCATCGGCAACCGCCGCTGGAACATCCAGCTTGCCAACGGCATGTTCATCCGCCTGCCCGAGGACAACATCGACAAGGCCTGGGCCCGCCTCGATCAGCTTGATCAGGAACACCACATCCTGTCACGCGACGTGCTGATCGTCGATCTGCGCCTGCCTGATCGCACCTTCGTGCGCCTGACACCGGGCGCTGCCGAACAACGCCGCAACCCGCCAAAAAAAGGTAACGCGGCCTAGGGCCGCGTAACGCTTTCTCTAAAAAAAAGACCCGGAGCAAAAGGGCGACTTCTGCTCCGGGGATAGCCGGTCGGTCGAAAATCAACCGTCCGGCCGGTGGGCGATGCGGTCAAACGACCTTATTTTGCAATCCGATTGACTGGTGCCAATCCCTGACAGATACGGTTGACGTTATCTGCCATGACATTTCTGCGCCGTTCAATCGTGCCATGGGTCCAGCCCGACATGTGGGGCGTCATTGTAATGTTGCCGAGTTCATGAAACGGCAGGCGGGAGGGATAGGTCACCGCGTCCGGTCCGCTCGGATACTGGTACCATGTATCAATAAAGGCATGTTCGATCAGGCCGTCTTTTAACGCCCCAAACAGCGCCTCTTCATCAACCACACCGCCACGGCCGACATTCATGAAAACCGCAGTCGGCTTCATGCTGGCAAACGCCTTGCCATCAACAAGGCCGGTCGTGTTGGCCGCCAGCGGCAGCGTATTCACGACAACATCCACATGCGCCAGCATTTCCCTGAAATCATCAATCGCATGAAACGCATCGATCTGGCTCTGATCCTCGGGGCGGGAACGGTTGGCAACATGTACCCTCATGCCAAACGCCTTGGCGCGTTGGGCAATCGCCTTGCCGATATGCCCGTAACCAAGAATACCGATTGTGGTACTGCCAAGCTCCGTTCTCATGCCGGACGGGCCACCCGCCCAATATTTCCAATCCCCTTTGCGCAAACGCGCATCGGCATCGCCAAGCGGAACATGACGGGACAGCAACGCACACATCGCATATTCCGCAATCGCAATTTCATGCCCGAAACAATTGCAAAGATCGGCATCCACCGGCAGGTCCGAAACTCGAATACCGTCATAGCCCGCCCCCGGCACCTGATAAAGTTTCAGGTTACGCGGCGTTGGAAAACTGTCATCAAACCTGATGCCGATAATGACATCCGCCGTGGCATAGGCTTCGCGATCCGCCTCACTGCCAAGATGATCGGGCAACAGAACAAGCTCATGCGCCGCATCAAGCAATTCGGCAAAACCGGGATGAAAAGTCGAGGCATTCGCCCCATGGAACACGACCTTCACGAAATCCTCCCATATATGGTTATTATTTTTCGTCTTGATATTTTCTGATATTTCACAAAATTTCAACCGGAAAATTGCAAAAGCCTATTGGCCTTCACGCCCCAATCTCAAAATGGATCAAAGTCCTGCGTCACGTCAAAAATGCTCGGCGCGATACTGCTTTCAAGAACCGGGAACATCGCATCCACAAACTCGATCAGCTTGTCCGACGCAACCAGTGCCTCATCCTTTTTGCCCTCGACAACCGCATTCAGAACATCCAGATGGCTGTCGATGGTCACATCAAGCGATACCCCATCAACCGTCTGCGTATGATAAATCCATCCCAGACGGCGGAAAATAGTATGCAAGGGGCGCAAGGTATATTCAAGAAACGGCTCGCCGCAGGCCGCCAGCATCATCTGATCAATCCGGCGATCAAATTCGTTGAACTCGACAATCGTCATCTTGTCGCGATGCGTTGTCAAAAGCCCGATCAGATGGCGCATCTGACTTCTGTGCGACGTACTCGCCCGCGCACTCGCCAGCGACACGACGAACCTTTCCATATCGCGGCGCAGCCGCAACAGCAAATGGGTGCGTGTCAGGTCAATCGGCGCAATCTGGATGCCCTGGCGGGGCTGAATGATCATAAGGGTATCGGCTGACAGGCGCGTAACCGCCTGATGAACCGGCGTGCGGCTGATACCGGTTGCGGTTTGCAAATCCTGTATGCGCAGATAACTGCCCGGCTTCAATTCACAGGTCACGATAAGTTCTTCAAGCTTGTTATAGGCAAGCTCGTTCAGGTTTTTGCCCCCGCCCGATCCTGTTTTTCCCGGCTCGGAAGAATCGCCCGAAATGGCCCTATCTTTCTGTTTCGACGCCATTATCTCTCTCTGTAATTTCATAAAAAGTCACAATATATTTGTTTTTATTCAATACCATATATACACATTCCCATGGATGGAAAAGTAAAACCTGTTGAAGTTCCCGCTTGATACATGCTACTGATGTTTCGTGAAATATCACAACATGTCACATAAGGGAGGAACCAACGACATGAAAAAACTAACAAAAACATTAACCGCCTTGGCCGCCACCGGCTTTCTGACTTTCACCACATCACAGGCCTTCGCGGCCGACCCGACCCCGCTGCAATTCCAGACACATCACAACGCCTCCTCATTGCAGGGCAAGGCACTGTTGCGGTTTGCCGACCTTGTCAAAGAATATTCCGATGGCACGGTGCAGATCGAAATGCACACCAGCTCGTCGGTCGTCAATTCGAACGAAGCCTTCGAAGCATCCAGTATGGGCATCATTGACGGTGACGCAACCGGTGCGGGCTATATCACCGGCAAAAACCCTGCCTTCCAGTTCTATGGCGACATCATGGGCGGCTACAGCACCCCGGAACAGCTTCTTGGCTGGTACAAGGATGGCGGTCTCGACCTCGCAAACGAGCTGTATCACAAATTTAACATGCATCTTGTTGGTGTGTTCATCGCAACCCCCGAATCACTAAGCTCAACCACCCCGCTTGCCGGGATCAATGATCTTAAGGGCTGGAAATTCCGCTCGCCTCCGGGCATGGAATCCGAAATTTTCCAGAAACTTGGCGCGGGCCCGGTTGTGATGCCGTTTGGCGAGGTGTTCACCGCCATGTCCACCGGCACGGTTTCGGGGGCGGATGCCTCCACACTCGCCGTGAACAAGAAACTCGGCCTCTATGACATCGCAAAATATGCGACCTATCCAGGCTTCCATTCCATGCCAATCGAACATATCGCGATCAATCTGGAAAAATGGAATGCGCTGAACGACACCCAGCAAAAGGCCATGCAGGACGCCATCGCAACGATTGCCCCGGAAGTCATCGCAGAATCAAACAAGCTTGATCAGGAAGCTGCCAAGGAACTGACCGAAGCCGGCGTCACCCTCGAAGACTGGAGCAACGAAGACCGTCTGGCATTCCGCAAGGCAGCACAGGACGTATGGGCCGACTGGGCAACGCGGAGCCCCGAAGCCAAGGCGGCCTATGACGCACATATCGCCTACATGAAGAAAAACGGCATCCTCGACTAACCAGCAAGTCCGTCATTCTGATCCTCGGGGGTTTCCCCCGGGGGCTTTTCTGGAGGTCCGCGATGCAGGCAACCCCGAAACGCGTGCGCAGTTTTCAATTCGTCGTCGCACTATTTTCCCTACTTCTTTTGATCATTGTCGGGGTGACTTTTTACGAAGTCATCGCACGCTACATATTCAGAACCCCGACAATCTGGGCCAATGAACTGGCCTTGTGGCTCTCGGCAATCCTGTTTCTGGCTGCGGGCCTCTATGCCATGCAAAGAGACCAGCATCTCAGAATTACCGTCCTCTATGACGCAAGCCCCGCATGGCTTCAGCGCATATTCGATCTCATCACGCTGGCCTGCTGCCTGACATTCTGTCTGGGCATTGCATGGTTCGGCGCGCCCAGTTCGTGGCAATCCCTGATGAATTGGGAGCCGTTTGGCACGGCATGGAACCCGCCGATCCCGGCAACGGTAAAGCCCCTTATCGTCGTGACAACCGGTTTGATGGCGCTCTACGGGATCATCAACTGCGTCAAAAGGTTCCGTGGCATCCCCGCCGACACCGCAGAATCAGTCACGGAGGACAACCGTGTCGATTGAACTCATTTCCATTATCCTCGTCGGTGGTGTCTTTGCCCTGATGGCGCTGGGTGTTCCGCTGGCTTTCGCCGCCGGGTCGCTTGCCGTCCTTGTCAGCTATCTTAAATTCGGTCCGGCGGTCATCGCACTTGCCCATAAAACGGTTTACGGGCTTGCGACCGAATATTCGCTGTTATCCGTACCGCTTTTCATTCTGATGGCAACCCTGCTGGAACGCTCCAGGCTGGCGCAGGATCTTTACGATGCCCTGTTCAAGGTTTTCGGGAATCTGAAGGGCGGCGTTGCGACCGTAACCCTGATCATTTCCGTTTTCATGGCCGCCATAAGCGGCATCATCGGCGGCGAAATCGTTCTGCTTGGTCTGATTGCCCTGCCACAGATGATGCGCCTGCAATATGACCGGAAACTCTCCATCGGCATCATCTGCGCGGGCGGGTCACTCGGCACAATGGTGCCGCCCTCGATTGTCCTGATCATTTACGGCCTGACCGCCGACGTCTCGGTGCAAAAGCTCTTTCTGGCGTCCTTCGTACCGGGCTTCGCGCTCGCCTTTGCGTATTTCGCCTACATCTATATTCGCTGCACGCTTAATCCGGCCCTGACCCCAAAGGCACCGGAAAAGACCGAGCCCTTCACAAAACAGGATTTCTTGCGCGGCGTTCTGCCACTGCTTGTTCTGATCGGCATCGTTTTTGGCTGCATCTACGGTGGGGTGACCTCCATTACCGAGGCCGCGGGCATCGCGGTTGGCGTCTCCATCCTCATCATCGCCCTGCGATCCGAACTGAACATAACCATGCTGTGGCAGGCCCTGACACGCACCCTGCAATCCTGCGGGATTATCCTGTGGGTGACGTTTGGCGCGGCATCGCTGATTGCCATTTACAATCTTTCCGGCGGCCAGCGTTTTGTCACCGGCATGATTACCGGTCTGGATATCGCGCCTGTTGTCACGATCATGCTGATGATGGCGATTTTCATCGTCCTTGGGCTGTTCATGGACTGGATTGGCATCCTGCTTCTGACCATTCCGATCTTTGTGCCCATCGTCACCCAGCTTGGCTATGACCCGGTATGGTTCGGGGTGCTTTTCTCGCTGACCATGCAGGTGGCTTTCCTCTCACCGCCTTTTGGCCCGGCCGCTTTCTATCTCAAAAGCGTCGCCCCGCCGGAAATCACCCTTCAGACGATTTTCGCGTCTCTCTGGCCTTTCATGCTCATTCAGATCGCCTTCCTGGCGCTGATGCTCACCTTCCCGTCCATCGCGCTATGGCTCCCGGAAATACTCAATTAATCTGAATTCGGATAAGAAAATGAAGATCACAGCAATCAAAACCTACCGCGTAGACGAATTTGCCAATGTCCTGTGGGTCCATGTCGAAACGGATGCGGGCATTACCGGCCTTGGCGAAACCTTCTATGGTGCCGGTGCGGTCGAAGCACACATTCACGATACACTGGCAGGACGCCTGATCGGGCAGACCCCCCTTCACATCGAAGCCCTGCACAAGGAAATGGTCAACCTGCCGATGGCACAATCATCGACGGGCGCGGAATATCGCGCGGCATCCGCCATCGACATTGCCCTTTGGGACATCTTTGGCAAGGTCTGCGACCAGCCCGTCCATCAGATGCTGGGCGGTTTGTGCTGGGATAAAATCCGGATTTACAACACCTGTGCCGGATATCGCTATGTCCGTACCAACAATATCAAACCCGTATCGAACTGGAACCTGGGCGAACCGGAAGGCCCCTACGAGGATCTGGACGGCTTCATGAACCGCCCCGCCCAACTGGCCGAAAACCTTCTGGAATCCGGCATCACCGCCATGAAAATCTGGCCATTTGATCCGATGGCGGCCGAAACACGCGGTCAGTACATCACCGCCGAACAGATGAAAAAGGCGATCCGTCCCTTCGAAGAAATCCGCAAGGCCGTGGGCGACAGAATGGAAATCATGGTGGAATTCCATTCCCAATGGAACCTGCCAACCGCCAAGAAGATCGCCCGCGAACTCGAACAGTTCAGCCCGACCTGGTACGAAGACCCGATCCGCATGAACTCGCCGCAGGCTTTGGCAGAATTTGCCGCATCCACCGATGTCTGGACCTGTGCCAGTGAAACACTGGGATCACGCTGGCCCTACAAGGATATGCTCGACCGCGATGCAACCCATGTGGTCATGGTGGACCTGTGCTGGACCGGCGGCCTTACCGAAGGCAAGAAAATCGCAGCACTGGCCGAAACATGGCATCGCCCGTTTGCCCCGCATGACTGCATCGGCCCGGTTGGTTTTGCCGCCGCCATTCACATGTCGTTCAGCCAGCCAAACACCCTCATCCAGGAAAGTGTCCGCGCCTTCTACAAGGGTTGGTACAATGAACTGGTCACCGCTGTTCCGAAAATCGAAAACGGTTATGTCTATCCGATGGAAGGCCCCGGCCTTGGTGTCGAATTGCAGAAATCCTTCTTTGATCGCAGCGACCTGACCGTCCGCGAAAGCAAAGCCTGAAAATAAAAGCCCGTTGGAGGAAACATGTCTCTCGAACTTTTCTCGCTCGCCGGTAAAACAGCCCTCATAACCGGCTCTTCCCGCGGTCTTGGTCGCGCCTTTGCCGAAGGTCTGGCTGCCGCCGGGGCCACCGTCATCCTGAACGGCACCAATTCCGAACGCCTTTCGCAGGCCTGCAAGGAAATGTCTGATGCGGGTATGAAAGTCGATATGTCCCTGTTTGACGTCACCGACGAAGCCGCAATCAAGGCCGCCTTTGACCGCTTTGATGCCGCCGGTATGCAGATCGACATCTTGATCAATAATGCCGGTATCCAGTTCCGCAAACCCATGCTGGAACTCGACACCGCCGACTGGCAGCGCGTGATTGATACCAATCTGACATCCGCCTTCATGATTGGCCGCGAAGCCGCAAAACGCATGGTCAAACGCGGGCATGGCAAAATCGTCAATATCGGCTCGCTGACAAGCGAACTGGCGCGCGCCACCGTCGCCCCCTACACCGTCGCCAAGGGCGGCATCAAAATGCTGACCAAGGCGATGGCAGCCGAATGGGGCGAACACGGCCTTCAGGCCAATGCGATTGGTCCGGGTTACATGCTTACCGACATGAACGCCGCGCTCACATCCAACCCGGAATTTGACGCCTGGGTCAAGGCACGCACCCCCGCACGGCGCTGGGGCAGGCCTGACGAACTGATCGGCACGGCGATTTATCTCTGCTCGGATGCGTCCAACTATGTGAACGGTCAGATCATCTATGCCGATGGCGGCATGATTTCCGTTCTTTAAGGTAATCTTGCATGTATTCTGTTGTCATACATTCACCCCACGACCTGCGTGTCGATCAGATCGACCAGCCCGGCGCACCGGAACCGGGCACGATTACCGTTCAGATCGACAAGGGCGGCATCTGCGGCTCGGACCTGCACTACTACCATAACGGCGGTTTTGGCACGGTTAAAATCCGCGAACCGATGGTTCTCGGGCATGAAGTTGCCGGTACGATCATTGCCGTTGGCCAAAACGTGACCGGCCTTGCCGTTAATGACAAGGTCGCGGTCAATCCCTCCATGCCATGCAACCAATGCCAGTATTGCCGCGCGAACATGCGCAACCAATGCACCGACATGCGTTTCTTTGGCAGCGCAATGCGCTTTCCCCATCAACAGGGCCTGTTCCGACAGCAGATCAACCTGCCCGCGGAACAGTTGGTCAAACTGTCCCCAGATATCAATATGGAACACGCCGCTTGCAGCGAACCCTTGGCCGTCTGCCTGCATGCGGTGCGTCAGGCCGGGGCACTGTCGGGGAAAAAAGTCCTCGTTTCCGGTTGCGGTCCCATCGGCTGCCTGACCATTCTGGCCGCCGCCCATTCCGGGGCACACTGGATTACCGCGACCGACCTGTCAAAGGCCGCCTTGGATATTGCCGCAAAGGCAGGTGCCAATAGCGGCATCGATGTTGCCCGCAATGCCGATGACTTCAGAACGCTCGGCATGAACAAGGGCACGCAGGATGTGGTCTTTGAATGCTCCGGCAGTCCGCAGGCGCTTGCCAATGCATTCGACGCGGTCAAACCGGGCGGCACCATCATCACGGTCGGCCTTGGCGGCAATGGCGAACTCCCGCTCAGTCTCGCCGTCACCAAAGAAGTCAGAATGATCGGAAGCTTCCGCTTTGATGCGGAATTTGCCCAGGCAGCAGAACTGATTGACCGCAAGGTCATTGATGTTTCACCGATCATCAGTTCGGTGCTGCCCTTCCGGGATGCCAAAACCGCCTTCGACCTTGCCGCGGATCGCAGCCAATCCATGAAAGTACAACTGGATTTCGGCTGACGGCTGACCTATTCGTCCGCGCGCCCCTATCGCCGCGCGGATCACCGGGGCGGGCAAGACACCTCGATAACCTTGCCCGCACTCGCTGCCGCGATCTATCTCGGGCAAAGATGCAGACCAATTTCGCACTTGAACGCGTTGAACAGCATTCACAGGTGCGCAACACACTTGTCGCCCCCGCCCGCTCGCCCCCATCTTTGTCCACCTGACCCCGGGGCGGCCGCCCACCCCCAAGCCACCCAAAAAGGTAACGCTGCCCGACGCAACATGCCTTGCCCGCAAAGCCCCCTGATAAATCCTCATACAAATAACATTAATGGCAGATTTCCGGGATTCATCTGGCAGTCTGGGACTCAAAACCTGCCTGAAATGCCGGTTTTGAAAATCTATTCATCATACAAATAAAAACGCTATTTTCGCACTTCGCCGGGCCGATGATTCACGCTCGAAAATCGATTAACAATCAAAAATGAATAATCGATCTTATTTTTCACTTTAAATGAATAATAAATCTGGGAAACCGGCTGCTTAAATATCGTTGCGCCAGACCGGGATTGGCGCGCTTAGCGATTGCAGATTTGCCCCTTCCCGCCCCTCGATCACGTCCAGCAGATGGGTCGCCAATTGCTGCCCGGCCACGATCAGATCCTCGCGCAGGCTGTCGATCCGGGGCCGGGTAAAGTTCAGCAAATCCGACGTTTCCTTGGCGATCACATCGATGTCCCGCCCGACATCCATCCCCGACTGGATCATGCCGTCAATCAGCGCCATCGCGCACAGCTCGCTGCCGCAAATCACCCCGTCGGGCACATAATCCTGATGACGCAATGCCATGCCGGCCTGGCGCAAAACCTCGCTGCTGCTGTCAAGGTCGATCCCGCCAAGCACCTGAAAAGGCACAGCTTCTGCCTCCGCCACCGCCGCAAGCCCGGCCAGCGTTTCCTGATAATATGAAAACTCCGACGGCGGCGAAAGCAATGCCAGCCGCCTGCGCCCCCGCGCAATCAGGCGCTTCGCCGCCATCTCGCAAAACGCCCGGTTATCAAAATCGTGATAGGCATGACCCGGTGCCGAAAGGCAACGCCCATGCGCCACAAACGGCAGCCCGCTTTGGCTCAGGGCCTGCACCCGTTCATCATCGGGCCTGATATGGGTAATGATCACCCCGTCAGCGGCACGGGTATTTAACACATATCGCACCGGGTCCATCGGGTCATCGGCACGTGATTGTGGTGTGACGACAAGGTGATAGGGCGTACCACGAATGACATCGGAAATGCCGACAATCAGCCGTCTGGCAAATTCCGGCACCTTGTCGGTCTGATCAAGGATCAGGCTGATAACATTGGTTTTTCCCGTCCGCAAACGCACCCCGGCCCGGTCCGGGTGATAGCCGATGGCATCTGCCACCTTGCGCACGCGCAGCTTGGTTTTCGCACTGATATCATGCGCATCCTTAAGCGCGCGCGACACCGTCGTCACACCAAGGCCGGTCATTTCCGCAATGGTTTTAAGGGTCGGCCGGGTTTGGGCGGCAGGCCGCCCCGCATTCCCGGCAAGATCGTGATCAGACAGTTGTCAAAGCCTCCGTGGGGTATTCCAGGGTCAGGACCTAACGCAGTCTTACGCCGCTTTCGTGGTCAAAAAACACAACTTTTTCAAGGTTGAACACCAGTTCGGCGTGGCTGTTGGCCTGCCCGTCCCAGTCCTGATGCAGGCGGGTCACCACCTCCTTGCCGCCCAGCGACGTGATGGCAAAAATATCCGCCCCGGCCGGTTCAACCACATCGATCCGGCACGACGCACTGACCGCCTGCTGCCCATCGCGCACCAGTGCCCGGTTATCGGCATCGGTAATCGCCTCGGGCCGGATGCCGATAATGACCTCCTGCCCGTCACGCGCCCGGACATCCGCAGGCAGTTGTAGAAATTCAAGCACCAGCGGCTCTTCGCCCGCCCGCGCCATTTCAACAGCATTGCCCCGCACCGTCGCCGGGATCAGGTTCATCGCGGGCGATCCCATGAAATCGGCGACAAACAGATTGGCCGGATCGTTATAAATCTCCGCCGGGGTGCCATATTGCTGAACAATACCGTCCTTCAGGACCGCAATGCGCGTGCCCAGCGTCATGGCTTCGATCTGGTCATGGGTGACATAGACAATCGTGGTGCCGAATGTCTGATGCATGCGTTTGATTTCGGTACGCATATCCACGCGCAGCTTGGCATCAAGGTTTGATAACGGTTCATCAAACAGGAACAATTGCGGATTACGCACAAGGGCCCGGCCCATCGCAACGCGCTGGCGCTGCCCGCCCGAAAGCTGGCCGGGTTTGCGATCCAGAAGATGTTCAATCTGAAGCGTCTTGGCGACCTCGGCGACCTTGGCATCGCGTTCATCCTTTGGCATGCCGCGCATTTCAAGGCCGAATGCGATGTTCTGCCCGACATTCATGTTGGGATAAAGCGCATAGCTTTGAAACACCATCGCGATATTGCGCTCCGACGGCGGCAGATCATCAATGACATTGCCAGCAATGCGGATTTCCCCGGTTGTCAGCTTTTCCAGCCCGGCAATGGTATTGAGCAAGGTCGATTTGCCACAGCCCGACGGCCCGACAAGCACCAGAAAACCGCCTTCTTCAACATCAAGCGTAATATCGCGCAGAACCTTGATCGGACCGAAACTTTTGCACACCTTGTCGATTTGCAGAAAGGACATGATAACTTCCCTGTAAGTCTTTTTATGAGCTAACCCTTGACCGCACCGGCCATCAGTCCGCGCACGAAATAGCGCCCGGAAACGATGTAAACGATCAGTGTCGGAAGGGCGGCAAGAACCGCACCGGCAAAGTGCACATTGTATTCCTTGACCCCGGTCGAGGACGAAACGAGGTTGTTGAGCGCGACCGTCATCGGCATCGAATCAAAGTCGGCAAATGACGCCCCGAACAGGAAATCATTCCAGATATTGGTAAATTGCCAGATCACGGTCACCACAATGATCGGCCCCGAACTGGGCAGAAGAATACGGGTAAAAGTCCGCCAGAACCCGGCCCCGTCCATCTTTGCCGCCTTGATCAGCTCGTCGGGGAATGCCGCATAATAATTGCGGAAAAACAGCGTGGTAAAGCCAAGCCCGTACACCACATGCACCAGAACCAGCCCGCCGGTCGTGCCTGCCAGACCAATCATGCCCAGCACGCGTGCCATCGGGATCAGCACGATCTGGAACGGGATAAAACAGGCAAACAGCATCAGACCGAAAATGATCTTGTCGCCCGGAAACCGCCATTTGGTCAGAACATACCCATTCAGCGCCCCAAGCCCGGTCGAGATGGCGACCGCTGGCACCACCATCATGATGCTGTTGATGAAATAGGGTTTAAGTCCCGTCGGCTCGACCCCGATCTGGGCCTCGGACCACGCGGTCAGCCACGGCTCGAAGGTAAACACTTCGGGGAACGACATCATGTTTCCGCCCCGGATTTCATCAAGCGTCTTGACCGAATTGACCAGCATGACAAACAGCGGCAGTAGGTAATAAACCGCAAACAGGATCAGGACCGCATAAAGGGCTGCGCGCAAAAGTTTTCCGGTGCCAAAGGAGGATTGTGTTGAACGCGACATCAGCGGCGCTCCCGAAGTTCGGAATAAAGATAGGGCACAATGATCGAGGCAATCATCGCCAGCATGATCACCGCCGACGATGCCCCGACCCCCATCTGGTTTCGCGTGAAGGTATAGGAATACATGAAGGTCGCGGGCAGTTCGGTGGCCCGACCCGGCCCGCCATTGGTCAGCGCAATGACAAGGTCATAGGCCTTGATCGCCAGATGGGCCAGAACCACAAAGGCCGACAGGAACACCGGGCGCAATTGCGGAATGACGATGCGGGTATAAAGGCTCCAGCGGCTGGCACCATCCATCTGCGCGGCCTTGAGGATTTCAGTGTCAATCCCGCGCAAACCCGCCAGAAACATCGCCATGACAAAACCCGACGATTGCCAGACCGCCGCAATCACCACAGTATAGATCGCCATGTCGCGATCCTTGATCCAGTTGAAGGTAAAGCTTTCCCACCCCCAAAGATGCATGGTGTTTTCAAGACCAAGCCCCGGATCAAGAAACCATTTCCATGCCGTGCCGGTGACAATGAAGGACAGCGCCATCGGATACAGATAGATCGGGCGCAAAATGCCTTCGCCGCGAATTTTCTGATCCAGCAGGATCGCCAGAACCAGCCCCAGCACCGAACAGATCGCAATGTAAAGAATACCGAAAATCGCAAGGTTTTGCAGGGCAATCAGCCAGTTTCGCTGCCCCCACAGATTGGCATAGTTGCCAAATCCCTCAAGCTCGTAGGAGGGCAGCATCCGGCTGTCGGTCAGCGACAGATAGCCGGTGTAAATGATAAATCCGTAAACGAATAAAAGGATCAGAAACAGGCTGGGGCTCAGCACCAGACGGGGCAGAACCTCCCGCAGGGTTGCCTGTGCCTTGCCGGGCAAGGATGATTGCATGGGTGATGCTCCGCACTTTGTCCGGCGGCCGGGATGCTATCCGGCCGCCGGTTTCGTTTTTGGTCTTATTGAGCGGATTCAACCGCGTTGACGAGTTCCTCGACAGCGGTTGCACTGTCATATTCGCCGTTAAAATGCGCGGTAATCACGTCATACATCGCGTTTTTGACCCCGGCCGGAACCGAATGGCCATGCGCCATCGACCCGAACAGCGTGCCCTTTTCATTGGCAGCAGCAAGTTCGGCCATGCCTTTTTTGCCACAGGCATCAAAGTCGTCATTGGGCACATCGGTGCGCGCCGGGACCGATCCCTTGACCACGTTGAATGCCGACTGGAAGCTTGGCGACATCACGGCTGATGCCAGTTTCATCTGCGCGTCCTGACGGTCTTCGCCAACCTGGAACATCACGAACTGGTCAGAGTTGAACGTCACTGCATCCTGTGTTCCGGGGAAACGGAAGCACATGAAATCAGTGTCGGGCACCTTGCCGGCATTCAGAAACTCGCCCTTGGCCCAGTCGCCCATGAACTGCACCCCGGCTTCCTTGTTGATCACCATCGCGGTCGCAAGGTTCCAGTCCCGGCCCGAGAAATTGTCATCAACATAGGTGCGCAGTTGCGCCATGCGATCAAACACGGTTTTCATCGTGTCCGACCCCAGCGCGTCCGGATCGGTATCGATCATGGATGCCTGATAGAATTCCGGCCCGCCGGTTGCCATGACGACCGCATCAAAGATCGTGGCGTCCTGCCATGCCTGACCACCGTGGGCGACCGCTGTGTAACCGGCATCCTTGATTTTATCGAGCGCCGCAATCAATTCGTCCCAGTTGGTCGGCTGCTTCAGGCCCAGTTCATCAAAGATCGCCTTGTTGGCCCAGACCCAGTTGGTCGAATGGACGTTGACCGGGGCCGCGATCCAGTGACCGTCATATTTCGAAAACTCTTTCAAGGCATCGGGAACAACATCTTCCCAGCCTTCCTTTGCGGCAAGGTCGTCAAGATTGCCCAGAACACCCTCGCCCGCCCAATCCTTGATATCAAAACCAAGCATCTGAACCGCGGTCGGTGCATTGCCCGATGTAACGCGTGCGCGCAGCACGGTCATGGCCTGTTCGCCACCACCACCAGCAACCGGCATGTCGTTCCATGAAACACCCTGATCTTCGAGATCCTTTTTAAGAACCTGAAGCGCCTTCGCTTCGCCGCCCGCCGTCCACCAATGCAGGACTTCCACACTTTGCTGTGCCGATGCGATGCTGGTTGAAAGCCCGAATGCCGCGATCATACCGATCCCGGCACATGTCATTTTGCCAAGAAACATGCTGTTTCCTCCCTGTTGGCTTTTTTGATTTGGCAGTTGATTACTGCAACGTTACAGGTCGGAGTCAAGCGCCTCCTGTAACGTTGCAGTACAGCAAAGCCGCCAACAGGCGCAAAACCTGTGATTGATCAGACTGCGTTATTGCGTCGCAAAATAGTGCATTCGTTATTGCCGGAAACTGGAACGCGGAAGACTCCGCCCCATATAAAAGGGCGCCAGCCATGATCCTGTCATGGTTTCTGGCGCCCGAATTTTCGGATGGCTTGCTATGGTCAGGCGGCGTCGCCGATATCCCAAAACACACCGGCCATCATTTGCAGGGCCTGTCGGCTGAGGCTTTGCAGGATGTGTTCGTTGGGCGCATGCTGAGAGCATGACGCATAGGAATGCGGCACCCAGACGGTTGGCAGATCAAGGATATAGGCAAATGTATCATTGGGCAGCGACCCGCCAAGATTGGGCAGGATTGCCGGTTTGGTTCCGGTGGTCTTGATGATTGAATCGCGTACACGCGTGACCCACGGATGGGACGGGTCAAGCCGGGTTGCCCGGAAGAACCCCTTGGCCGAGGGAATGATTTCAACGTCCGTAAAGCCATGTTTATCAAGGTGGCGGCGCAAAGCCGGCAGAATGTCATCCGCATCCGTGCCGACCACATAACGCAACTGGCAATGCGCAATGGCTTCAGGCGCGATGGCATTGACCGGTTTTTCCGGGTTTCCGGCCTTTGCCGCAAGTACCGCAAAGCTGTTCCAGCCATAAACCTTTTCCGCCAGTGACAGGCTTTCCTCGCCCCAGTCAGGGTTGATTGTCGGCCCGGTTTCGGGTTGGGTGATTGCGCAATCCTTCAGGGCTTCCCGGACTTCGTCATTCAGGCTGTCAGGACGCCATTCCGGCACCTGAATCTGCCCTCGACGATCAACGATGGATGCAATCGCATGCGAAAGAACAATCATCGGGTCTTTCAGCAAACCGCCCCAGTTCCCGGAATGGTGGCCGCCTTCGCGATATTTAAGCGACAGCGCAAAATTGATCGCCCCGCGTGACCCCATGAACATGGTCGGTCGTTCGGCACTCAGGCGCGGACCGTCCGATGCAATCAGAACATCGGCGGCAAACAGATCGCGATAATTGGTAAACAGTTCGGCAAGGCCGGGCGACCCCGCCTCTTCGCCCATCTCAATGATGACCTTGCAGTTAAAGCCCAATGCACCACGTGTCTTAATGACCGACCGCAGGGCCGCCAGATTGATGCAATGCTGCACTTTGTTATCCGCCGTACCGCGCCCGTAAACCCGATCACCTTCGATCACCAGCTTGAAAGGCTCAAGGCCTTCGCGCCATTCGCCTTCCTGTGCGAGGATCACATCGCCATGCCCGTATGTCAGGACGGTCTGCAGGTCATCACCTTCGTGTCGTTCGGCAAACAGGAACGGTCCGAAACCGGGCTTGGGATTATCGATGATGCGGGTTTCAAACCCCATATCGCGCACCATCGGAACAATCACATCGGTAAGATAGCCATAAAGCGCTTCGAGATTATCGGGTTTCTGGCTTTCGGTTTTCTGTTCGACCATTCGACGCAGTTCGTCGATGAACTGCCCATCTTCAAAATACCGGGTTACATTTTCGATAGCATCAGCACGCGTTGACATTGATTGATCCTTGTTCTTTCCGATAAGCCATCCAATTCCCAAAGGAACGACGGAGCATTTTGTGTTTCACGAACCATCCCGGTTTTCCGCCACCGCATCGCCCCAGGGCGACATGATTTCGGTCATGCCCTGATTGATGTTTCCCTGCCGAAGAACCCCCGCCGGGCAGGCAAAGGCATAGGGGAAAGCGGTCCGGCGCGTGGTCACGCAACGATGCCCTTCCCCCAGAGCCGCAATGATATCGGGCGAAAGACTTTGATCGATGATCACCGTATCGCCGCCGCTAAAATCAACCCGCGCCTGATGGAAGGCGTCTTCGAGGGTCATATCGAAATCCAGCAGGCAGGATGTCAGTTGCAGGATGGCTGGCAAAATCTTGCGCCCGCCCGATGCCCCGATGGCAAACCGCCGGTCCTTTTGCTGCCCGATTGCCGGGCAGACATTCATCAGGCATCGTTTGTCGGGTGCTAACGAGTTTGGCCGTCCCGGTTCGGGATCGAACCACAGGATCCCGTTATTCATCAAAAGCCCGCTTCCGGGCAGCACGACCTTGGATCCGAAAATGGACAGCAATGTCTGGGTCACCGCGACCATGTTGCCATGTCGATCCGTCACACTGAAATGCGTGGTGCAGGCGGGGGCGCGACTGTCATCAACGTCCCCCATATCGCGCAACCGGCGTTTATAGGTCGTCTTAAGCGCATCGACATACGCCCCATAGGCATCCGCCCCCGGTGACGTCCCCTCAAAATTCTGATGCGACAGGATTTCCAGACATTCCGCAAGGTTTTCACCCGCCGTCATCGCAGGCGGTGTATAGACCGTCCCCCCGCGATAGGATGCTGTCAGCGGATCAGACAAAACAGCCTGATAGGACTTCATGTCATCAAGCGACAAACATCCCCCGGCAGCCCTGACATCGGCAACGATTTCCGCCGCAAGATCGCCTTCGTAAAATTCACGCGCGCCTTTATCGGCGATGCGTTGCAGGGTGGCCGCCATCTGGTCAAGATTGATCCGCTTGTCCGAAAGGGCCGTCCATCCGGCAATAGTCGGCCACTGTCCGTCTTCCAGAAAGGTTTCCGCTGCGGTCGGGTTTTTGGCAAGTTCGCGGGTACTAGACGCGATGATAAGGGCGGCATACCAATCAACCGATAGCCCACCCGACGCAAGCTTTGCCGCCGGCGAAACAAGATCACGCCATGGCATCGTGCCAAACCGGTCAAAGGCAAGCTCCATACCGGCAACCGTGCCGGGTACCGCAATCGCGGTTGCGCCAATCTGGTTACGATCCCCGACGACCCGCGCCCACGGGAACAGGTCACCTGCAACGCCTTCGCCCGATAACGGATAATCGGCGATATCAAGCCCGGCGGGGGACCGCATCCCGAAGGTAATGCTATAGGTCCGGTCTTCATCGGCACGATAGATCATCATCGCACCGCCACCGGCCGGGCCACTCATCCAGGGCTCGACCACCCCCATGGCAAAGGATGTGGCAATCGCGGCATCAATGGCATCGCCACCGGCGGCAAGAATGTCAGCCCCGACCTGGGCGCCTAGCTTATGCTGGGCTGCGACCACCCCACCATTTTCGACGGTGACGACGTTTTTACGGACCGACTGCATGTTGGAAAAATTGTCGCGGATCATTGAACCGCCCCTTCGACCAGATGACATTCAACCCGCTTGCCCTGATGCAGGGTCGCCACCGGTGCCTTGGTCGAACAGATATCAATCGCGCGCGGGCAGCGCGGATGGAAATGACATCCACTGGGCGGGTTGATCGGATTGGGGAATACGGCACCCAATTGCGTGTCGGGCACGCCAAGGGACGGGTCCGGCGTCAGAACGGATTCCAGCAACGCATTGGTATAAGGATGATCCGGACCGGCAAACAGCGAAGATGCTTCTGCTTCTTCGACAATGCGCCCCAGATACATGACCGCCACCCTTGTTGCGAGATGTTCGACCACCGCAAGATTGTGGCTGATGAACAGGTAGGTCAGCCCGAATTCATTGCGCAAATCCGACAGCAGATTAAGAATTTGCGACTGTACCGACACATCAAGCGCCGATGTCGGTTCATCGCAGATCACGATTTCCGGGCGCATGATCAGGGCGCGCGCAATGGCGACACGCTGACGTTGCCCGCCCGAAAGCTGGCTGGGATAACTGCGCAAAACCCGTTTGGGCAAACCGACAACATCAAGAATATCGGCGGTCTGCTTATCCCAGTCACGCGGATCGCCGACCTTGTGCACCCGCAGCGGCAGCGAGATGATATCTCCAATCGTCTTGCGCGGGTTCAGCGATGAATAGGGATCCTGGAAAATCGGTTGGATACGCCGCGCCAGATAGGATCTGTCATGGCTGGTAATGTCTTCGCCATCGACCAGAACCCGGCCCTGTGTCGGCGTTTCCAGTCCCAGCAAAATACGTGCAAGGGTACTTTTGCCACAGCCGGATTCCCCGACAAGGCCAAGGACCTCTCCCTTTTGCAGTTTCAGGGTCAGTTCATCGACCGCGCGTAGATCCTTGCGTTTGCCAAAGATGCCCTGCTTGATCGAAAAAATCTTCGACACATTTTCAAGTTCAAGAACCGGAACGGACATTATGCTTCCCCCGATTTTGGCTGGTTCATCGACAGGGATGCAGACCTGTCATAATCGTGAACACAGCGATAAAGATGCCCGGCGGGTGAAATCCGGGCCGGTATATCGGACGCACATTGCGCTGTTGCCTCGTCACAGCGGCTTCGGAAAGCACAACCAGCAACATCACCGATAAGAGACGGCACAATACCGGGGATCGAGCCCAGATGTTCGCCAACTGCGGTTTTGCCCGGCACCGGAATGCAATTAAGCAACCCGCGGGTATAAGGGTGCTTTGGCGCGGTAAAGACTTCGGTGGCACTACCGGCTTCGACCATTTCACCGGCATACATGATGGCGACCTTGTCCGCGACGCGGGCCACCACGCCAAGATCGTGGGTAATCAGGATCATCGCCATGTTCAATTCACGCTGAAGATCCTTAAGCAGGCGTAATATCTGGGCCTGAATGGTGACATCAAGGGCGGTTGTCGGTTCATCCGCAATGATCAGATCAGGTTCGCCCATCAGGGCCATGGCAATCATAACGCGTTGGCGCAGACCGCCTGAAAGCTGGTGGGGATATTGTTTCATACGGTTGGCCGCCGCCGTGATCCCGACCTTTTCCAGAAGTTCGATGGCACGGTCACGCGCTACCGTCTTGGGGACCTTGCGATGAAGCAAAAGGGCTTCCATCAGTTGATCGCCAATCGTGTATGCCGGATTAAGCGAGGTCATCGGTTCCTGAAAGATCATCGAAATCCGGTTGCCGCGCAGTTTGCGCATATCCCGATTGGATGCGGTTTGCAGATCGACACCTTCAAAATCCAGAACCTGCGCCGAACGTTTCGCCTGCTTGGGCAGAAGCCCCATGATCGCAAGCGATGTCAGGGACTTGCCACTACCTGATTCACCCACCACACACAGGGTTTCACCGCGCTTCACATCGAAATCAATGCCGCGCACGGCATGCAGCGTTCCTGCTGCCAGCGGGATATCAACCGTCAGGCCGCGAACAGAAAGAATGTTTTCCATACTGATGCCCCTAGTTGCGGTTTTCAGGTGCGGAAACGTCACGAAGACCGTCACCCAGCAAATTGATCGCCAGAACAAGGATGAACAGCGCGACGCCCGGGATGGCAATCATCCACGGCTGGAACAGAAGCATCTGTTTGCCTTCCGACACCATCAAGCCCCAGGACGGTGTTGGCGGTTGCACCCCGAGGCCCAGGAACGACAGGGCCGCTTCAAGCAGGATGGCATGCGCCATTTCAAGCGTCACAATCACGATCAGACTGTTGGCGATGTTCGGCATGATTTCGCTAAACAGGATGCGTTTGGTCGAACAGCCGATGGCCTTGGCCGCCGTGACATATTCCATGGATCGCAATTGCAGGGTGGCAGATCGCATCACGACCGCGAACCGATCCCAAAGCAAAAGGCCAAGAACCGTGATCACCACCTGAAGTGATCCGCCAAACAGTGCGACCACCGCCAACGCCACCAGAACCACGGGCATCGCAAGGCGCACATTGATCAAAAAGGTGACACAGGCATCGACACGGCCGCCGAAATAACCGGCGGCAACGCCCATGCTTGTGCCGATAATGCCGGAAATCAGGGCCGCAATCGCCCCGATGGCCAATGAAATGCGTGCGCCATAAAGCAACCGTGAAAGATAATCCCGCCCCAGATGATCGGTACCAAGGATGTTCTCCCAGCTGCCTTTGGCATCCCAGACGGGCGGGATCATTCGATGCATCAAATCCTGATGATAGGGATCATAAGGTGCCAGAAGAGGTGCGAAAAGCGCCATCAGGAAGATGGTCAGAAGCACAATGGCACCAAACATCAGTCCCTTGTGACCAAGGATTTTGGTCAGCAGAACCTGTCGCGGCGTCGGGCCGCTCAGGACTTCAGCTTCAACCTTGGGTGCCACTGTGTTGATGGTTTCGGTCGTGTTGGTCATGTCAGCCCACCCTCATGCGCGGGTCAAGCCACGCATTCAACAAATCCGACAGGAAGGTGAAGACGATATAGAACATCGAAAACACCAGAATCAGGGCCTGTACGGTTGGCAGATCGTTGCGACCAATGGATTCCCACGCCAGATAGCCCGCCCCATGCAGGGCAAAGATCGATTCAACGACAATCGACCCGCCTAGCATGAAGCCCATCTGAACGGCGGCCAGACTGACAACCGGGATGATGGCGTTGCGAAGGGCATGCTTGAACATGACCCGGAATTCACCCGCCCCCTTGGCGCGTGCGGTGCGGACATAATCCGCCCCCAGCACATCAAGCATTCCGGCACGGGTTAGGCGCATGATGGCAGGCATCGCGTAATAACCCAGCACGATGGTCGGCATCACAAAGTTCTGCCAACTGTCCGAACCGGAAGGCGGCAGGATGCGAAGCTTGATACTGAACAGGACAATCAGGACCAGGCCAAACCAGAAACTGGGCATGGCCTGCCCCATGACCGAAAGGAATAGCGCAATCCGGTCAATAAGACTGTTGGGGCGAACGGCGGCGGCAACGCCCAACGGCACCGCCGTCAAAAGCGCAAACGAGATTCCGCATACGCCAAGCAACATCGTGACGGACAGACGCTCGGCAACCAATTGCGACACCGGCAGTTTGAAATAGTAACTTTCGCCGAAATCGCCCCTGATCGCGTTGAACATCCATTCGCCATACTGAACGACCCATGGTCGATCAAAACCGTAATAAACCCTTACAGCCTCGATATCCTCGGCATTTGCCGTTTCACCCGCAATAGCCGCCGCAGGATCCCCCGAAAGATAGAGAAGCGCGAAGCTAAGCATGGAGACGGCAAGCGTCACCAGCAAGGCCAATCCAAGCCTTTTTAACGTATATACCAACACCGTTCTGAACCCCTGATCCGGAGGATTATTTCCAGTTCATCTGGAAGAAGCGCGGAATTGCATCCGTGGTCGGTGCATATTCCAGATCCTTGGTGAACACGTAGTTCGAGTTATAGGAGAACAACGGCAACCAATAGGCTTCTTCCGCAATACGCTTCAGGGCTTTGGCGTAGTATTCCTTGCGCTCCTCGGAATCCACGGAACTGTCGGCAACATCCAGCCATTCCTTGACCTGCTCGTCTTGCGCACTGTCAAGACTGCCAAGCTTGAAATACTGGCTGACGATCGCCGACGCATCATTGATCGAATAGGATCCCCATGTCTGGAACGACATCGGTACTTCGCCCTTCATGCTCAGTTCACGCAGGGCGGAGTATTGCAAAAGCTTGAAATTGCTTTTGATACCGACCGCTTCGAGATAGCCCAGCATCGCTTCGGCATATTCGCGATCACGATAGGCATAGAAGTCAATTTCCAGCCCGTCCGGATAACCAGCCTCGGCAAGAAGCTGCTTGGCTTTTTCTGGATCATAGTCATAGACAGCGACGTCCTGTGCACAGCCGAACTGCGACGGGAAGCAGGCCGAATTGACGACACGTGATTTACCTTTGAGCATCGATGCAACGATGGCTTCGCGGTCAATGGCATGCGAAATGGCCTGGCGCACAAGCTTGTTGGTGAACGGGTTGCTTTCACCGCTGCGACCGGCGGCATCAAATTGCAGATAACCGATGCGCATGGTGCTTTCGTTGGCGACGGTAAATTCACCCATCGCGCCAAGGCTTTCGGCCTGATCTGGCGGCACCTGCCAGATCCAGTCCAGACCGCCACTGAACAGTTCGGCAGCCTGCGTGTTGAAATCGGGAATGGTACGGATATCCAGACGACCGATATTGGCCTGCCCCTTCGGGCTGTCCTTGTGATAATTTTCGTACTTCTCCAGCACGAAATGCTTGCCCGGCTCGACTGAAACAACCTTGTAAGGACCAGTCCCTACCGGATTAAGTCCCATGCCGGTCGGACCAGCTTCGGCGTAATATTCGTTGGGATAAATCGATACAGGTCCGGCAAGATATTCGATTGCTGCGGGGAATGGTGCTTTCAGATGAATGCGGACCTTGAACTGGTCAATCTTCTCGGCACTTTCCATCCAGTTGACGTTGCGCTGGGTTTTCACCCCGTTCTTTTCATCCGCAACCCAGTTCACGGTCGCGACCACATCGTCGGCGTCGAAAGGCTCGCCATTGTGGAACGTCACACCCTGGCGAAGATTGAATTCAAGGGTTTTGTCATCAACCCATTTCCAGTCCGTCGCCAGATTTCCCTTATACTCGCCGGTATAAGGATCGCGATACACCAGCCCATCCCAGATGGAGCGTTGCAGAATAACGCCTTCACGCGCCGAGTTGAAATAACTGTCGACATTTTCAAGCTCTTTGGAGAATGCGACATTGAGGGTATCGTCTGCTTTGTTGGCAGCGGCTGTTCCAGCAGCGGCCATGACGAGGGCAAAGATTCCAGCCCCCTTAAGGATCTGTTTCATTATAGCCTCCTGATATGCGTGCCTTACTTCACGGTGTTCGCGGCAAGACACATTAGATGCATTTAAAACATCTTGTATTATATTGCAATACAGCGTACTGTATAAAACTACGATAAGGCAACTGGAAGCTGCATGTCAACCAGCACGTTTGCCATAAAAAACCGAGGAAACGCGACCATGGCGAATGCCAAAGCCCGGCAGCAGGACACCCTTTTTGTCACATCCCTTGAAAAAGGCATGCGGATACTCGAAGCTTTTTCAGAAGACAAAACCGAACTTGGGCTGGCCGATCTTGTAAAGGTTACCGGCCTCGAGAAGAGTGCGGCACAACGATATGCCAACACGCTTTACGAGCTTGGCTATCTGGAAAAGAATCCGGAGACTCGCCGGTTTCGGCCATCCGTCAAATATCTGGAAATGGCGTACAGCTATCTGTGGGCTGATTATCTAGCGCAGTTGGCAATGCCCCGCCTGATCGACCTGAGCCGCCAGACATCCCAAACCATCAACATGGCCGAGCCCATCGGAACCGATATTATTTATGTCGTGCGCATGCCCAACCACCGCACCAATTTCGGGGCTTCTGCGATTGGCCGACGGGTGCCAGCACTGGTTGCCTCGTCCGGGCGCATTATCCTGAGCCGCCAGTCAGATCAGGCCATTCGTGACGCAGTGAATAATTGGCCAATCCGGCAATACACCCCCCGGACAACGATGGATCGCGATGCCATACTCGACAATATCCTGATGGCACGCGAAAAGGGATATTGCACCACACAGGGGCAGGTTTTACCCGATGAAGTCAACGTTGCCGCCCCGATCTGCAGCATTGACGGAATACCGGTTGGCGCCATCCACTGTTCTTTGCCGTCGATCCGCTGGACAATCGAACGCGCGGAAGCAGAAATTGCCCCGCTTGTAGTTGAAGCAGCCCAATCGATCGTGCCATCCAGATAAGGTAAAACCCGGTCCGGCCAGACCAAGGGAACGCCAGCACAGCCTCAGACAGACGCACAGCTTTGGAAAATACCGAATAACGCGGCCCTGCCTTAACCAATTTGCAACAGCTTATGGGCGAAAACCGGCATAAGATCTGGCGGACAGAAATCAGATCATAATTTTTAAAAAAGTTCAGAGCATTCAATTGGCACGCAGCAAAACCAGATCAGGCTTGATCGCGGCCTTGGACATCGGCACGTCCAAGGTCTGTTGCTTTATTGCCCGACGTGAAAAGGGCGAAGCCCCGAAAGTCATCGGCATCGGACATAACATGTCCAAGGGGCTGCAAAGCGGATCAATTGCCAATCTTGATGCTGCACAGGAAGTTGTCCTTGCGGCGGTGAATGCGGCCGAGAAAATGGCAGGCCACACGATTGATTCCGTCATCGTCAATCTGTCTGGCGGCAGCCCGGAATCAGAAACCCACACGGTTGAACTGCCGCTGGGATCACGTCCGATCGGCAATCTTGAAATCCGCAAACTGAACGATCAGAAGGACGCCGTTCTGCGCCAGGCGGGTGACGAGTTGATCCATACCGTGCCGCTGGGCTTCAGGGTCGATGCCGCCACAGGTCTTCGTGATCCGCGCGGCATGTACGGTTCTGTCGTCGGCCTTGATCTGCATTTTGTGCGCACCCAGACCGCCCCGCTTCGCAATCTGGAAACCCTTCTGGGGCGTTGCCATCTGAGGATCGAGGAAACGGTGGTCACCCCGCTGGCATCGGGCCTGTCGGCTTTGACTGCCGATCAACGCGACCTTGGCGCGACTGTCATCGATATGGGGGCCGGCACCACAAGCGTTGCCGTCTTCCACGGCGGTCAGGTGATCTATACCGCGACCGTACCGGTCGGCGGGGCGCATGTGACGCGCGATATCGCCTATGGGCTCAATACATCGCTTAATCATGCTGAACGCATGAAAACACTGCATGGCAGTGCGCTGACATCGCCATCCGACGATCAGGAAATCCTGGCGGTCCCTGTGATCGGCGATGAAGATGAAAACAACGTCAATCATGTGCCGCGCTCGATGCTGATCAACATCATCAAACCGCGTCTTGAAGAAACGTTTGAGTTGATTCGCGATCAGTTGGACGAACATGGCCTGTCACAGATCGGCGGCCGCTCCATCGTTCTGACGGGCGGCGCCAGCCAGCTTAACGCGATTGCCGATCTGGCAAGCCAGATGTTCGAACGCCCAGCCACCATTGCCACACCGCACGGGGTATCAGGTCTTGCCGAAGCCACGGCCGGCCCGGCATTTTCGGCCTGTGCAGGTTTATTGTTGCGCGCCCTTCAGCAGCAGAACGATCCGCTTAGCGAAGCAATGGCTCAAATTCGTCAATCGGGTGGGCGTTGGGGTCGACTTGGCGCATGGTTCAAGGAAAACTTCTAGTTTCCCTGTCCGTTCCAAGGCTTTTCGCGGCCTGCCTGATCCGGCAGGAAAGGCGTTTTACGCAACGCGAAAATTATTTCGCGAAAAAAACGCGATAATTTTCGAAATCTTCCATTGTTATTAATACGGCAATAACTCTTTGCCCGCTAAAACGAATGCCAAGGTCTAATGTCCGGGGGACACCTGAGACTTAGCGTGGCAACGGGAAGGCCGCGCCGATCTTAAGCTCTAAAGCGCGGAGAGGAAGAGCAAACAATGAGCACGATCAATTTTTCCGTTCCTGAAACGGAAGAAAACCTGAAACCGAAGATTACCGTTATCGGCGTCGGTGGCGCTGGCGGAAACGCCGTTAACAACATGATCGCATCCGAACTTGAAGGTTGTGATTTTGTTGTTGCCAACACCGACTCACAGGCCCTGAGCCAGAGCAAAGCCGCACGCAAGATGCAGCTTGGTCGCAAAATCACCCAGGGTCTGGGTGCTGGCGCACGTCCTGATGCGGGCAGTGCGGCCGCGGAAGAATCCATCGAAGACATTCAGGCCCAGCTTGAAGGCAGCCACATGGTGTTCATCACCGCGGGCATGGGCGGCGGTACCGGTACCGGTGCGGCCCCGGTCATTGCACGTGCTGCCAAGGAAGCAGGCATTCTGACGGTTGGGGTCGTTACCAAACCGTTCCATTTCGAAGGCACGCGCCGTATGCGCACGGCCGAACAGGGGATCGAACAGCTTCAGCAATATGTTGATACGCTGATCATCATTCCGAACCAGAATCTGTTCCGGGTCGCGAATGAAAAAACCACATTCGCAGATGCCTTCCAGATGGCAGATGACGTTCTGCGCAACGGCGTGCGCTCCATCACCGATTTGATGATGGTCCCGGGCCTTGTGAACCTTGACTTTGCCGACATTCGCACCGTCATGAGCGAAATGGGCAAAGCCATGATGGGCACCGGTGAAGCCACGGGTGAAAAACGTGCCCTTGAGGCCGCCGAGGCCGCAATTGCAAATCCGCTTCTGGAAGATGCTTCGATGAAGGGCGCGCGTGCGGTCCTGATCAACATCACCGGCGGCATGGATATGGCCCTTTACGAAGTCGACGAAGCCGCGAACCGTATTCGCGAGGAAGTTGCTTCGGAAGCCAACATCATCTTTGGTTCGACGTTCGACCCGACCATCGAAGGCGCACTGCGCGTTTCCGTGGTTGCCACCGGTATTGATGCCGAGGAAGTCCGTCGTCCGCAGCCGACCACCGTTTCGGTTGCCCCGGTCAAACCGGCCGAGCAGGCCGCAAAACCGGCAACCCCATCCTTTGGTCAGCATGGTGCGGCAGCCGCCGTCGCCAGCGCCGCGGACGCCGCCATTGCAAATGGGCATGATGGTTATCAGGGCGATGCATCAATCGACGAAATTCCGGCAGAACGTTTTGCCGCAACCGGCAGCGCCCAGCAGCCGGAACTGAGCAATCAGCCTGCTGGCAACAATACCGGTTCGATTGAACTGGGTCAGACCGTTCTGAAACCGAAGCCGGTTTCGCGTCCGGCACAGCATTTCACCCCGGCCGAAAAGCCGAAAGAAAACGGTGACATGGCCTTTATCCCGCCGCGCCCGGCCCGTCCGAGCGACGCAGAACAAAATCACAGCCCGGATGTGTTCGAAGCAGCAGATGCCCAGAACGCAACCCCGCCGCGCTTTGGCCTGCGGACCCTGTTTGGTAAAAACAAGGGCGGTCACGAAGACCATTCAGAACAGTCTCACCACGCGGCACCGCGTCAGGCACACCCGCAGCCGCAGGCTCCGGCACCGCGCCAGACCGAAATGTCGCTTGGCGAGAATGCAAACCAGTCCTTGAAGGCGGATCCAGCTTCCCGCGTCAAGACGTCGAATGCGTCTGACGACCTTCTGGAAATTCCGGCCTTCCTGCGTCGTCAGGCCAACTGACGACATTCTCCGCGCGAAGAAGGGGAAGGCTTTGGCCTTCCCCTTTTTTAATGCGGTCCAAGTTTTTTAATGCGGCCCGGTCATCCAAACATCTGCCTCTGCGTAACCTGAAATGATATTCGATCAGATTTTCCACATTGTTTCTTTATTTATCAGTTACTTATCCCGTTTACAAAGCGTAACAAAGAGTGATTTGTTCTCTTGTCACAGCGCCTGTAGGGTCTGAAACTAAGAAATGGGGTTCATACCCCAAGCGCCGATAGGGCGCATTCATTGACAAACTTGACTGACCTGACTTTTGGGGGTTCCCGTGAACAAAATTGCAGACCTCAGCGCTGCCCTTTCGCATTCGGGCGCATCTGATCATGATGTCGTGCGTCAGCGGACCCTTAAAGCATCCATCGGCTGTGCCGGTGTCGGGCTTCATTCAGGTCATAAAATCCGCATCACCCTTCACCCTGCACCTGAAAATCACGGTATCGTATTCCGCCGTACTGATCTGGATGGCCAACCGCTGTTTCCGGCACGTTACGATGGTGTGATCGATACGCAGCTTTGCACCTGCCTTGGCGACAGGGATGCCGGGATCAAGATTGGTACCATCGAACATCTGATGGCTGCCCTTGCGGGGCAACGCATCGACAACGTTCTGATCGACATTGATGCCGACGAAGTGCCGGTTATGGATGGCAGTTCGGCACCGTTCAACTTCCTGATCGATTGCGTCGGGATTGAGGAACAGGATGCACCGCGTCAGGTGATCGAGGTTCTGAAACCGGTTGAAGTCGAATACAAGGGCTGCACCGCGCGGATCGAACCGGGGCATGGCTTTGAGGTCGATTTCGAAATCGATTTCGCCAGCAAGGCAATCAACAATCAGCGCATGTCGGTCAAATTCGACGATGGCGTGTTTGTTGCCAATATCGCCCGTGCCCGGACTTTCGGCTTCCTGCACGAAGTCGAAGCCATGCGGTCGATGGGCCTTGCACGGGGCGGTTCGCTTGATAACGCCGTTGTCCTTTCGGGCGACGAAGTCATGAACGAGGAAGGTCTTCGTTATGATGACGAATTCGTCCGTCACAAGATTCTTGACGCGCTTGGCGATCTTTACACCGCCGGCAAGCAGTTGCAGGGCAAAGTGACGGCATATAAATCCGGTCACCATGTCAACAACCTGCTTTTGAAGGCGCTGTTTGCCGATGCAAGTGCGTGGCGCGTTGTGCCAATGCGCAAATCGGCCCTTCATGCGGTTGAAGCCCCTGCGCTCGCAACGGCTTGAGAAGCTTTTTTGATATGATCTCGTTTGCAAAAAGCGGTCCCTGGGGGCCGCTTTTTTATTGCGTTGCCCAACCACCGCTTGTGAAACCGCGATCCGGTTTCCGACCGGGATGCAGAAAAGTGCCTGCGGGGTAACACAACCCCTTGCCCTATGCCCGTACAGGCATGGTATAGTCTGGCAAATTTCGCCTGAACGCGTCACAAAGCTTAAGGAAACGTCACAGTGCTTCGTAAGGCTTCCGCCAAGAATGTTATTGCTGCTTGTGGTCTGGCCCTGCTTCTTGCAGCCTGCTCCAGCGACGACAAACCGGCATATGTCGAACGCCCGGTTTCCGAACTTTATAACAGCGCGCAGGACCTTCTGGACGCCAAGGAATACCAGAAGTCAGCCGAGGCCTTTGACGAGGTTGAACGCCAGCACCCCTATTCTGTGTGGGCGACCAAGGCGACCCTGATGTCGGCCTATGCCTATTATCAGGACAACAAGTATGACGACGCGATCACAGCCCTTGATCGCTTTATCTCGCTTCATCCGGCAAACCCGGATGTGCCATACGCCTATTACCTGAAGGCATTGTCCTATTACGAACAGATTTCCGACGTCGGCCGCGATCAGCAGATGACACAGCATGCGATGGATTCGCTTGATGACGTTATCCGCCGTTTCCCCGACAGCCAGTATGCGCGTGACGCGAAACTGAAAAAGGATCTGACGGTTGACCACCTTGCTGGCAAGGAAATGAGTGTTGGCCGTTATTATCAGGATCGCGGTGAATATCTGGCTGCGATCAACCGGTTTAAAATGGTCCTCGACAAATACCAGACCACCACGCATGTCCCCGAAGCACTAGCGCGCCTGACCGAAAGCTATCTGGCACTTGGTCTTGAAGGCGAAGCCAAACGCACCGCGTCGGTGCTGGGTCATAACTTCCCGGGCAGTCCGTGGTATGAGGAATCATACGATCTTCTGGTTGGTGATGGCTTAAACACCCGCGAGGGAGAAAGCTGGTGGCATTCGACCACCACCGCCCTTGGTGACTGGTTCTGATTCTTGCCGCGTCGCGTGACTTTCGACACGAGAACGCATCAGGAACACCGATTTCTTGTCAGTTGTTTTTCAACATTTTTCGCTCTTTCCTGCGGCACACAGGGATGCGGCAGATTTTGCGTTCTGCCAAAGCTTGCAAGGCGCGCTGTGATTGGGCACTCTGCTTGTCGCGACGCTGCCTGACCGGCACGATCGCACCTGTTTTAACAATGTCAGTATCCCGCAATGCTCCGACGGCTTAGCATCCGAAATGTTGTTCTGATCGACAAGCTGGACCTTGATTTCCGCGACGGGCTTAGTGTGCTTACCGGGGAAACCGGTGCCGGGAAATCGATCCTGCTTGACTCGTTGGGGCTGGCACTTGGCGCACGCGCCGATAGCGGCCTTGTCCGACATGGCACGGACAAATGCAGCGTTACCGCAACCTTCACCCTGCCCGCCGGTCATCCGGTTTACAGGCTTCTGGCCGAACAGGATATCGAGGTTGAGGACGACGAGTTGGTGGTGCGTCGTGTTGTCACCTCCGACGGGCGGTCGCGCGCCTATGTCAATGATCAGTCGGTATCGGTCGGCCTTTTGCGCGATGTCGGCAATTACTGTGTCGAAATTCAGGGGCAGTTTGACCAGCACGGATTGCTGGATCCGACAACACATCGCGCGACCCTTGATGCGCACGGCAATCTTGGCAGTCTGGCACTTACGGTGCGCGATCAGTGGCGCGCATGGCGCGATACGCAAAAGGAACTGACCGCGGCGACCAACCGCATCAACAAGGCGCGCGAAGAAGAAGAATGGCTGCGCCACGCGGTTGACGAACTTGAAAAACTTGGCCCCGAGGAAGGCGAGGAAGAACGCCTTGCCGAGGAACGCCAGTTCCTGATGCATGGGGAAAAGCTTGTTGCAGCCCTGAATGATGCCGCGGGTGAGCTTTCGCGCGGCAAGGGTGCCGAAAGTGCGCTTCGCAGTGCGCAGCGCCATCTTGAACGCGAATTGCAAAAGGCCGAAGGCCGATTTGAACCAATCATCGAGGCACTGGACCGTGCCGCCATCGAACTTGAAGAAGCATCGCGTGCGATATCGGTTACCCTTGCTGATCTGAATGTCGATACCGGGCAGCAGGAAACGGTTGAGGAACGGCTGTTTGCGCTGCGCGCGGCCGCGCGCAAATACAATGTACCGGTTGATGGGCTGAATGGCCTGATGAAGGAATACCGCAGTCAGATCGATCAGCTTGAATTCGGCGAAAAGGAATTGTCGCGCCTGACGGCTGCCGTTGCCGAACATCGGGCCGCCTTTATCGATGCCGCGCAAAAGCTTCATGGCGCACGCAAAGCCGCGGCCGAAACCCTTGATACCGCGATCAATGCCGAACTGCCGCCACTTCGTATGGAAAAGGCGCGGTTCGTTACCGACATTGCCGAACTGGAAGAAAACGAATGGGGTATCGACGGGATTGATCGCGTCCAGTTCATGGTTGCCACCAACCCCGGCAGCCCGGCGGGACCGCTGAACAAAATCGCGTCCGGTGGCGAGCTTTCGCGCTTCCTGCTTGCTCTCAAGGTGGTTCTGGCGCGGGTTTCCGCGGTGCCGAGCCTTGTGTTTGATGAAGTCGACAGTGGTGTTGGCGGCGCAACGGCGGCTGCGATTGGCGAACGGTTGCATTTGCTGGCCGGGGAACGCCAGATTCTTGTGATTACGCACAGCCCACAGGTCGCAGCACGTGGACGCACCCACTTCAATATTGCCAAAAGCGAAAATGACGGCAGCATGGTAACGCGTGTGAACGAGCTGGTCGATGGTGCCCGACGCGAAGAAATCGCAAGGATGCTGGCCGGACATTCGATCACCGCCGAAGCCCGTGCTGCGGCAGACAGCCTGTTAGACCAACCCCGCTAGAACGTTTGACAGGGTATTTTCCCTGCCCGTTCCAGCCGCTTGAATACGGATAAAAAGAAATATGAGCGCCGAACAAGGGTCAACCTCGTCCATTGTCCCCGACATGCCCGAAACCCGGACCGAGGCAGGCCAGCAGCATGCCGAAATTTCCGACCGTATTCGCGGCTTTAACGAAGCGTATTATATCAATGATGAACCGCTGGTTCCCGATGCGGAATATGATGCACTGTTCAATCGACTGATCGAACTTGAAGCACGCTATCCGACGCTCAAGAAAAACAGCCCGACGCAGGAAGTTGGTGCCGCCCCGGCCGATGGTTTTGCCAAGATCAAACATGCGCGTCCGATGCTGTCGCTTGCCAACGCATTTTCGCGCGAGGACATTGTTGATTTTCTGGCCCGTATTCGCCGTTTCCTGAACCTGACGGCGCACAGCCCGGTCGAAATCGTTGGCGAACCCAAGATCGATGGTTTGTCACTATCGCTGCGCTATGAAAACCGTGAACTGGTCAGTGCTGCAACGCGTGGCGACGGGACAGAGGGCGAAGACGTCACCGCCAATGTCGCCCATATCACCGACATCCCCAAAATCCTGCCCGAAGATGCACCGGCCGACGTCGTTGAAATCCGTGGCGAGGTTTACATGGCGCGTTCGGCCTTCCAGAAGCTGAATGAAACGCAGTCCGAAACAGGTGGTAAAACATTTGCCAATCCGCGCAATGCCGCCGCCGGGTCGCTTCGCCAGCTTGACCCGACCATCAGTGCCAAACGCCCGCTGCGTTTCTTTGCCTACAGCTTTGGCGAACTGTCCGAAAGTCTTGCGCAGACGCATTGGGATTTCATCAGCAAGATCAAGGGTTGGGGCTTTGTCACCAATCCCCACACGACGCTTTTGCACAATACCGACGAGATCATGGCGTTTTACGAGGAACTCGGCAATCAACGGGCCGAACTTGATTACGATATTGACGGCATTGTCTATAAGGTCAACGACTTCGAATTGCAGTTGCGGCTTGGCTTTGTCAGCCGGTCACCGCGCTGGGCAATTGCCCATAAATTCCCGGCCGAACAGGCCCGCACCCGCGTTAAGGCGATTGATATCCAGGTTGGGCGCACTGGCGCACTGACCCCGGTTGCGCGGCTTGAACCCGTCACGGTTGGCGGCGTTGTGGTCTCGAACGCGACCCTTCATAACCGCGACGAAATCGAACGGCTCGGCGTAAGGGTCAATGACCTTGTCGTCATTCAGCGGGCTGGTGATGTGATCCCGCAGGTGGTCGAGGTCATTACTGATGAACGGCCCGATGACGCCGTGCCCTATGACTTCCCGGAAACCTGCCCGAAATGCGGCAGCCACGCCATGCGCGAAGAAGGCGAAGCTGTCACACGATGCAGCGGCGGGCTGATCTGTCCGGCACAGGCGGTTGAACGACTGAAACATTTTGTGTCGCGCAATGCGTTCGATATCGAAGGCATGGGCGGAAAGCATATCGAGGCGTTCTTTGACCTCGGCTGGGTCAAATCACCTGCCGATATTTTCCGGATCGAGGAAAAGCACGGGGACGCCCTTCGAAAGCTTGAAGGCTGGGGCGATAAATCGGCCGAAAAGCTGTTTGCCAGCATCAATGAACGGCGCACCGTGCCGCTGGACAGGTTTATCTATGCCCTTGGTATCCGCCAGATCGGTCAGGCGACTGCAAAGCTTCTGGCGCGGCATTACGGATCGATCACGGAATGGCGCGCAGCGATGAATGATGCCGGAACGCCCGATAGTGACGCGTTACGCGATCTGATCAATATCGATCAGATCGGCCCCAGTGTGGCCCATGACCTGATTGAATTCATGGCCGAAGAACATAACCGCGATGTTCTTGATGACCTTCAGGCCGTTCTGACCATCGAAGATGTCGAAGCCCCGCAGGTTACCGACAGCCCCGTCAGCGGCAAAACGGTTGTCTTTACCGGCAAGCTGGAACTGTTTTCGCGTAACGAGGCAAAGGTCAAAGCCGAAAGCCTTGGTGCGAAAGTAGCCGGTTCGGTATCGGCAAAAACCGATTTTCTGGTTGCAGGACCGGGTGCGGGCTCCAAATTAAAGAAAGCAGAAGAATTAGGTGTTAATGTTCTGGATGAACAAGAATGGCTTGATCTGATCGCCGATTGATCAGCGCGGGCAAAGCGGAAGGAAAACGTATCCTATGGAAGACCTTGGCAGCTTTTTTCGCCGCTATGCCGATGCACATCTTAAATTCGAAGCAGATGCCCTTGATGCGTTTTATCACTTCCCGTGCCTGATCAATGACCTGATGGGGGTTCATGCCATCGGCTCGGTGGAGGATCTGCATACATACAATCAGTCGTTTTTTGATGAATTGAAAAATGCCGATCTGGCGATGGCGAAATCGATGCTGGTCGAACAGCATTCCGCCCTGCCCGGCGGATCGCGCGCGATCGTGTCGTTCCGGTTCGGCAATTCGGAAAACAATCTGATCTTTGATTGTGATTATGCCTTTGCCCTGCTCAAACAGGACGAGACATGGAAAATCGTTTTTGCCCAGCTTGACGAGATCCGATACAGCGATCTTTATTAGGCGCGCGTACGCCCCGGGGCCAGACGCGCACGGGGCAGATCTTTCGCTGTGGCTTTGCCCAGTACCCGTTCAATTTCAACGGGCGCATCAAGAAAACCTGCCAATCCATACCCTTGAAAGTATGAAACGCCTGCCTGCACACCGGCTTCGATCTGCGCCACTGTCTCACAGCGGCAGAAAACTATTTTATTGATCAGATCGGGCGAACATTGGTCGAGTGTCTGCCTGATTTCATCGGGTTCGCAATCCGCCACATGCAGTTTGATGAAGTCGGCGATTTCAGTTTCCTTGGCCAGAAGCTGTGTCAACCGCGACAGCGGAACACGATCAAAGGCCAGTCGAATGCCATGCCTTTGAAAACGTGACAGAATTCCCTGACGGACTTTGGGATTGTTTCGCCACATCAGCAACGGGATTTCCACCGTTAACTTGCGAAGCTGACGGGATGGAATGGTTTTGATCATTCGCTGAAAATTGGCGCTGACAACAGCCACAGGATTCAGGTTCAGAAACCGCGCGACATCACCCGTATAGTTTTCCTTGGTGACGTAGGATAGAACCCGGTTATCCAGAAGCTCTGTAAAACGCGCGAACATCCATTCATCGTTGAGGATTTCCTTGCCCGAGATTTCTTCCATCGCGGCAATAGAAACCCAGAACTCCTCACCGGCAAGCGCAGGCGTGCTTTCCGGCAGCAATTCCCAGATCAGTTGGCTGCGAATATGCATCGAGATGTCGGCCTGGCCAATGATCCGCTCGATTTCGACAAGTTGCCCAAGCTGGGTAACGTTTTTTGGCGGTGCCAGATAGAAATCAAGGAAGTCTTCGGCATTTTCGCGTGTGATGGCCCGCATATGACCGACACAGCAGAGCGCAAAAGCAGATGCTTCCTCACTAAGATCGAAGACCTTGCAGTCAAGGCCGCCATATCGGCGTGCCAGCAAAAATGTTCTTACATTTTCGACCAGTTCTTCCATTCGGCTGCGCTGGTCGTTGGGCATCGTCAGGACGAATGTGTGGTCTGATAAAATGCGCGGCGTCAGGTTTTGCAGACAGCCATATTGAAAGTAGCGGACAAAAGAACAAAAAACCGTCCGGCTTCGTGTTGTCGGCACACTTGTAAAATCAAGAACGAACGCGCAATGGTCAGGTTTATGAAGGCCGGATTTCTGAATACTGGCGAGCAACTCTTTCGGGACTGTTCTATTCATCCAAGGACCCCTAACGATGCAACTTCATTGTATGTGTCGCTGTTGATCGCGACTTCCTTTAGCGTCCCGGTCTGTGAATTGGATCGTGCTAGGCACGGGTCAAGAGTTATTCTATACTTTAATATAGTACATATCTCTACGGAATCTAATGTGTCCATGTCAAGTAATGGTTGACTGGGCACATGACTTCGAATTGACGATCAGTCACTTAAGGTTCGTACTCAACTGCCGCCTGAACCAACACTTTCTTTGATTTATGCCGACAGACAGGACACCATAGATACTTGGCCGATCACACAGTCAGATAAACCATGAGCCCGATGCATTTCTTCAAAACCATGCTTGTTCTGGGAACGGTTACGGCCTTGTTCGTCGCGAGTCCGGCACTAGCCGACCCCGATTTCGGTGAACTGGTTGGCAAGGCGCGTGCGGTTGACGGCGACACGCTGGAGTTTGGTTTCAAACGCGTTGATCTTTGGGGGGCGGACGCGCTTGAACGGTTTCAGCGATGCATCGTGAATGGTCAAACCACGGCATGCGGTGCAGATGCATGGCAGGTCGTTACCAATTTGATTGCAGCCGGGCCAATCACCTGCAAGGTGCAGGGCAAGAACCGGTACCATCGCAACATGGCGATCTGTCGCAATGCCAACGGGATTGATATCGGCCAAAGCATGATTGCACGCGGCATGGCCGTGGCACGGACCGACGAAATGCCATCTTATGCTACGGCTGAAAACAGCGCACGCCAGAGCCGTTCAGGGGCATGGGCCGGACAGTTCATCGACCCGCTGCTGTGGCGACGCGGAGAAAGGTTGCCGGAACATCAAACCGAAGTCCGCCGCTGGCAACGTGACGAATAAAGGCCACTGTCACGCGCCTTTGCCCGGCGCACCAGCTGCCGGTTCGCCGTCTGTGTCTGTCGCGTTGGCATCCCCCGAACCACGACCGGTTGCCGAAAAGAACGGACGGGCCAGTAACCGACCAAGACCGGCCAGTGTCACACCATTCTTGATCGATGCCACACCAACAATGACGATAGCAAAGCCAAGGGCTTGTGCCGTGGTCAGAACTTCGCCCAGTAGTAGCCAGGCAGCAAAGAATGTCATGGCAGGGCCCGAAAGCGAAATCAGTGCTGCCTGTGTCGCCCCGATCCGCCGAATACCTTCAAACAGCAGAAAGAACGGGATCACGGTGCAGAAGATCGAAATACCCGCGGTCCACAAAACCCCATCGACATTCAGATTCAGCGGCTTGGTGACGATCAGTTCATAGATGATCATTGATACACCTGCCATGGTATTGACCATGGCGGCAAAATGCATTGATCCAATGACCGAAATCATCCGCTGCCCGAAATAAAGGTAACAGGCATAAGTCAGGGCCGAGGCAAACGCCAAAGAAGCCCCCAGCCAAAGCTGATCTGAAACAGCACCGATCCCGTTGGGGGCGAGAACCAGTACCAACCCGATATAAGTGACGACAAAGCAGACAAACTGGCGCAAGGGAGGAAGCCGCCACTTATGCAGGCATTCAAGGATCAGAACGATGGCCGGGAATGTAAAAAGCACGATCCGCGAGACGGTGACATCAATCACCGACACGGCGGTAAAATCAAACAGTGCAGCAGCAAAGAACAGCCCGCCATAAAGCGCACCCCAAAGGATATCGACCGGCTTCATCGTGCGTTCGCCCGGCCGGTGTTTGCCAAACAGATAAACACCGATCCAGAAAAACGGCATCGCGATCAAAAAGCGCAGCAGCAACAAACCATCAACCGTCATGCCTGTGGCATAAACGTATTTCGCCAAAAGCCCCTTCATTGCGAATGCCACGGTGGATAGCAATACAAGGGTCAGCGCCGACCCCGACGGCTTTGCCGTGGTGTTGGCCGCAAATGGCGCGGATGGTTTTGTCATTATTGTCTCCGGTCTCTCTTGGCCTTAACTATCTGCCGCGCCTAGCCATTATTCAATTCGAATTAAATGTTATCAGATATCAGGATTTGCTATATCTAACGACATATCAGCCGGTTCATATGTGTTTTGGATTGCAGATAAATGGACATCAAACAGCTTCGAAGTTTTGTTCACATTGCCGAACTTGGCAGCCTGTCGCGTGCGGCCGACCGGCTGAACCTGTCGCAACCAGCCCTGAGCCGACAGCTTAACCTTCTGGAAGAGGCACTTGATACCCGCCTGCTGGAACGGACCGGACGTGGGGTCAAACTGACCGAAGCCGGTCAGATGCTGGCGGAACGGGCACGGGTTATTCTGGGTGATCTCGCAAGGCTGGAGGCCGATCTTTCGGCGCGACGCAGCAAGGTGACCGGTCATGTTCATGTCGGTGTGCCGCCCAGTGCGGGGATCGTCATTACCGGCGCACTGGTCGAAGCATTGCGTGAACGCTATCCAGATCTGAATATCTCGATTGCCGAGGATCTGACAGGTGACGTGCAGGAAGGATTGCTATCGGGTCGTCTTGATATCGGCATCCTGCATGACGGCATGATTTCGCGAAGCCTGCATGCCGAACCATTGTGGCGTGAAGACCTGTTTCTGATTTCCCATCCGTCGCGCGTTGGCGAAGGCGAAACCGAAATTGCCTATGAAGATGTATTGGCCCTACCGCTTATCATGCCAACGCCAAAACACGGGTTGCGCGCCAAGATGCAGGAAGCAGCATTCCGTGCCGGTCGTCCCCTGACCCCGGTGGTCGAAGCCGATGCGTTGCGGGTTCTGGTCGATCTGGTGCATCGCGATCTGGGCCATACGGTTTTGCCACGAAGCTCGCTTGTGATGGAACTTTCGACCGGTCGGCTTAAGGCACGGCGGATCGTCAACCCGCAGCTATCGCGCAAGGTGATGTTGTCGTGGCTTCAGGATCGCCCGCTAAGTACCGGGGCCAAGGCCGTGCTTGATACCCTGCGCGATCTGGCCGGCACCATGCCGATGGCTGATAACTGAAAAGAAAACCCCGGCACGACAAACGTACCGGGGTTTGATGGAAAGACTTTGGACCGATCAGACCGGGGCTTCGGAATTAGATGATTTCTGCCACAGGTTCAGGCCGCCATCGGTCGCATATTTATCGATCTCAGCCAGTTCCTCGGCACTGAATTCAAGATTGTTCAGGGCATCAAGGCTGTTATCAAGCTGTTCGACATGACGCGCCCCAATCAGGGCCGATGTGATTTCCGGGCGACGTAGCACCCATGCAATCGCCATCTGTGCCAATGTCTGGCCGCGGCGTTTGGCGATTTCGTTCAGGGCGCGCACACGGTTCAGGTTGTCTTCGGACAGCATGCCGGGCTGGAACGATCCTTCAAGGGCTGCACGGGAATTTTCCGGCACACCATTCAGGTATTTGTTGGTCAGAAGCCCTTGCGCAAGCGGCGAGAATGCAATGCAGCCAATGCCAAGTTCGGACAGGGTATCAAGCAGACCTTCGGTTTCGACCCAGCGGTTCAGCATCGAATAGGATGGCTGATGAATGACGCAGGGCGTGCCCAGATCAGTAAGGATCGCCTGCGCCTTGCGGGCCATTTCGGCGGAATAGGACGAAATGCCGACATAAAGCGCCTTGCCCGAACGCACGATCTGATCGAGTGCGCCCATGGTTTCGGCAAGCGGCGTGTTCGGATCAACACGGTGCGAATAGAAAATATCCACGTAATCAAGACCCATGCGCGACAGGCTTTGATCCAGACTTGAAATCAGATATTTGCGCGAACCCCATTCGCCGTACGGCCCCGGCCACATGCGGTAACCCGCCTTGGTCGAAATCACCAGTTCGTCGCGATGGGATTTCAGATCCTTTGCCAGCACCTTGCCAAAATTTTCTTCGGCCGATCCGGGGGGCGGGCCATAGTTGTTTGCAAGATCGAAATGGATGACACCGCGATCAAAGGCACGCCGGATCATGGCACGCTGCGTTTCAAAAACGTCAACACCACCAAAATTCTGCCAAAGGCCAAGCGTGATCTGCGGCAGCATCAGGCCGCTTTTGCCCGAACGGTTATAGGTTGCATTGTCGTATCGCGCGGGATTGGCATTCCAGCCTTCTTCCACTGACGCCATGTCTTCCTCCTGATTATTTTCTTTGGGGCCATGCCCACAATTGAATCGATCCAATGTTTTATTCATAAGGCAAAAAGACCACGCTGTCAGGCGTGTTAAAACGAAAAAACCGCCCCGATATGTCGGGACGGTTTTGTGATATGCCTTGACTTGATAGGGGGAACTTACGCCGCACGTTTCTTGATCGGTGCCGTTGCCTTTTGCAGCCATTCAAGAAGATCTTCGTCAAGATCGTCGGCATACATCGCATAGACCTGCGCGTGGTAATCGTTCAGCCACTGCAATTCGTCCTTGGTCATCAGTTCCGGATCAATCAGTTTGCGTTCAATCGGCGAGAAGGTCAGCGTTTCAAAGCCCAGCATCGGGCGATCCGCCCCGACCGGACCATCAATCTCGATCACCGCAATCAGGTTTTCAATCCGAATGCCGTATTCGCCTTCCTTATAGAAACCCGGCTCGTTCGACAGGATCATACCCGGTTTAAGCGCGATCTTGTTCGGGGCTTTGGAAATCCGCTGCGGACCTTCGTGAACACCAAGGTAACTGCCAACGCCATGCCCGGTACCGTGGTCGAAATCAAGCCCGGCTTCCCAAAGCGGCGCACGGGCAAGGGTATCCAACTGCTGGCCGGTGGTGCCGACCGGGAAAATCGCGCGCGCAAGTGCGATATGCCCCTTCAGCACACGGGTGAAACGATCCCGATGTTCCTGGGTCGGCTGCCCGATCACGGTTGTACGGGTGATATCGGTGGTCCCGTCCAGATACTGCCCGCCACTATCGATCAGGAAAATTTCGCCCGGCGAAAGTTTGCGATTGGTTTCGGGCGTGTTGCGATAATGGCAAAGCGCACCGTTCGGGCCGCTGCCCGGGATGGTTTCGAAACTGGTATCGCGGAATAACGGATCTTCGGCACGCAGTGCGAGAAGTTTGTCCGCAGCCATGCGTTCATCAATGCTGCCATCGGCAGCAGCTTCGTCGAGCCACGCGAAATAACGAATGATCTTTTCGCCGTCGCGTTTGTGCGCCTTGCGCGATCCTTCAAGCTCGACCTCGTTCTTGCAGGCCTTGGGCAATGCCACCGGATCACGGCCGATCCGCATGGTTGCCCCGGCATCGGCAAGCTTCATGCGCAGCCAGTCGGACGCGGTTGCCTCGTCCAGACGGACCGACTGATTGCCCAACGCGCCAAGGGCTTCTTCGAGTTCGCCGGGTTGGCGGAGGGTCGCATCGTTTTCAAGCCATTTGACGGTTTCAGCCGCAAACTTGCGTTCATCCATAAACAGATCAACCGATGCATCGCCATGAATGATGGCATATCCCAACGGCAGCGGAATATGGGGTACATCGCCCCCCCGGATATTCAAAAGCCACGCGATGCTGTCAGGCGCGGAAATCACCGCACTGTCGCATTCCAGCTTTTCGAGCATTTCGGCAATCTGTTTGCGTTTTTCCGCGTTTGATTTACCGGCATGTTCCAGAAGATGCGGGCGCACGGGCGCTATCGGCATGGCGGGCTGTTTATGCCACAAAACATCAATCGGATTGGGTCCGATTGCGACCAGTTCGGCACCGACATCCTTGCACGCACCACGCAGATGCTCGGCCTGCTGGACAGTATGCAGATGCGGATCGTAGGCCAGTTTCTGGCCCGATTTCAGATTGTCGTGGATCCAGCCGACAACCGGCTCGTCGACCAGATGGCGGTATTCGTAAATGTCACGGTTGACCTGCTGGCGGACCTGAATGGTGTATCGGCCATCGACAAACACGGCAGCCTTGTCTGCCAGCACCACCGCAGCCCCGGCAGACCCGGTAAAGCCGGTCAGCCACGCCAGACGTTCGGCACAGGCCGGGACATATTCACCCTGATGTTCATCTGATCGCGGCACGACGAAGCCATCGACACCCTTGGCCGCAAGATATTTGCGAAGGGCATCAACCCGACCAGCGGCATCATAGCCATCCTTGGCATACAGAAATTCGGATTTACGTTCATCACGCAATGCCAACAGGGCCGATTTCAGATCATCGCCAAGCTTGCCACCGACCAGATCAAGCCAATCGGTTCGCGTATCGCCATTGGCACTGGCAATCACACCGTCAATCAGATCGACAATGGCAGTAACGTCCTTGTTAACGCCGTCACGTTCAAGCATGGCAGCAAGTTGGGTATCGCCGGGAAGGGTCATCAAAATCCTCGTTTCTATGCGTGGGGCAGCATCCGACCAAAGCTATCTAAGGGTTTTCGCTGATCACTTGCAAGATGGAATGCCATAAAACGCCTTCCTGCGCGTCAGATCAGGTCCGCAATAAACTACACCTGTTCTGGTCCTATACCACCACATGCATCATGGGTATGAAAGCCCTGCAAGCTTCGCAATGCAAATTAAGGAAAGTTTAAACTATGACATCCCGGTGACAAAAAGATGACCCGTCGGGACGTCAATTTGCAGGAGACCAAAACGGTGATCCGTTTTCCAATTACTGCCCAAAACGTTGTTCAATCGCGTCGTCGTCAGACGGCCTATGACGGTCTTGAGCGCCTCACCCTTGCGGAAAGAGCCGCGCTCGGCCTTGATACAGGCCCCGCCAATCTGTCAGACGACGCTGAAAGCCACCATCGGGGTCAGACCCTTTCGGTAGCAGCAATGGGCAGGGAATAGGGATCAATCCCGCCCGCCTAGGTCTTTGATGCCATAGGACGCCACGCAGGATCGAAGGTTCGCGATCCTTGAGGTCTTTTTTTTGTCTTTCCCTCTGAGACGGCCCTGCTACTCCACAGCAGGGCCGTTTCTTTTTGACCCCGGCATAAAACCCGCGCCATAGTGTCGCCCGACATTGATTTTCGGGGAAACATCCATGACAAAAACCGTCCTGATCACCGGCGGCTCCCGCGGGATTGGCCGTGCCACCGCCATTCTGTGCGCGCAAAACGACTGGAACGTCGCCATCAGCTATGTCGGCAACAGGGAAAGTGCCGATGAAACCTGCGCGCTGTGTGAACGGGCAGGACGAACCGGCAATGTTTTCGCCCTGAAATGCGACGTGAAATATGAACAGGACGTTGTTGACCTGTTTCAGGCAACGCTTGACCGCTTCGGCACAATTGATGCGGTTGTCAATAATGCAGGGATCGTTGCCCCCAAAAGCGATCTGGCGGATATGAGCATCGAACGGATGAAATCGGTGTTTGATACCAATGTTCTGGGGGCCTATATCGTTGCCCGCGAGGCCGCACGTGCTATGTCAAACAGGGGCGGTTCAATCGTCAATGTATCGTCGATGGCCTCCAAACTCGGATCACCGGGCGAATATGTCGATTATGCCGGGTCCAAAGGTGCGATTGACACCCTGACCATTGGCCTTTCGAAGGAACTTGGTCCCAAAGGCATTCGGGTCAATGCGGTGCGACCGGGCATTATAGATACCGACATTCATGGCAGTGTAGGCCGCCCGGAACGGGTTGCCGAACTTGGCCCCAACTGCCCGCTTGGGCGTGCGGGCAAGGCAAACGAAGTCGCCAATCTGATTTATTGGCTACTGTCAGATGACGCGTCCTATGTCACTGGTGCGCTAATCGATATATCGGGCGGACGGTAAATCTGGCTTAGCCAACCACCAGCGTCGTCCATTCTTCGACCGGGAAACGTTTGACCAATGACAGGCCGACATCGCGGTAGGCCGACAGAACAAACTGTTCCTGATGGGACAGAAGCCCCGACAGAACCACATAACCACCATCGGCCAGCGTCCCGCGCAGGTCGCGCGCCATATGACGCAACGGACGGGCAAGGATATTGGCGCAGACAATGTCGTAATAACCGGCATTGCGAATGCGAACGTCGCTAAAGCCGTTGGAATGAATTGCGGTGACCAGATCGGTGATCTTGTTGATCCGGGCATTTTCACGGGCAACGCGCACCGATGCGGGGTCAATGTCGGCCATCATCACCGGGCAGCGCCATGTTTTGGCACATGCCATGCCCAGAATGCCGGACCCGCAGCCCATATCAAGCGCATTGTGACGATGTGAATGTTTGGCGATCCAATCGATTGCCGCAAGGCAGCCCTTGGTCGTTTGATGTTCACCAGATCCGAATGCCAGACCGGCATCGACCTGCAAACCGGTTTTGGCCACCGGCACGCCGTCTTCCCAGTGCGAGCCATGGACATAGAACCGGCCGACCGAAATCGGCTTGAAGCTGCGCAGATTGTCACTGACCCAGTCTTTGGGTTCGTAGGTGCCAAATTCGACGACCGGCACGTCAACACCAACGGCCGATGCCATCAATGATACGGCGGTTTCAACCGCAGTCTTGTCAAGATGATCGCCCGAAAAACCCTCGACCTTCCAGGGCGCGGTCGGATCGCCCGGCCGTTCGAAATGCGACAGGGCATCGCAATGCTCATACAACGCCTCGGCAAAGGCGGCGACATATTTGCCATCGACCTCGAAGGTGAAATTATAGCAACGAACGGTTTCGGTCATATCGCTTCTCGCAAGATTGCGGCGGCCATTTGACCGCACCAGAAATAATGTCCGGGCGGCTTAACCCGGCAGGATGAAACTGTCGACCACTTTCTTTGTGCCGACACCTTCGAAATGAATTTCAAGCTTGTTGCCATCGACCGCCTTGACGGTGCCGGGGCCGAATTTGCGATGACGTACCGCATCACCAACCTTGTATTTCGATGATTTCGAACTGGTGGTGTAGCTGGTTTCACCGTCCGGCTTTACATCAATCACGTTTTTGCGCACCCGGTCCTGCCATCCCGCGCTGGCAAACCGGCGTTCGCCGGTACCGCCATAGGGATTATAGCTTTCCGCCGGTTTGTTATCCGCCCAGCTTGGCATTTTCATCCAGTCATCGGCCCCCCATGCACCCGGCGATACATTGCCGCGATGATTGCCAAGGCCGGTATCGCTGATGCGTTCGACATGCTCGTCAGGCAATTCATCGACAAAGCGTGACGGCAGGGCCGATTGCCACTGGTTATAAATCCGCCGGTTGGCGGCATAGGAAACGGTGGCGCGTTTGCGCGCACGCGTGATGCCGACATAGGCCAGACGGCGTTCTTCCTCAAGGCCCTTGACGCCGCTTTCATCCATGGCGCGCTGATGGGGGAAAACGCCTTCTTCCCAGCCGGGCAGGAAGACATAGTCAAATTCCAACCCCTTGGCCGCATGCAGGGTCATGATGGTGACTTTTTCCTGATCGGCATTCTGTTCGTTTTCCATCACCAGCGACACATGCTCAAGGAAGCTGGTCAGGTTTTCAAACTCGCCAATTGCGGATACCAGTTCTTTGAGGTTCTCCAGACGGCCGGGCGCATCGATTTCCTTCGACGTCCGCCACATATCGGTATAGCCGCTTTCATCCAGCACCGTTTCAAGCACCGCCACATGCGACGTGGTTTCAAGCATCTCGCGCCAGCGTTTGAAATCGCCCAGCAATCCGCCAATCGCCTGACGCATTTTGGGTTTGAGTTCCTCGGTCCCGATCAGATCAAGGGCCGCCGCCGGAAGCGACACGGCCTGATCACGCGAATATTGATGCAGGGTTTGCAAGGTGGCCTTCCCCACCCCGCGCTTGGGCACATTGACGATGCGTTCAAACGCAAGGCTGTCATCGGGTTGGGCGACCATGCGGATATAAGCCAGCGCATCGCGGATTTCCTGACGTTCATAGAAACGCGGTCCGCCGACAACCCGGTACGGGATGCCCAATGTAATCAGCCGTTCCTCGAACTCGCGGGTCTGGAACCCGGCGCGAACAAGGATCGCCATCTGGGATGCACCGATGCCACAGCTTTGCAGGGCTTCGATATCCTCGCCAACCAGCCGCGCCTCGGCCTCGCCATCCCAGACACCTTTGACAAAGACCTTTTCGCCGGTATCAAGTTCGGTCCAAAGCTCCTTGCCCAGACGCCCATCGTTAAAGGTGATCAGCTTGGACGCCGCCGCCAGAATATGGGGCGTGGAACGATAATTCTGTTCCAGCCGGACGACCTTGGCGCCAGGGAAATCGGACTCGAAACGCAGAATGTTGCCGACCTCGGCCCCGCGCCAGCTATAGATCGCCTGATCATCATCGCCGACACAGCATATATTGCGATGAACCATCGCCAGCGCACGCAGCCAAAGATATTGCGCCACGTTGGTATCCTGATATTCATCGACCAGGACATAGCGGAAGGTTTCCTGATAACGGCGCAGGATTTCCGGATGTTTCTGAAACAGGGTCAGGCAATGCAGCAAAAGATCGCCGAAATCGGCCGCATTCAGAACCGCAAGGCGTTCCTGATAGATCTTATAAAGGTATTTGGCCCCGCCATTGGCGAACTCGACACTTTCATTGACCCGTTCGGGTGAAAGCCCCTTGTCCTTCCAGCGCTGGATGATACCCATCAACTGCTTGGCCGGCCATTTTTTCTGATCGATCTGTTCGGCATCCATGATCTGCTTGAGCAGGCGGACCTGATCGTCGCTATCAAGGATCGTGAAGTTTGATTGCAACCCGACCAGTTCGGCATGACGGCGCAACAGGCGGGCGGCCAGCGAGTGGAAAGTCCCCAGCCACCATCCTTCAACCGGACGGCCCAGCGCATGGGCAACACGTTCCTGCATTTCCTTGGCCGCACGATTGGTAAAGGTAACGGCAAGGATTTGCTGCGGATGCAGGCGCTCCGTCTGTCCCTTGGTTTCCAGCAGATGGGCAAGGCGGGTCGTCAGAACGCGCGTTTTCCCCGTCCCGGCACCTGCCAGCACCAGCAACGGGCCATCAAGCGCTTCGACTGCTTCGCGTTGCTCGGCATTCAGATTGGCAAGGTAATCCGGTGCGGGTGCGTCCTGAAGGCGCATTTCCGGGCTTGCGGCGAATTCATCGATTTCAAAGGGATCATCCATCATGTCGGGATATATAACATGCTCTGCAAACGGGGCCAGTATTGGCATTCAATCAAGTGGCGATATCGGGTTGCTTATTGTGCAACAAATCAGGAACGTCGACCAATTTTTTCCCTGAAAATATTTTTCCGCCTGCTTTTCTGCGCCAGTTTTTCCTGCGCCTCGCGTGAACAGTCATAACGACAATCACCACGCAAGGAGCCCCTGATGAGCGGCATCAACAGTCTCAGTGCCAGTCTTGCGCAAATATTTAGCCAAACACAGTCGACCGGTAGCAGCCAGTCTACCGAAAGCAGTAGCGGCGTAGAAGGCATTGGCGGATTTGCGCTCGCCAGTGCGCAAAGCACGGCCTCGACACAGGCGGTCGACGCGGTTTCGGAAATTGCTGCCAACGGACAGGGCAGCGTTGACCAGCTTTCCGATCAGATCAAAGCCATGCTGCTCGAAATGCAGGAAAGCACCGACACATCGGCCACCGATGGCGGTTTCGATGCGCAGCAACTGTTCGACGACCTTGATACCGATGATGACGGCTCCCTGACCAAGGATGAGTTCCTGGCAGGAAAACCCGATGATGTCAGCGATGAAATGGCCGAAAACCTGTGGTCGATGATGGCGGGAAGTGATGCTGAAAGCATTTCCGAAGACGATTACCTGACAAGCATGGCACCACCACCCGGTGCCACTACGACCACGGCAACTGCGGACGAGAGCACGGGCAGTTCATCGGACGGTGACAGTGCCGCAACATCCGATACCGAAAGTTACGATCCGCTTGATACCAACGAAGACGGTATTGTCAGCCTTGCCGAAATAATGGCCGCCTCCCCGGCCAACGGAACCGCGTCGGTCAGCAGCACAAGCAACGACGCAGCCACCACGACCAGCAACGGCCCAACACCGTTCGACAACCGCCTGATGGCGCAGTTGATGGCTTAATATCGTTCACTTCCGACGAAGCGATAGCACCAACTTGCTGTCGGCCCCCCGAAATCAAACCGGCAGCATTTTTTTGCCTTCACATTCAGGGAATACCTTAGAAAAGCTTAGGCGGCGCATCACCGCGCTCTTC